>NZ_AYYR01000095.1 GCF_001435975.1 Secundilactobacillus collinoides DSM 20515 = JCM 1123
TAATCATCAGATGAATTATTGTATTTCATCTGACAACCATAAAGGGATTATCGCAATTTTTCGAGATCAATTCGTATAACTGGTCTCTTTTTCTTTGAATTCAAATAATGCCCAGACTTGCGTGTCTGCACCCTTTCAATCAGATTCGTAATCAATAAGCACCTACTTGCTGCTATCCTGTTAAAAAAACAACAAACTAAACTGAAAACACTCAATAACATACAGTGAAACCTCTTACTCTATTTTACTAAATTTTAGATTCCTACCATGACATTTATTGAAATTTATTGAAATTATTCTGTCAACACAACCACATCATATCTTCCCCATATGCAGAACCACTATAAAATTTTCTGATTGACATCTCAGTCAAAACATAAACACCTTTACCTCGCTTAAGTGATAATATCCAATGATGATTAGAAATCAATTTTAGGGCCTTGAACATAATTGGAATTTGCTCAAAACTCGGGAACGTATCACCGGCGCTGTGGACTTGAATTGTTTGAATAATTCCAAACTTTTTTATTATGTTTATTGGTTCGATACTCTTTTAAGTTGGAGCATGTATATTCATAAGTTGCACAACTCTATGGTCATTAGTCTCACTATTCAATAACAAAGCACACACGTCACCCAAAATCAGCCTCAAAACCACCCCAACAACTTGCAACAGATGTAACTTGTTTCAAAATACACAAATTCCATTGTCCACCCCCTAAACAAAGAGTATTCTCCCAATATAGAAACTATGTAAGCGCTTGATTGCATGCAAAAATCATCCGCGCAACCAAGTCAATTAACCGGGGAGTCCTCACCGTGAAACCAAAAAAATTCCGTCTCTTTGATGCCGTCCTCATGGCGGTTGTTGTTATTTTAGTCGTTGAATCTGTTGCACCAGCCTCTGCCATCGGGCCATCCCAGTTTTTCTTGTGGATTTTTCTGCTTTTCTTCTTTTTCATCCCCTACGGTCTCATTTCATCGGAACTGGGTACCGCTTTTCCCGACACTGGTGGACTGTACGCTTGGGTCAAGTCCGCATTTGGTAAGCGCTGGGGTGGCAGACTCGCTTGGCTCTATTGGATCAGCTATCCAATTTGGATCATGAGCGTGGCCGTCATCTTTGCCCAAACCGCAGCGACCGTTTTCGGATTTCGGTTAAACGGTATCACGACTATTTTGCTGCAGTTGCTATTCATCTGGACGGTAGTCTTCATTGGTAACAAACCTGTGGCCGATAGTAAATGGATCATGAACTTGGCTGCATTCGCAAAAATTTTCATCATTGTCGCTCTTGCAGTGCTTGGCATCTACGTTGCATCTACAAAAGGGGTTGCTAACAGCTTCACACTAAAAACAATGCTGCCGCAAACCAATCTTTCCAGTCTCAGTAACGTCTCGATTATTGTTTTTAACTTCCTTGGATTTGAAGTCGTCACCACTATGGCTGGCGATATGGATAACCCCAAGAAGCAAATTCCTCAAGCAATCATCTTCGGAGGTTTGTTGATTGCTGGCTTCTATCTGCTTGCGGCTTTCGGTATCGGTGTCGCTATACCAGCCGACAAGTTGTCTGCTTCAAGTGGACTTCTCAGCAGTTTCACACTCCTCATCGGCCATGCCAACTGGTTTACTAAGGTGATTGGTGCCTTATTCCTCTACAGTCTCATTTCCGAAATGGTATCTTGGGCGCTCGGCATCAACTATGTTGCAAACTATGCAGCTAAAGATCACACGCTCCCCCACCTCTTTAGCGTTGAGAGCCACGACAAAATGCCAGTCGGTACAGGGTACCTGAACGGCCTGGTCGCCACAATACTGGTTGTCGTTTCGCCTTTAATCCCGAATCAGGATCTGTTCCAGGCCTTCTTTGAACTCAACGTCATTACGCTTCTGTTGGCTTACGCAATGTTGTTTCCAGCATTTCTCAAACTACGGAAAACACAGCCAACAACACCGCGACCGTTCAAAATTCCTGGCGGCCGTTTCGTCGTTGCTGTAATAACCTGGGTACCTGAAACCTTGCTGATATTAAGTATTCTCCTTACTATCGTGCCACTGACCACTAACGAAATTCCCACGAAGTTACCGATTCTAATTGGTACGGTCATCGCCCTAATTATTGGTGAGGTGGTTGTTAGAATTTCGGATAGTCACATTAGCCTGAATACGCCGGCATTAGAACCCGTCAAAATTGAAAAGACAAATCAATAAAACAAATGAGGTAAGGCAGTTGAGAGGCTGCTGCAAAACGAGCTCAGTGCCCATTTTGCAGCAGCCTCATGCCTTGGACAATGTGCCTCGGTTGCCTATGAAAAGCCGTTTTATAGTTATTTCTTCGACTAACCGCGGGAAGCAGATTAAACTAAAAGACAATTTTACCCCTAGAATATAAAAAAACATCTAGCCCAGTTTAAAATTCAAGTGCAACACTAATCAACTAGACCTTTCAGACTAGACA
>NZ_AYYR01000096.1 GCF_001435975.1 Secundilactobacillus collinoides DSM 20515 = JCM 1123
AGAACGACTGCGTGTTCTGCACACCATTGAGGACCATAAATCGCGCCTTTATAAGGCCTTGAAGTCCCAGTGGAAACTGCTCCATAAGGATCAGAATGACCTGAACACTAGTCAGCCCGTCTTCCTACGGGGCATCAATGAATATATGACCCAACAGAACGCAGTGGACTTAGCACTCTCCGCGGATCCACGTCTCGCCAGTGCCTACCAGAGCTATCAAGACCTGTTGACCGATATTCGCGGTCACCGCGTCCAAAATCTTGGAACGCTCCTCAATAACTACCAGCCAAAACATTCAGCCATGGACACGGCCATGACCTCCCTTAAGAAAAACTACCAAGCCGTGATCAACAGT
>NZ_AYYR01000097.1 GCF_001435975.1 Secundilactobacillus collinoides DSM 20515 = JCM 1123
AGACCAATTATAAGAATAGGCCATTAGTGTTGCACTTAACTTGACAATTGAGGAACAATATTCTGATCATATTATTGCCTGAATTAGAAGGGTAGATATCAGCTATTGTCCTTCGCAATCCTGTTTATGCTTTGTCACAAATTAACTGTGGTTTCGTTGCCTCTTCATCAGCGGTGTCAGGCATAATCCTGTGCAGTATACAGTCGTCCGTCTTTGATCGCAATGCCATTGCCGAGTGCTTTATAATCCTTGCTGAGCATTGTATCGCGGTGGCCCCAGTTACTGTCAGCATCATCATAAATATAGGTATGGACCTCTTCTTTAGCCACTGCATTCCATGAGGAACGCCCAGTAAAATCGTCAAAAATGTTTTCAGCGTAAAAATCAACGCCCATTGATTTACCGACCTCAAATGGTGTTTGTCCTAGAGCATTTACGTGGTTAAATGTAACAGTTAATTGTTGAGCTCTAACAGCCGCTACCTTGTCGAGATCAGGCTCTTCTTTGTAAGCATATAGACCGCGTTGCGCCCGTTCTTTGTTCATATAGCTTAAGAAGGCTTTCTGGAACGTTTTTAGGTTAGCAGCAGTCACTTTGTATGTGCTGCTAGGTGCTGCCCCGCTCTTTAAATAACTGTGCCAAACCCAGCCCTTCACTTTACCGGCCCGGATGTATTGATAAACTGCCTGCTTACCATTACTTTTTTTAACCGTGATTTGTGAGTAGCGGGTAAAAGTAGTGTGTGTATAATTTTGACCATTATGCGATACTTTGGTCAATTTGCTGGTACTGTATATATAGCCTTTCGACAGGTGAACTTTACTGTTCTTAAGGTTCTTCGTACTGATTACTTTGGCCGCCTTACTGGCACCACTTGCAACGTTCTGGGCAGTACCGATACCCCCAAAAACAGTCAGTGCTACGATGAAGATCATACTTTTTTTCACGATAATTCCCCCTACTTGATTATGTTTCGAAATAATCTTCATTAATTATAATGCAATTAAATACTTATAGCATTGTTAATCGTACACAATACATCAGAATCATGGCATCCTTCAACCAAGACAAAAAAGTCCCGCTCAAAAATGAGTGGGCCGGTCTTTTTATCTGTCAGCTCATTAATCAGTGAAGCTGTTAGTCAGTGGTTGTGCTGTTCGAAACGTAATGATTCTTACCGTCTTGAGACGTAGCGGATGGTACTGTCTTATTAGTGAAATGGGTAAGTACTAACTTGATACGATCTCCGAATTCAGCTTTCTTAATAGCTTAGTATTCAGGGCTTAAAACCTTAAATAATCTTTTTGTTATTTACATCCAAGGTAAAGCAACATACCCAAAATTCACCTCCAAAGTGAAAGGATTCAAGTCTGCATATTAGTTTGTGCTCACGCTTTTAATTAATTATTAGATTAACTCATTCCGATTCTATAACTGTGATTTTATATCGCGAATCACCGTAGTATGGTTATAAAAAACGAGATGTCATTTCTAGCACCAACGGTTTATAATGACTAACATTATTCAAAATCCGCAAAAAGTATTATTTGATACCATCACTTTTTGTATGAAAAATGGGTATGATTCGTTGAAATTGAATAACGATGATTGCTATTAAATTCAAAAAACGTTGATATATCAGTAATGTAGAAAGACACTGATAGCAGTTAAGTTTGACTAATAACAAACCAGGCCTTAAGAAAGCTCGTAAGGCCGGTCAATTCTCAAAGCGTTAAGATAATTTGATATCGTTGCGTTCAAGCATCTATTCCCATTTGGGGAAGGGTGCTTTTTTTGATGTTTGGTCCAAATTAGATCGATTTTCAGGGAATCCCCAGGTCGATTCTCTGATTTCGGCTCATCTACGTTCTTGTTAGGAATAAGCATGTCACTTGCAATCTTTGTGTTGTTTTAAAAAGCACCCTCAAAATTAGGAGCGGTGGCAGTTGCAAATACCTTAATACCATCAACTTTATGAAGACCATTATGATTGGTTGCTCGTTTAAGGATGCACTATGTACTTATTCCGACACTATTCTCAATGACTGTTGTTGTAATTGATAACCCGCAATGTTAAATTTAGTTGAAAACGCTGACATTTTATGACCGACCTTAACGAATTAGTTTATAGCACTGAATAAATAACGGCTGAACTGAATCAATAGGAGCAGCAGACAGACGTTTTGAACATGGGCGGTTTAAACTGTTAAAACACTAGTTCAACCACTCGTCGTAATCGCTGGTTCAGACTTTCAGGTTTAGGCATACGCATTCGGCTCACAAAGGTAGTTTCAGACACCGGTTGTTGTAGTTGCAATTAATGCGGATGCTGATAAATTGTGGCGAAAAGTGATCAACCGATTGGGGTTACCTGACAGCTTCATCGGAAGTTATCAGTCACAATCTTTTGCTAAATCGGAATAGGATTAATAACAACGTAGCGTTGTTAAACCAAGGCGTCGATATAGGTCACTAAAAACAAAAGACTTTCTGACAAAAAACAGGCCAAAGAAATCTGACAGCTTAAAGGGGTGGAAATCAAATGGTGGCCGGAATAATAGACTTACATACCGTGCAGATGATGCTCAGATTAGCTATTTATTTGATACTGGGAACGACGGTTTTAGTGATACAATCCGGCTGTTGCGTCCGGTAAGTTGCTAAGACCGGCAATTTAGTCCGGTAGACGGGAACAACGGGCGTAGTGAATAGTAGTCAAAGATAAGCAACGAGACGGGGGAAAACAATCATGAACACAATTGCAATTGTTCGGCGTTATAGGCTGGGAAGGGTGCCGCAGGGTTATCTGCGCCAATTGGTGATATTGAGTCAGGCATACGGGCTGGAGGCCTTTTTGTGTGCGGCTGAGGATTTTGACTTCGTGGCTAGTACTGTCAAAGGCACCTTTTTTGAGGATGGCAAATGGGTCATCAAGACCGTACCGATTCCGAGAGTGATCGATAATCTAATGGTGACAAAGAAGACGGCGCCATTTCTAGCTAAGCTTTCTAAACAGGCATTTTTAATGAATCATCGAATTGGCGCTAAACAAACGATTTACCCGCTTTTAAAAAATGATCCAGTCTTTAAACCCTATTATCTGCCGACTGAAACAATCACTGACAGTCAACAGATTAAGTCATTTCTTGACGAGTACAGCGGTGTGATCGTTAAACCGGGAAATGGGGCTCAGGCCGTCGGTATTGTAAAAATGACCCAACAACAGGAAACCATTACGGTTCAAACGGATGAAGAAACGCAAACTGTGACAGCGTCTGGGTTGGAGGCTTTTCTAAGTGATTACACACACAATAACTATGTTGTCCAGCCGTACATTGAAACAACGACTCCGGATGGCATGCCCTTTCACGTCAGAATGCTGGTCCGTAAGAATGAGGTTGGTGACTTCGAACTTGTCAAGAATTACGTGGAAATTGGGATTCTCAACCACGTTGTTTCGAATATGCATCAGGGCGGTGGATTGATTTGGTTGCCCACGCTTCTAAAGGGGCTGTTTGGCAGTCGCGGGCCCAAAATTGAAGCCGAATTAACCCGTATGAGTACGACCTTACCACAGGCTTTTCAACGGCACTATCAAGACTGGATTTCTGCCCTGGGTATCGATATTGCAATTGATAAGCAGGGGCATTTGTGGGTTATGGAAGTCAATGCAGGCCCTGGCCATGAGTATGTCAAGCTTGAAGATGCCGAGTTACGTGTCAAAGCATATTACTATTTAGTCTCTCAAACGAGCGCCACGGATCGGTTTAGTAATGCGTCACGATATCGCGTGGCACACGATGTTCAGCGGTATTTGTAAACGGTGGTGAACGAAGTAGTGCATGCGAAAACTTGCTTGCTAGGATGGCTTTCAGGCGAAAAAACAATATCATTGGCAGCAACGTATCCGATGCGTTGTCCGTCAATGATATTTTTGTTCAGTCATATTTTGAAAGCAAGTCATACTTGTCTGGAAATTGTCTCACGTAGGGCTTGCCACTTCACTGAAAGAAGGTGACTGTCAGACATTGATCAACAAGAAAAGGCTTATGAAATGATGGTTTTAGATTGAAAATGGTCTATAAAAAAACAAAGCCCAGTTTAAAATTCAAGTGCAACACTAATCAACTAGACCTTTCAGACTAGACA
>NZ_AYYR01000098.1 GCF_001435975.1 Secundilactobacillus collinoides DSM 20515 = JCM 1123
ATATTTAAGCTCGATTTTGACTTCCTTTTCTTGTTGCATTAATAACTTCCAGCCAATGTATGGCCGTTTGGTAAAGGTCAATAATTGTCGGGTCAATAAATCATCACGAATATTCATTAAACGTTCGTTTAATTCACTGCCTTTGAAAATCGTTTGTTCACTATTAGTTTCTTTAATCAATTCCTGTCGTTCAGCCGCGGTTGTCTGTTCAAAATCAAGCTCTGGATAAAGTTTTTTAGTCGTGCGATCAACCACTTTATTTAAGAGTTCATCTGCTTTTTTTAGTGAACTTTCTTGTTGGTTAATCGTCAATAATTGCTTAGTGACATCTTCACCAACCGCGTGCTTAATTAAGGTACTGTTTTTCCAATTAAATAGCATGCGCCGCTTATCATCTAAGTTCTCCAAACTGATATAGGTTTTCAGTTCATGGCTTAACTCTTTAACTACCCGTTTTTCATTAAACGAGAAGTGTTTACTTAGGCTATCTAAATGACCTCTATTGATTACTTTTTCTTGGTTATTTTTATAACTGGCTTTGGCCTTGCGATAGTCCTTAACTTGTTGGTTAAATTCTTTTCTTTCATGCCGCTTACTATTGATTCCCTCATGTTGCATTGGGGTATCATCTATTCCCTCCTCGATAAATGATTTTTCGCTGATCCGATCGGGAATGCTTTTTTGCTCTAAAACTTGATTTACACTAACCGCCCAATTGTGCCGCCATTCAGTTACTTTTTCTTTTTTATCCCAATCAACCAACCAAATTTTTCGGTTTCTCACATTCCCTGCAGGGGTCTTAGTTTTATTACCATGACTATCTAAAATGTATTCGGTTTTTGTTTTCTGTCCCCAAGTACCATCGGGGTTAAATGGGCGATTGGTTAACATCACATGAGCGTGCGGATTATCTGGGTGGTCGCGATGAATTGCCACGTCGGCTACCATGCCCTCATCAACAAAATTTTCTTGTACATATTTTTTCAATAATTCTTTCTGTTCATCTTCACTTAATTCAACTGGTAAAGCCACGTTAAACTCTTTTGCATACCGTGAATTTGATTTACGATCTTTCGTTTCAACTTCATTCCACAACTGCTCTCGATCACTGGCCCATTCTGGTGCATTTTTGGGGGTTAAAATAAAGCTTTCTGGCATAACCGAGCGGGCATAAAAATAGTGGCGACCTTCCTTATCATCAAATAGCTTTTCACCACTTCGATAAGCGGCACTGGCAATCGCACTTCGTCCTTTACCAGCACTAATATTACTAAAACTCATGTGAAATATTGCCATGTCAGTCACCGTCTTCCTTTGATTCTATGGGCTTGACTTTGTTGTCGCCATCGGCGACTTCTAATACAGGTTTTAATGGGTTTAGCACAACGTCATCAAAGATGACGTGTAAGTGCGCATTGACCTCGTTTCACTCGGCCTGCTAATTCCCCTAAATTTACTTCTAGTGTATGCCTTCCGCTTCGCTATTTCAACTTCTATCCTTTGACTTAACGTTCTCTGTATGATATAGTGTCGGTGATTATTTTTAATACGATTGGAGGGATCATTATGTCTTAAAGTAACTTAGAAAAACAAGAAGCCAAATTAAAACAGCTTAATCAAAAGATTAAAGCTGAAAAAAATAAAATTGAACAAAATCTCGGTAAGCAAATCATTAGATCAGCCAATTTGGATTATGGGACACTTACCACTCCACAGATTAAAATAATTGCTAAAAAAGTTGCCGCCTTTTTAAATCAATCTCAAAATAACCAATAATAGTTAGGTGGTAATGACTATGCCTAATCAATATGAAAAATTAGTTGAGCAGCAAGCGCGTTTAAAACAAAAAATTGAGCGGGAAGATTTTAAATTACGGCA
>NZ_AYYR01000099.1 GCF_001435975.1 Secundilactobacillus collinoides DSM 20515 = JCM 1123
AATGAAATTATTAATTAATAAAAGAAAATTGATATTATCTAGTTTTCAAAGAACCAATTCTTATGACTCTTACGAGTCAATGGAGAATAGCGGGATCGAACCGCTGACCCCCTGCTTGCAAAGCAGGTGCTCTCCCATCTGAGCTAATTCCCCATAACAAACCGCTTGATTTGTTGAGTGGGCCTAAATGGACTCGAACCATCGACCTCACGCTTATCAGGCGTGCGCTCTAACCAGCTGAGCTATAGGCCCAAAAGCGTTACGGTTTGAGAGTAGACCTCTCAAAACTAAACAAAGTTTTGTCTCAGTGCAGGGCTTCC
>NZ_AYYR01000100.1 GCF_001435975.1 Secundilactobacillus collinoides DSM 20515 = JCM 1123
AGTTGATATGCCCTGCACTTTGTGAAACAAAACTTTGTTCAGTTTTCAAAGGTCTATTCCGTTAACTCTTTGCGAGTCAACTTTTAAATTATACCTCGTTATCATCAACAATGTCAACAACTAATTTCATGAAGAAATTTGAAGATGTTAGACATTTCCTGTCGCGACAACTTTATTACTATATCATCGCCGGTCAAAACTGTCAACAAAACTTGTTGCTAATTGTTCTGATTTTACCAAGAGACGGCTTAGATTTTTCACAAACTTTTGTCAATTCACGAATAATGTGAAACTTTTTTCTTTTTTTGTTCTTGTTTTCAAATTGATTCAACACTTATTTGGCTTTAAGCAAACACTTGATTCGTTTTTTGAATCTAAAAAAAAGAATTTTGTTTTCTTCAAACCAATGCGTAAAACGTCAAATTCATCGAATTTGTTCACTATCATGACAACAACGAGACCAATAGCACCACTCCTCCTCCCACGTCAGCGAGTGTAAAAAAATCTTCCCAACCAATAAATATCTGGTCAAGGAAGACAATCACCCACAAAGTATTAGATCATCAGCGTCGTGTATGTCGAACAAAAGTAAAGTAATGCAGTAGACATGCCAGCAATATGAAGAAGATAATCACGAAACTCACGTAACGCAACCAGAAATTAGTTGTTAAAAAAGGCAAAAGAGATTGAATGCTCATTGTTGCCAGCGCCATCACAGCAATCATGACAAATAAAAGCAGATATCGTTTCACGGTCTCATCATCCTTTCGTTCCTTCACTACTAGTTTTGCTCCCAACCGACGAGCTGCGGCAACTTTATCAGCTGGCACTTGCATCATCTGCCAAGTACCGGGTAAAACCACTTCCCGCACTTTGTGCAACCCGGCCACACTCATGGCCTTGTCAATCATTGTAAAAGTGGCGTCAGTTTGATGTGTGAAAGTATTATCCAAACCACTCGCGAAACAACTGGTGACACTCACATAGTGCTTGTCCTTGTACTGCCCTGGCAGTGTGTCACCCTTTTTAGTCATACGAACCATTCGCGGGCGAAGACAATCAAAGAATTGTTTAAACTGACCCGCTACTGTCCCGAAATATGTAGGACTACCCAATACCCATACATCTGCAGCCGAAAGCTTGGTGGCTAATAGATCTAAATCTGAATTACTCTGCCCTGGTCGATCTGCCGCTAAATGATAGTTGTTCAAATTAATAAACTCGCAGTCAGCATCATGTGCGCCATTCAATATCTCTTTCATGATAGTGGCCGTCAAGCCGTCAATATCCTGTCCTCCAAATACACCAAGGATTCTCATATACTCACCTCAACGATTAGCCTATCGAAAAATACTGGCCTTGTAAACGAATGTGTCCTTACAACTGAGTTATTAAACAATAGTCGTCGTTCTGTTTTTCTCACCGCCGGCTAACATACTAAGATGAATAAGCGCTTTGCTCGCTTTCCGCATAAATTCGGGTAAAATTAATGTAGTGACTCCTGTCAGTCCTATATATGTTGCGTTTTCTGTTTTCAAACGAATGTGTTGTTGTGTTAGGTTACTATATGAAATGGGGTCAGCCTATGAAGTTAGATCAAACATTTATTAAAACACCACTGGGACTTATCAACCCAAAATTCAATCAACTGCTAATTAATGGGCGAGTTACGCTAAGCTTACGTGGCGCGCCAAACGGGGTGTTCACCCATGATGTTGAGGGGAATTTCAGTCAGGTCGTTTTATTTAAAGAAGCATCACAAATTGATGAAATCGGTATTGTCAACTTGTTTCCAAAAGATGGTGATGCATATACGGTACGTGCTAATTTGGCCAATTTTACAATAGCTGGAGGCAAAACGGTTGCCGAATTGCTCACTAAAGTCACGCTTAAAGATCTCACTGACAATATCTTTATTAAATTATCTGCCGATTATTTTCTCGTTAAACCAGAATTCTTTGGCTCGAAGAGTTTCTTAAATTCGAGTCAGTCTCTACCAGCCTACTACCCGTTGGCAGTCAACAAAACGTTGTTTACCGATACGTATAATCAACATTACGTGGTCCCGCTGCCAACTAGCGTGCAACGCATTGTCGTCAACGACAATGAAAGTATCCCCATCATATTTTTTGAAGCAACGGGAACAACAACTTCAACAATTCTTTTGAAATTAGATGATGATGCAAAAGCTTATCGCTATGAACGCCCATCAAGTAATCTCACCATGACTTATCAGTTTCAGATTAAACATCAGGGCAGTCTCATTGTTCACACATTAAATGGTTTCGAAGTATTGTCACCCGAGTTTTTTAGTCAAGGCGCGTTTACCGCAGCGTTAGCCGAACCATGGTTTCATGCCATCGAAAGTGATGACAAGGCTGAATGGTAATGGTATACATTAGACCGATTTTTTTATCACTCGCAATAGAAAAAGGGTAGCAACAGGCTCAATTTTGATATGAGCGGTGTTAGCTACCTTTTTTATATTATTTGTAATGTCCTTCCGGACACAAAAAACCGCTGACCTCAGTCAACGGTTCATCTTCGCGCGGCAACGTCCTACCCTC
>NZ_AYYR01000101.1 GCF_001435975.1 Secundilactobacillus collinoides DSM 20515 = JCM 1123
CTGAAACTTGAAAGCTAATAATCACGCCAAAGGCGTGTGGTTATTGGCTTTTTTGGCAAAAAAATAAACGCAAGCTCTCCTGCGTTGTATACTTTAGTCGACCAAAACCAAGATACAAAGGAGACTTACGTCATGAATATTATAAGACAAAAAAATACAGAAAACGAGCTTCACAATATTGTTCATCAATTTACTTCCCTCATTGGTCTATCTAAACTCACCAAGTTGGTGAATTATCGCCGGCATTCAGAAATCAGCTTGATGAAGGTCATTGAATGGCTGCTCACGACAAAGTTCCTGGGACGCTCGCTTTATCGAGCCCATGAAACACCTAACTTTACCAGTCGCACCGTCAGAAATAATTTGAACGATGGCCGGATCAATTGGCAACGCTTGATTTGTCAAGTTGGGAGTCATTTAATCAAGCATTTACGACCGTTTATTGACCGCCGGCGGCGGTTAGCATTGATCATTGACGATACACTCTTTTCCCGTGAGTACGCCACCCAAACCGAATTACTAGCGCGAGTCTTTGACCATGACAAACAGTTATATATTAAGGGATACCGGGCTTTAACTTTGGGTTGGAGTGACGCCAATACATTCTTACCGATCAACTTTGCATTAATGTCTTCCAAGAAGCCACAAAACGTCCTTGGAAAATCAGCTAAAACAACCGATCAACGAACAATTGCTGGCCGGAGACGTCGCCAAGCACAGCAAAAAATGAACCTCGTTTCATTGCAACTTGTCAAGCAAGCCCTCGCAAATGGCGTTCTAGCTGACTATGTGTTATTTGATAGCTGGTATAGCTCACCAAAAATGTTCTATGAATTAACCAAGTTGGGATTAAACGGCGTGGGCATGCTTAAACGGTCCAGCAAAATTTACTATCAATATCGCGGACGGCAATATTCAGTTAAAGCATTATACAAGCGACTGCAGGCCTCAAAATATCAACCCAAGCAAGCTTATCAATACAGCTGCTTTGTCGAAGCGCACGTCGGGAACCAAAAATTCAAGCTTCGCTTGGTATTTGTGGCTAATCGGGCCCGTCAAGATGACTACCTAGTACTGGCAACGACTCAGTTAGGCCTTCAGCCACAAGAGATCATTCAACTATACGCCCGAAGATGGCAAATTGAGAATTACTTTAAAGTTGCCAAGCAATACTTGCGGCTCGACAAATCACAAGTTCAAAATTATGACGGGCTTTGTGGCCATTTAGCAATTGTCATGATGACTTATGACCTATTAGCTTGGCAGGAACGGCAAAATCAGGATGATCGCACCATTGGGGATTTATTCTTTATAATGAACGAAGCCATGCCAGATATTGAGTTGTCTCAAGCACTGGTATGGCTTCTAAATTCGTTAAAAACGATTATTAATCATGAAGTTTATGCAAGAAGAGCCCAAATTATTCAGATGATGAATCAGTTCTTCACATTTTTGCCGAAACGGTTAGTTTCGCTGTTAACAGCAAGCTAAATGGTTAAATTAATTAAAATATGCCCTGTGATACCAAGGGATCAGTCTGTCTTCATACTTTCAAGTTTCAG
>NZ_AYYR01000014.1 GCF_001435975.1 Secundilactobacillus collinoides DSM 20515 = JCM 1123
GCTAGTCTAATTGGTCTAGTTATCAAGTGTTGCACTTCAATTTTAAATCGGGGTTTCCTCTTTTCTTTCAAATGCCAGCCCCATTGTAGCAAAAAACGGCGCATTCGTCAGCAAACAGTGTCTTTTTTCTGAGGTCACCTTGACAGGCGCGGTCATTCAGACTACAATTTGGTTTATTAAAAATTAATGAGGGATAGCTCTTTCATCTGATTTTTTAATTAAAACATACTAATTTTTTTGAGGAGTGGTCTGTTTGGCAAAAGCACCAGAACCATCTACAATTGATTGGGCCAACTTAGGCTTCAATTACATGGATTTACCATATCGTTTCTTAGCTCATTATTCTGATGGCAAGTGGGACGATGGTGAATTAACAGAAGATGCAACGTTACATATTAGCGAAGGTTCCACTGGTTTACACTATGGACAAGCCGATTTTGAAGGCTTGAAGGCCTACCGCACAAAGAACGGCGAAATTAATTTATTCCGTCCAGATCGCAATGCAGCTCGGATGCATAAGAGTTGTGAACGCCTGTTGATGCCTGCCTTCCCAGAAGACAAGTTTATCGCAGCCGTTAAGTCAGTTGTTAAAGCTAACGCTGACTATGTTCCGCCATATGGCACAGGTGGGACTTTATACTTACGGCCATTGATGATTGGTGTTGGTGGTAACATTGGTGTCCACCCAGCCCAAGAATATATCTTTACCGTATTTGCAATGCCTGTTGGTGCCTACTACAAGGGCGGGGTTACACCAACGAACTTCACCACGTCTTACTATGACCGTGCTGCACCTCATGGGACTGGTCAGTCTAAAGTCGGTGGGAACTACGGTGGTAGTTTGCTTCCTGGTGACGAAGCCCACAAGGCTGGTTACTCAGACGTTATCTACCTTGATCCCGCAACCCATAAGAAGATTGAAGAAGCTGGTTCAGCTAACTTCTTTGGTGTTACTAAGGACAACGAATTCGTTACGCCAAAGTCAGATTCTATTTTGCCTTCGATCACTAAGTACTCATTATTATACTTAGCAGAACACAATTTAGGCATGAAGCCTGTTCAAGGTGACGTCTTTATTGACGACCTTGACCGCTTTACTGAAGCTGGTGCCATGGGTACTGCCGCAGTTATCGCCCCAATCGGCGGGATCGAATACCACGACAAGTTACACGTGTTCTACAGTGAAACTGAAGTGGGTCCTGTTACTCAGAAACTTTACGACACCTTGACTGGTATTCAGTTCGGTGACGTTGAAGCTCCTGAAGGCTGGATTCAAAAAGTGCCATTAGACTAATTTATAGAGTTACGAAAAATCGGGATCAAGGTCCCGATTTTTTTGTGCGCTCCAGGATTCGGGCGGGAAGCCTGTTGAGGCCGTAACCTGCTTAAATCGCTGTCGGAACACAAACGGTGCGTCAGCAATTTGCGTCCTGGCAATGCACTATGCTCGTTTGTTATCTTAAATTGTTTCTTTTCAGTCTTGTGCTAAACTGAAAACATCGTCAAAAACTATACGAGGAAGTGGCTGCAGGTTATGGTAGCGTATTCGAAAACGATTCGTGATATCAAAACACTGGTTGAAGAGGGGGTCGTGCCCGGTGTCAGTTATGCGTTTATTGACGGCGACCAGGTTCAAAGCGGCCTGTATGGTGCTGAGCAGCTGCTGCCCGGTTACGAACCGCTTAAAGAAAATCAGCTTTACGATCTGGCATCACTGACTAAGGTCGTTGGCACGGTCAACGTCATTTTACAACTGGTTGATGAAGGTCAGTTAAAGCTCGCTGATACATTGCACGCTTACCTGCCAGAATGGGCAGATTCCAGCGTAACAGTACGCCATCTGATAACCCACACATCCGGGATTACGGGCTACATTCCAAACCGAAACAAAATGCCGGCAAGGGAACTGCACGATGCGCTGCTGAACTTACACGTCGGTCCTGATTTTGAACAAAAGATGGTTTACTCAGACATCAATTTTATCTTTCTTGGTTGGGTTGCGGAAGCCATAACGGGTACGCCGATCCAGCAACTCATTACAGACCGGGTCTTAAAACCGTTAAAAATGACCCACAGCACGTTTGCACCTAGTGATCCGACCATCTGTGTTCCAACCGAAGTATCGGCTACCAGGGGCTTGATTCGTGGTGTTGTGCATGATCCCAAAGCGTTCATTCTTCGCGACCGGTGCGGGTCAGCAGGATTGTTTGCGACTCGTGATGATTTGGTGAAGTTTGAACAGGCTATTTTGAGTGATACCCACTCGCCGATTCCTGACCCATTCAGAGCTCAGATTGCTGAGGATCAAACACCGCTGGGAACACAGGGCAGGTCGTTTGGCTGGGCTTTGCTACCAGTTTCGGACGCCCATCCGCACCAGTGTATCTGGCACAGCGGGTATACTGGGACCGCCATTGTTCTGGATCTTGCAACCAACCAAGGCTTTGTTTTTTTGTCGAACCGCGTACATCCAGATGCGCCGAATGAACCGTTTTTGGCACGGCGCAATGCGATTATTGCCACCTATCTTGAT
This sequence comes from Secundilactobacillus collinoides DSM 20515 = JCM 1123, assembly GCF_001435975.1. GTDB lineage: Bacteria > Bacillota > Bacilli > Lactobacillales > Lactobacillaceae > Secundilactobacillus > Secundilactobacillus collinoides. The sequence goes on from NZ_AYYR01000014.1 coordinate 2,534, forward strand.
GAGAAACGTACGGCGGGTTAAACTAGTTAAAAATGAAGCACTAGCGGCACGATTTTAAATCATTGTTCGAGAATGTGTTTCTTAGAGCAAGTAGTGGCGTGTAATGGATTGCTGGTAGTAAAATAGCAACGGGTAATCTAGTTTTGCGTTGCTGGCAATGCGGGGTCCAGAATAATTTCGATATTATGCAAATGTGATTTTGGCCAACGTTTTTTGGGGCAGCACTAGTGCGCCCCATTTTTAAGCCAGCTGCCAGTTGGGTTGCTGATTTGCGACTTATATTATTATTGACGACCGGGTGCTGCTTACCTGGCTGAAACGAGTACCACAAGGCGGAAAATTCGTGCATAAACGTCTTGTGCCGCTCTCTACGGAGGATACACATGAAACGAAAAGTTAACGAAGCACCCAAGCTGCAACGGTCCATGACCGCTGGGCAAATGGAAATGATTTCGCTTGGGGGTGCCATTGGTGTCGGTCTGTTTATGGGGTCGAGTTCGACCATTAAATGGACAGGCCCTTCAGTTTTACTGGCCTACATGTTTGTCGGCCTGATCCTCTACATCGTCATGCGCGCCTTGGGCGAGATGATCTACGTCAATCCCGGCACCGGGTCATTTGCGGATTATGCCACCGAATATGTGCACCCGCTAGCCGGGTATCTCGCCAAGTGGGCCAACGTTTTTGAGTACATCGTGGTTGGAATGTCTGAAGTCGTGGCTGCAACTGAATATTTGAAGTATTGGTGGCCGCACATTAATGCCTTTATTTCGGGTCTCATCATCATCGGCTTTTTACTGGCGGCAAACCTGGCAAGTGCCAAGGCCTATGGGCCTTTGGAATTTTGGTTTGCAATGATCAAAGTGCTGACGATTATTGCCATGATTCTTCTGGGGCTTGGTCTGATCTTCTTTGGCTGGGGCAACGGCGGTCATCCGATCGGGCTGAGCAATCTTTGGTCACACGGCGGTTTCTTCACCGGCGGCTTTTCGGGCTTCTTCTTCTCAATGTCGATCATTGTCGGTTCCTACCAAGGCATTGAACTGCTGGGCATCTCAGCGGGGGAGGTCGCCAACCCGCAACAAGCCATAATTAAGTCCGTTAAATCCGTATTATTCCGAATCCTGATCTTCTACGTTGGTGCCATTTTTGTCATCGTGACCATTTATCCATGGAATCAACTGAGCAGTCTCGGCTCACCATTCGTTTCAACGTTTGCTAAGGTTGGCATCACGGCCGCGGCTTCGGTAATCAACTTTGTGGTCCTGACGGCAGCTTTGTCAGGCGCAAATTCAGGTATCTACTCCTCAAGCCGGATGCTGTTTAAACTCGCACACGAAGGTGACGCACCTAAAGGCTTTGGCCGGTTGTCAAAACGAGTTGTGCCGGATGTTGCTATTTTGGGTATTTCAGGCGGGATCCTGTTAGGCTTTATCGTGGATACGCTGGCCTCAACTTACAGCAAATCGACCTCGAACTTGTTTGTGGTCGTCTTCAGTTCATCAGTCTTGCCGGGGATGGTCCCGTGGTTCGTCATTTTGTTAGCCGAATTACGATTCCGCCAGAGTAATCCGAAGGTCATGGCAGACCACCCGTTTAAACTGCCACTGTACCCATTTTCAAACTACTTTGCGTTTGCGATGCTGTGGGTGATTGTTGCCTTTATGTTCGTGAACCCGGATACGCGCGTCTCCGTGTTTGTTGGTGCGTTTGTGCTGATTTTGGCAACGGTGGTGTATCTTGTTCGTCACCGCGGTGAGAAATTTGATTGATCAAAAAAACGCTTAGTCCTTAGGGACTGAGCGTTTTTTGTTGTCTGATTAAAAGGTTGCCGCAATCGGCAGAGCTTCCTGCTTTGAAAAATCGGCATCGGGGTAGCGGCGTTTCAGTGCCGCTACCAGCAGCCGTTTAGCTAAGTTGCCGTTTCTGGTCAGAATCGGGCCGTGGAAGTAGGAGCAGTAGGTGTTTTTGTAAATGGCACCTTCCGTGTGATCTTCGCCGTTGTTGCCCTTGCCCTCAACAACGTTACCTAAAGGTCTTTCACCCTTACCCAGATAGGTTTTCCCCTGATGGTTCTCAAAACCATGGTAGGTTTCGCCGTTTTCAGCGTTTTTGATGACGATGTCACCGATGAACCGGTTGTGATCCTGGGGCAGGGTGTAGTGGTCAAGCGCGCCGATACCGGGAATCTTGTCGCCTTTGGCATCAATGTAGTAGTGCCCCAATAGTTGATAGCCGCCGCAAATCGCTAAGACTGGGCCGCCGGATTCAATGAAGTCGGTTAATGCCTGTTTTTTAGTCTGAATATCCTGGGAAACGATTTCCTGTTCGAAATCCTGACCGCCACCGAAGAATGCCATGTCGTAGTCGTCAGCATTGAAGTCTTGGTCCAGACTGACCACCTTAACGTTTAAGTGTACGTCCATTTGTTTGGCATAGTATTGCAGTGCCAAAATGTTCCCCACGTCACCGTAAGTATTCATGAGGTCCCCGTAAAGGTGAGCCACGTTTAATTCGTAGGTCATGCGCCCATTCCCTCCTTGATATAGCCCTTTTCAGCTAATAATTTACGTAATTGTAACACAGCTGTGTAGGTTGCCAAAACATAAACGTTTTCGGTTGGCAAAGTCTTAATCTTTTCCAACACATCACTGAGCTCTGGGACGATTTCATGCTTGTCATCAGGCACCCCTGCGACCTTTAAGCGGAAGGTGATGTCTTTGTAACGCTCACCGCCAGTGATGTAGGCGGGAATATTTAATTTCGGCAGATCTTCAAAATTGCCGTCCCAGATCCAGCTCGTATCGATCCCGTCTGCGTAGTTGGCGTTTAACAGGCCAACAAATGAGAAGGGCTGTTTGTCGGTGCTGATCATATCGAGCACCTGGTTTAACCCAACCGGATTTTTAACCAGAATAAGGGTTACCTTTTTGCCATCAACGTTGATTTCTTCCTGACGTCCGAAGACCTTCTTATCTTCGCTGAATGCTGTGTTGATCTGTTCGGGGGTAACATCAAAGAACCGACCGACCGCGTAAGCAGCCAGTGCGTTATAAATGTTGTACATCCCGCCAATCTCAATTTTCATTGGGCTGTGATCAACTTCAAACGAGGAACTCTTTGGCGTCCGGTCGCCGACTTTGGTCAGTTTGTAGGTCAATTCAGGACGCTTATAGCCGCAGTTGGGGCAGAAGTAGTCGCCCAAGTTGCTGTAGACCAGCGAGTGGTAGTGCAGGATATGTTGACACTTGGGGCACAGCACGCCATCCGTGTTTGGCTTAGCCTTCATGTCAGTTGTCTTATCGTCGCTGTCCTGATCAAACCCATAATAAACGATGGGGTTCGGCAGGTTTTTAGAGTGGAAAATAGGGGCATCGCCGTTGGCAATGATCGTTGCGTCAGGAGCCAAGGCTACGCCGTCGATAATTTTTTGGTAGGTGGTGTAAATCTCACCGTACCGGTCCATTTGGTCACGGAAAATATTGGTGAAAACGAACGCCTTGGGCTTAATGTAGCGGGTCACTTTGATGACGTTTGCTTCATCAACTTCCAAAACGGCAATTGGCCGGTTACCCTTGGCCTTCGGGGCGCGCAGGAACGTGGTGACGATACCCTGTTCCATGTTGGAGCCGGTCGGGTTAGTGAGAATGGCATGATATTTTTGTTTCAAGACCCGCACCGTCAGTGCCGTGGTCAGCGTTTTACCGTTGGTACCAGTGATGATCACAACATCGTAATTTTGACCAAGGTGTTTTAGAATATCCGGATCAATTTTGGTTGTAATCTTACCAGGCAGCGAACTGCCACCCTTTAAGAATGTGTGTAAAAACCAGTAGGATGATCTCCCCGCAAAGGCGGCAACGCTACTTCGTAATGTCATTTTTTTCGCTCCTCTAGATCTGACGGGTGATGTTAATTAACCACCCAAACTAAGCTTTTATTTTACCATGCCTAGGGCCTAATGGTGTGAGAAACAACGAGTTTTAATCAAAAATATGAAATATTGGGGTATCCAGCAACCAAAACCACTAGTTCTCATCTTAAACGCACTATGCTATTATGCTATAATGGATGAGAAATTTGCAGAAAGAGTGGAGACCATTGGCGCAATTATTTTTTAAGTATGGTGCAATGAATAGTGGGAAGACCATCGAAATCTTAAAGGTGGCCCACAACTACGAAGAGCAGAACAAACCCGTTATCATCATGACCAGCGGTGTCGATACCAGAGCCGGTGTTGGTAAGGTGTCGAGTCGCATTGGTCTTGAACGTGAAGCGGTGCCGATTTATAAAACGGACAACGTATATGATAAAGTCAAAGGTATTAACGCGCATGCAAACTGTGTCCTGATCGATGAGGCCCAGTTTCTGACCAAGGAGAACGTGTTTCAATTGGCCAAAATCGTGGATGACCTTCACATTCCTGTCATGGCATTCGGGTTGAAAAACGATTTTAAAAACGAATTGTTTGAAGGCTCAAAATACCTGTTGCTTTATGCTGACAAACTCGAAGAAATGAAGACTATCTGCTGGTTCTGTGCTAAAAAGGCGACCATGAACCTGCGTTTCCACGATAATAAACCCGTTTACGAAGGTGAGCAGGTGCAGATCGGCGGCAACGAGTCGTACTATCCCGTTTGTCGACGCCACTATTACAACCCACCGTTAGATATGCTGGGTCAGGACGCCTCTGACTTGTAGCTGACCTGCAGCAACCAAGTGAAGGTGACCGGTTTACTGACGCAAAGAGATAGGAGAAATAAAGAATGGACGAAATGTTCGACAGATTACAGGCGGTCGTTGACCGTTACGACGAACTGAATGAATTGATCAGCGATCCTGAAGTGATTGCTGACACGCAACGGTTCATGAAGTTATCAAAAGAGGAAGGCGAACTGCGGGACACGGTGGAGACCTACCGAAAGTATAAGGCTGTCACCGACCAGCTTAACGATGACAACGATATGCTGCACGAAAAGCTTGACGATGACATGGAACAAATGGTCAAGGATGAAATTAAAGAATTAGAACCGCAGAAGGCCAAAATCGAAGACCAGATCCGCGTGTTGCTGCTGCCTAAGGATCCAAACGATGACAAAAACATCGTGATGGAAATTCACGGTGCTGCAGGCGGGGATGAAGCCAGCTTATTTGCTGCTGACCTTTTCAACATGTATTCACGTTACGCTGAAAAACAGGGCTGGAAGGTTGAAATCGTTGACCAAAGTGCGACTGAGGTTGGCGGTTTTAAGGAAATCGTGATGCTGATCTCCGGCGACAAGGTTTACTCAAAACTCAAGTATGAGAGTGGTGCGCACCGGGTCCAACGGGTGCCCGTCACTGAATCAGCAGGTCGGCTGCACACCTCTACCGCAACGGTCGGGGTCATGCCCGAGGCTGAGGATGTGGACATTGACATCGACCCGAAGGACATTCGGACGGATGTTTACCGGTCATCTGGTGCTGGTGGCCAACACATTAACAAAACAAGTTCTGCTGTGCGGATGACCCACTTGCCGACCGGTATCGTTGTGGCCATGCAAGATGAACGGTCACAACAGCAAAACCGGGCCAAAGCCATGCAAATTTTGCGGGCGCGGGTCTACAACTACTACCACGAGCAGGAAGAAAATTCCTACAATGCCGAACGGAAATCTGCCATTGGAACTGGGGACCGTTCCGAACGGATCCGGACTTACAATTACCCGCAAAACCGGGTAACGGATCACCGAATCGGATTGACTCTCAACAAGCTAGATAAGATCATGAACGGCGACTTAGATGACGTTATCGATGCGCTGATCTTGTACGATCAAACGCAAAAGATGGAAGAGCTGAACCATGGCTAACATGACCTACTTAGAAGCCCTGCGATGGGCTTCTTTGCGTATTCAGAGCAAGGCGTTAGATGAGTCAGCGGCAAACTATCTGATGCTGGCGTTAAACAATATGGATCAAACGCACCTGTTGATGGCTTACCGGGAGCCAATGCCAGCAGCGGCGTTGAGTCGATTCCAAGAGGCCATTGAACAATATGTTCAAGGCACGCCGCCGCAGTACATCGTTGGTACGGCGGATTTCTATGGCCGTTCCTTTACAGTGACAGATCAGGTGTTGATTCCGCGTCAGGAGACAGAAGAGCTCGTTGAGTGGGTTTTAGACACGATTCCTGCAACGCCGGCAAGTGTTCTTGATGTTGGTACCGGCAGCGGGGCCATTGGGCTGACACTCAAGGCTGAACGTCCCGACTGGCAGGTGACGCTCACTGATATTTCCGATGGGGCAGCCAAGGTTGCCCAGGAGAATGCGGCACGGTTGTACAGTGCGGTGACTATCCAAGTGGGCGATTTATTGCAGCCGGTCAGCGGGCAGTCGTTTGACGTGGTCGTCAGCAACCCGCCGTACATTGACCCAACTGAGGTCAGTGTGATGGATGATGACGTCGTTAAGAGCGAACCGCATCTGGCACTGTTTGCAGCCCATAAAGGTCTTGCCATATACGAACGGCTGGCACAACAACTGGCTGACAAGGTCGTGACCACCAGCCATTTATTTGTGGAGATCGGCTACCAGCAGGGTCCCGATGTTAAACGGATTTTTGAAGCAGCGTTCCCAACGGCCACGGTTACCATCAAACAAGATATTGCAGGCCACGACCGTATGGTACACGTGGTATTCACAGAAGACTAAGGAAGTTAAACAATATGGAAACTAAAATTTACACGCTTGATCAGATCGATGAAGCCGCAGCCGCCTTAAAAAAGGGCCAGCTGGTGGCTTTTCCAACGGAAACAGTTTACGGTTTGGGGGCGGATGCAACCAACGTTGAGGCTGTCAGCCACGTCTATGAAGCCAAGGGCCGACCAAGCGATAATCCGTTGATTGTGACGATTGCGGATGTTGCTACGCTGGAAAAATTTGCTCAGCCGCTTTCTGACCAAGTTAAGTTGCTGATCAAGACATTTTGGCCAGGGTCTTTGACTATTATTTTACCGTTGAAAAAAGATGCGCTGTCGAAAACCGTAACTGGCGGCCTTGACACTGCAGCGTTTCGGATGCCGGCAAACGCGGCAACGTTAAGTTTGATTCGGACCGCTGGTGTGCCCATCGTTGGGCCGTCAGCAAATACGTCCGGCAAGCCGAGTCCGACCCTGGCTGAACATGTTTATCATGACTTAAAGGGGAAAATTGCGGGCATTTTAGATGATGGCCCAACCGACGTCGGCGTGGAGTCAACGATTATCGATATGTCCACGGATGTGCCGACCATTTTGCGGCCCGGCGCAGTGACGGAAGACCAGTTAGCAGACGTTCTCGGCACGGTTCAGGGCAATAAGCATAAGGTTGGTGCTAACGAAACGCCAAAGGCTCCTGGAATGAAGTACAAACATTACGCCCCTGACGCTCAGGTGGAAATTGTGGACCATCCTAGTGACTTTAAGGCGGCTGTTGATTGGGCTGGTCAACAAGCAACAAAGGTTGGTTTAATGGCAACCGATGATATTTTAGCCAAACTCGATGTTCCGGCTAACGTTGAAACGTATTCGCTTGGAGCTGACGTTGCTGCGGCAAGTCATTTGTTATTTGCCGGATTGCGACATTTTGATTTGGAGACTGAAGTGGCAACGATTTTCACCCAAGGATTTAGCAATGACGGTTTGGGCGCCGCTTACATGAACCGGTTGAATAAGTCAGCCGGCGGTGTACATTTTACGAACAATAAGTCAGTAGATAAGTAATATTGTTCGGTATAGACCCTTTCATTTTTAGCAAAAATTTGGTAAAGTAGTCTTATCAAATGCCAAGGAGCTGATTGTGTGAACTATCAAGAACAAGATCCAGAATTATGGCAGGCTATCGCAAATGAAGAGGATCGCCAAGAACATAATATTGAACTGATTGCTTCTGAAAACATCGTTTCACAAGCTGTACGTGCTGCTCAGGGGTCCGTTTTGACTAACAAGTATTCGGAAGGGTATCCCTCAAAACGCTACTATGGCGGTAACGAATACATTGACATTGTTGAGAACCTGGCCATTGACCGGGCAAAGAAACTGTTTGGCGCTGAATATGCTAACGTGCAGCCCCACTCAGGGTCGCAGGCCAATCAGGCTGTGTACGCCGCTTTTTTGAAGCCTGGTGACACGATTCTTGGCATGGGTCTGGATTCCGGTGGCCATTTGTCACATGGTGCCAAGGTCAACTTCAGTGGGAAACTGTATGAAGCGTATAGCTATGGTCTGAATCCTGATACTGAATTGCTAGATTATGACATGGTTCGCGACGTGGCTAAGAAGATCAAGCCGAAAATGATCGTGGCGGGTGCTTCAGCCTATAGCCGGATCATTGACTGGCAAGCTTTCCGTGACATCGCTGATGAGGTTGGCGCTTACTTGATGGTCGATATGGCACACATCGCCGGTTTAGTGGCCGCTGGGCTGCACCCGACACCAGTTGGGATTGCCGATGTCGTAACGACAACCACGCACAAGACGCTTCGCGGACCTCGCGGCGGTCTGATCCTATCACAGGAGAAGTATGCTAAACAGATCAATTCCGCCGTCTTTCCAGGGACTCAAGGCGGCCCGTTGGACCATGTGATCGCTGCCAAGGCAACGATGCTGAAGGAAGATCTGCAGCCTGAATTTAAAGACTACGCGGCGCAAATTATTAAAAACGCCCAGGCCATGGCTGACGTCTTTAATAAGAGTGATAACATCCGGGTCGTTTCTGGTGGAACTGATAATCACTTGATGACGCTTGACCTGACGAAGACTGACTTGAACGGGAAACAGACGCAAGAGTTGCTGGATTCTGTTTCGATCACGACCAACAAAGAATCAATTCCTAACGAACCGCTAAGTCCTTTCAAGACGTCCGGTATTCGGCTAGGGACGCCGGCAATCACCACCCGTGGCTTCAAGGAAGCTGACGCAGCCCAGGTCGCCGAATTGATTGTGAAAACGATTGAGAACCATGATAATGAAACAGCGTTAGACGAAGTTAAAACTGGCGTTCGTGCGTTGACGGATGCACACCCGATCACTGCTAATGTTGCTGAAATTGAATTTAAGTAATAAAAGTGAACCTTACTTCGCTATGTAAATTAACTATATTATGGTAGAAAATTATCAAAGGATAGGTTATTTACAGAAAATGACACATAAATGAACCGCCTGACATGCAAAAGAGTGTGACAGGCGGTTTGTTTATGTTTTTTTCTTCCATTATATGTAAGGGCTTACAAGAACACTTTATGTGTTAATCGACAAATAACCGCTATCCGTATGTAATCTCACGAATGGTGGGGTGTATTGGCGAAATTGATAACGGTACTTATTGTTTTCAGACTGGGATACTATTACTAGGCCCAGTAAGGTATTCGGGTTCATTATGGTCAATTATCGGCTGGTGGTGAAAGTCGCGTCACTAAACATGAAAATCCGGCTTCTTTTTTATCTTTTTGCCGTTCAGCCATTTATTCAGTGGGGTGTGTAATGGTACAATGAAAGAAATCATAAAGGAGTGTCAACTCATGGGCAAGTTTCAGGTTATGGATCACCCACTGATCCAACACAAACTGACAATCATTCGGAACAAAAACTGCGGAACGAAGGTATTCCGCGAAGTCGTCGATGAAATCACAACGTTAATGGCGTACGATGTCGCGCGGGACATGCCATTGGAGGACGTTGAGATCGAGACCCCAATCGCTAAAATGACGGCCAAGACCCTATCTGGTAAAAAAGTTGCCGTTGTGCCGATTTTACGGGCAGGCATCGGGATGGTCGATGGTATCCTAAAGTTGATTCCGGCTGCTAAAGTTGGTCATATCGGAATGTATCGTGACGAGGAGACCCTTGAACCGCATGAATATTTCGTAAAACTGCCTGCTGATATTGAACAGCGTCAGGTCTTTGTTGTGGATCCGATGTTAGCCACGGGTGGGTCAGCCATTATGGCAATCGATGCCCTGAAGAAGCGCGGTGCAACCAACATTAAGTTTGTTTGTTTGGTGTCCGCACCAGAAGGGGTCAAGGCATTACGTGAAAAGCACCCCGACGTCGACATCTATGCCGCTGCCCTGGACGATCATCTGAATGAAGATGGTTACATCGTTCCCGGGTTAGGGGATGCCGGTGACCGGTTATTCGGTACTAAATAAACGTCAGATTATAAAAACAATCAGTTTCAGATTTCGGCAATATCGCTGTTATCTTGGCGCTGATTGTTTTTTTGTCATAAAATGTGACAAGAATACTTTGTATTTTTGCTGAAACGGTGGTAGAATTCTGATTGTATTTTGTGATAAATCAGGTTGTCTTTAAGGTGCGATTTGAGTTATCATTCATATGCCGCAATAATTAGAAAAATGGATTCTAGTTAGATTAAAAATCGACTGGCGCCATCGAATATTCTTGCGTTAATTTGGTTTGAAAAGAGGTGATACTCTGTGGGAGATCCATCTTCAGTTCCTACCTTTCAACTCGGAGGGCTTACGTTTAACGTCACGAATATGATTTCGGGACTTATTGCGTTTGTGCTCGTTTTTTTGTTTGTCTTTGCGCTTTCGCGTCATATTACAATGAAGCCGGGTCGCGGACAGAACATTTTGGAATGGCTCGTTGACTTTACGAATAATATTCTAAAGGGTTCTATTCCAGGCAACGAAACGAGTGCGTTTGGGCTATATGGATTCACCTTGTTCTTGTTCCTGTTTGTTTCCAATGAACTTGGGCTATTCATTCAAATTTCCCTTGGTGGAAAAGATTGGGTTCGTAGTCCAACATCTGACCCGATCGTTACCATGACATTTTCTCTTGCCACGTTAATGATCGCGCAGTACGCTGGTGTAATGAAGTTTGGTTGGAAAAAACATTTCTCAGGATACTTAAAGCCGTTCGTTTTTTGGCTGCCGATTAGTATTTTTGAGGAATTTACGAACTTCCTAACGTTAGGACTTCGTATCTTCGGTGTCATTTACTCAGGTGAAATGTTGTTGAAGATTATCGGAGAGATGGCCTTTTCTGGTGGAATTGCATCCTTTGGGGTCGCAGTTGTACTGGCATTGGTCTGGCAAGGTTTCTCGGCATTCCTTGGGGCCATTCAAGCGTTCGTCTTTGTAACACTTTCGTCCGTCTACATTGCAGACAAAATCGAAATCGATTAGGCGAAAGAGAATTACTTAATACTTATATCATTTAAGGAGGATATACAGATTATGGGAGCTATTGCAGCAGGTATTGCCATGGCCGGTGCGGCTATTGGTGGTGGTGTCGGTGACGGTCTTGTTATTTCCAAGATGCTCGAAGGTATGGCACGCCAACCAGAATTATCTGGTCAATTACGTACTAACATGTTTATCGGTGTTGGGTTGGTTGAAGCCATGCCTATCATTGCCTTCGTTGTCGCTTTGCTTGTTATGAACAAGTAATTTCGATAACACTTAGTTTGCTTACTTTTAAAACGAAGGAGGTGTCAATAGATGTTCTCACATTTAGTCGTAGGTGCCAGCTTGTTTTTCGGTGACATTATCTTTTACGCAGTCTGCTTCTTGATTTTGATGTGGTTGATCAAGATTTTTGCTTGGAAGCCCATTAATCAAATGATGCAAGACCGTGCTGATAAGATTTCTAACGATATCGATTCAGCTGAAAAGTCCCGTGATGAAGCTGCTTCACTTGCACAGCAACGCCAAAGTGCCCTTGCCAATTCTCGCCAGGAAGCTACCACGATTGTTGATAATGCTAAAAAGCAGGGTCAGCAACAACGCGATGGTATCGTGGCTCAAGCCCAGACCGATGCACAATCATTAAAGGTCAACGCGCAAAAGGATATTGAACAAGAACGCCAAGATGCATTGCAAAACGTGCGTAACGATGTGGCTGACTTATCTATTGAGATTGCTTCCAAGATCATTCAAAAAGAATTAAGCGCTGATGATCAAAAGGCATTGATTGATTCTTATATCGAAGGGTTGGGGAAGCAACATGAGTCTTGATAAGGTTACGGTAGCTAAACGCTACTCAAAAGCACTGTTCGAGATTCTTGATGAAAAAGGCCAACTTGATGCTGGCTTTGCGGAACTCGAACAGCTACGTAAAGTCTTCCAAGACAACCCACAATTGGGCACTGCATTAACAGATTCAACCTTAGACTTGTCTAAGCGCGAAGCATTGGTTAAGCCGTTCTTGGATAACTCATCTAGTTACATTCACAATTTGATTCAAATGGTCTTTGATTACAATCGGATGGACGCCATGGTTGAAATTATCAACCAGTTCCAGACTTTGTATGATGAGAAGAACCAAACGGTGTATGCTGACGTGACTACCGCGGTAGCCATAGATGATGCACAACTGGAGAGCTTAAAGACGGGCTATGCAAAACGCGTTGGCGCGAAGCAGGTCATCTTGACCAGTAAAGTTGATGCATCAATTCTTGGCGGGGTTATTATTCAGTCCGAAGGTACCATCTTTGATGGCAGCATTAAGACGAAGATTGCCCGCGTACGTCAGGCACTGTTAGGATAACAACGAGATCTTTATAAAGGGGTGAAACCTATATGAGCATTAAAGCTGAGGAAATCAGTGCTCTAATCAAACAACAATTAGCGGATTACCAAGACGAGATCTCCGTTGATGAAACCGGTACTGTTACCTACGTTGGTGATGGTATTGCCAGAGCTCACGGTCTTGAAAATGCGTTGTCTGGAGAGTTGCTCGAATTCGATAGCGGGGTTTATGGCATGGTCCAAAACCTTGAAAGCAACGATGTAGGTATCGTTGTCCTTGGTGATTTTACTAAGATCACTGAAGGCGATACTGTTAAGCGGACTGGCCGTATCATGGAAGTTCCTGTTGGGGACGCCATGATTGGCCGGGTTGTTAATTCACTAGGTCAGCCAGTTGATGGCAAAGGTGATATTAAGACCGACAAAACACGTCCTATCGAACGAAAAGCACCAGGCGTTATGGAACGGAAATCAGTTTTCGAACCATTACAAACCGGTATGAAAGCCATTGACTCATTGGTTCCAATTGGTCGTGGCCAACGTGAATTGATCATTGGTGACCGTAAAACAGGTAAGACTACTGTGGCCATCGATACGATCATTAACCAAAAGGATCAAAACATGATCTGTGTCTACGTAGCTATCGGGCAAAAGGAATCAACTGTCCGTAACTCCGTAGAAACACTTCGGAAGTTTGGCGCAATGGATTACACCATTGTCGTTACTGCGGGTCCTTCTGAACCTGCACCATTGCTTTATATTGCACCGTATGCTGGTGCCGCAATGGGTGAGGAATTTATGTTCAATGGCAAGCACGTTTTGATCATCTATGATGACTTATCAAAACAAGCCGATGCCTATCGTGAACTGTCACTGATTCTTCGTCGGCCTCCTGGTCGTGAAGCTTATCCTGGTGATATTTTCTACACCCACTCACGGTTGCTGGAACGGGCCGCAAAATTGAGTGATGATCTTGGTGGCGGTTCAATGACTGCCTTACCAATTATCGAAACTAAGGCTGGGGACGTTTCGGCGTACATTCCTACCAACGTTATCTCCATTACCGATGGTCAAATCTTCTTGGATAGCGATTCATTCTATTCAGGTGTTCGGCCAGCCATTGATGCCGGGACTTCTGTCTCTCGTGTTGGTGGTGACGCTCAAGTTAAGGCGATGAAGAAGGTTGCCGGGACGTTACGTCTGGACTTGGCTTCATACCATGAACTGGAAGCCTTCGCGCAATTCGGTTCTGATTTGGATGAAGCTACCCAAGCTAAGCTGAACCGTGGTGCGCGTACCGTGGAAGTTTTGAAACAACCACTGCACTCACCACTGTCAGTTGAAAAGCAGGTCTTGATCCTGTACGCCTTGGATGAAGGCTTCCTTGACAAAGTTGAACTTGACGATATTGCTAAGTTTGAAAGCGACTTATTCGATTACTTCGACAGTAACCATGCTGACATCCTGAAAGGGATCGCTGACACTGGTCAACTGCCTGATGGTGATACCTTTAAGGCAGCTATCAAAGAATTTGCAGATACCTTTTCAGGTTCAGCTGACGAAGAGACAGCTGAAGCGAATAAATAAACCTTGAGGAAGGATGGTGAGAGCTCATGGCTGAATCGATGAGTGACGTTCAACGTCGCATTGTTTCAACAAAGAATACACGACAGATCACGACGGCGATGCAGATGGTTCAATCTTCAAAGTTGAATCAGATTCAAAAAGCGGCAGTCGGTTATCAAGACTACGTGGCCAAAGTCAAGGCTGTTGTGATGCATCTCGCAAAATCTCATCTTTTAGATGATTCCTCGAGCGATTCGCAATCCAAGGGGTCGAAAAAAACGGCTTATTTGGTCATTACCTCTGATCGAGGAATGGTCGGCAGTTATAACAGTAACGTTTTACGTGAGGCAAATACGTTTATCGACGAGCATAATGCTGGTGGTGAACACATGATCCTTGCAGTGGGCGGGACTGGTGCTGATTTTTACAAGAAGCGCGGTGATAACGTGGCCTATGAATACCGCGGTGTCAGTGACGTGCCAACGTTTAATGAAGTACGTGAAATTGTCAAAACCGTAACTTCGATGTATGAAAATAACGTTTTCGATGAATTGTATGTCTGCTATAACCACTTTGTTAACCGGCTGGTATCCCGCTTCCGGGCGGACAAGATGCTGCCAGTTGACAGTGAAACGTTGAGCACAGATACTTCTGAAGAAACTGAATCTGCGCCTCTGACTGCAGCTTACGACATGGAACCTTCTGAAAAGGAAGTTCTGGACGTTGTTTTGCCACAGTACTCAGAGAGTTTAGTCTTTGGTGCAATTCTTGACGCTAAGACGTCAGAACATGCATCGAGCTCGAATGCCATGAAGTCAGCCTCAGATAATGCGACTGACTTGATTGGCGAACTTGAGTTGCGATATAATCGTGCCCGTCAAGCAGCAATTACGACTGAAATTACTGAAATTACTGGTGGGCAAGAGGCATTAAATAATTAAGACGGGAGGAATTAACGCATAATGAGTTCTGGTAAAGTTGTTCAAGTTATCGGACCAGTTGTCGACGTTGAATTCCCGTTGAGCGATAAATTACCCGATATCAATACTGCCCTTCATATCATGAAGGAAGATGGCAGCTTCTTAGTAACCGAAGTGCTCCTTGAATTAGGGGACGGGGTTATGCGGACCATTGCCATGGATGGTACTGATGGTCTTCGTCGGGGGATGGAAGTTGAAAACACTGAGTCTTCAATTTCTGTGCCAGTTGGCGATGACACCTTAGGTCGTGTGTTTAACGTTCTTGGGGATCCCATTGACGGCGGTGCCGAATTCGGCCCAGATGCCGAAAGAATGCCAATTCACCGTGATGCACCAAAATACGATGAATTGAACCCAACTTCTGAAATTCTAGAAACTGGGATTAAAGTTATCGACTTGTTAGCGCCTTACGTTCGTGGTGGTAAGATTGGGTTGTTCGGTGGTGCCGGTGTCGGTAAAACTGTTTTAATTCAAGAATTGATCCACAACATTGCGCAAGGTCATAACGGTATCTCTGTCTTCACAGGTGTCGGTGAACGTACCCGTGAAGGTAACGATATGTACTATGAAATGAAAGGCTCAGGTGTTCTTGAGAAGACGGCCATGGTCTATGGTCAAATGAACGAGCCACCTGGTGCCCGGATGCGGGTTGCTTTGACTGGTTTAACCATCGCGGAATACTTCCGTGATGTTAAGGGCCAAGATGTGCTGTTATTTATTGATAACATCTTCCGGTTTACCCAAGCCGGGATGGAAGTTTCAGCCTTACTTGGCCGGATTCCTTCAGCCGTTGGTTACCAACCAACGCTGGCTACTGAAATGGGTCAGTTGCAAGAACGTATCACGTCTACGAAGAAGGGGTCAATTACCTCTATTCAAGCCGTTTACGTTCCTGCCGATGATTATACCGACCCTGCTCCAGCAACGACTTTTGCCCATTTGGACGCTACCACCAACCTGGAACGTGCTTTGACGCAACAAGGGATCTATCCAGCCGTTGACCCGTTGGCATCAACTTCGACTGCCCTTGACCCACAAGTTGTTGGTCAAGAACACTACGATGTTGCAACGGAAGTACAACACGTTTTGCAACGTTACCGTGAGTTAAAAGATATCATTTCTATTTTAGGGATGGACGAATTGTCAGACGAAGAACAGACCATTGTTGGTCGTGCTCGTCGGATCCAATTCTTCTTGTCACAATCATTTAGTGTTGCCGAACAATTTACTGGGTTACCCGGTAAGTACGTTCCCGTTTCTGAAACAGTTAAGGGCTTCAAGGAAATCCTTGAAGGTAAATACGACGATCTTCCAGAAGACGCCTTCCGTAACTGTGGCCCAATCGAAGACGTTGTCGAAAACGCTAAAAAGATGCAGGCAAACTTGAACAATTAAGGAGGGGTTCTAAATGGCTGATTCTCAATCGGTTTTAACCGTTAGTATCGTAACCCCCGATGGTAAAGTTTATGATAACGAGAAAGCTACACTGATCGTCGTAAAGACGCAGCTTGGTGAACTCGGGATCATGCCGAACCACGTTCCTGTCATTGCCTCATTGGCGGTTGATGAAGCTCGTGTACAATCTGTCGATGGTAAGGATGTCGACGAAATTGCTGTTAACGGCGGTTTTGTTGAATTTTCCGAAAACACCGCAACGATTGTTGCCGATACAGCTGAATGTCAGGACGACATCGACGTTGACCGTGCTAAGAATGCTCAGAAACGTGCTGAGGCACGCATCAAAGAAGCACAACAAGCACAGGATACAGATGCCTTGAATCGTGCTGAAGTTGCACTTCGGCGAGCTGTTAATCGAATTAACGTCGCTGGCAAATAAAGTTGGCTATGATGAAAGCACCCAAACCTCTGGTTTGGGTGCTTTTTTGATAGAAGCGGCGAAAGGCGTTTACATGCTGACTTTTGCTTTCTGACATTCGTTTCTGCCCCACTTTGCCTAACAAGCGTGTTTTTGACCTTAGTTTTTTTGTAACTTGGTTGTCTGAAAAAGACCTATAATTTTTAAGCAGCCTTGCTAACTTGCGGGGGTGATTTAAAAAACGGTTCAGGATTTACGCCGACTGTTCATTTAGCCTCGAAGATATGAGATTGAATGATAAAAAGGGACTTTTGGAAATACAACCTGGTGAATTTAGTGTGGGAACGCAACGGTGTCACCAGGCATACTGAGGCGGCATTTTGATTTGCAGCAAAGCAATCAAAAAGATCGGTCCACACAAGTGCGTCAAAAAAAACGGGTGATAATGCTATAACCAAGCCGGGTAGACCATTACAAAATAATCAAATTTCATCCCGCAAGCGTCTTTTAAAACGATTAGGTTTTACGATACTTGTACCTAACAATAACCAGATATATCAGTAGCCATTCACCAATCAGTGACAGTGAATTGGTAACTACAACTGACCGGTATAGCGGTGACTTTGTGAATGAATCGTGGTCGAACGTATTGCTATCAACGTTTTAAAAATGTGCAGTCACCTCTGCGTTTCACCCTGTAGATCCGTCAAGGTCACTATTCGCCAAATTCCAAACAATTATAAGGTTTTGTGTCGCGATTGCACGGTTCAAGTAAATTCGTAATATTACAAATGACACGTTACTAGCGACAACCCCTAGAAACTATGCTATATTTTAGGAGTAATTCAGAAAGGAAAGTTAGCTTATGCGAACAATCGGGACACAGGCCCTCTTGACTCTAATCAGTCATTTTATTTTTATCTTTGTTGCATTTTGGAGTATTCAAAAATTGCACATTGAAAATGTGATGAGGCTCTACCCCACACAGGCTCGGGTATTAATTGTTATGTTGTCTGTTGCGGTAGGATATACCTGCAGTTCTTTTTTCCTGAATTTTATTGATAATGTCCGTAACTTAATTTATATGTTTAAGTAACGAGACACGTGGAGGGAATTAAAGTGGAAAAAATCATTGTGCATGGCGGAAACCGTCTGCAAGGATCTGTACATATTGAAGGCGCAAAAAATGCGGTACTACCAATATTGGCAGCATCGATCCTAGCAGAACGCGATGAAATGGTGTTAACAAACGTGCCGATTTTATCAGACGTTTATACGATGAATAATGTTTTAAAGTTTTTGAATTTGGATGTTGAGTTCGACGAAGCACACAACACAGTGCGTTTGAATGCCGCCAAGAAGCTGTCGACTCAAGCACCGTTTGAATATGTATCAAAAATGCGTGCCTCAATTGTGGTCATGGGCCCATTATTGGCTCGTTACGGACACACACGGGTTGCAATGCCAGGCGGTTGCGCGATTGGATCGCGACCAGTGGATCTGCATCTGAAGGGCTTCGAAGCCTTGGGTGCTACAATTAATCAACAGGACGGCTACATCGAAGCGAAAGCTGATCAGTTGGTAGGGACAAACATCTACTTGGACTTTCCAAGTGTCGGTGCCACCCAAAACATTATGATGGCTGCGACGTTGGCTAAGGGTACCACAGTAATTGAGAACGTTGCGCGCGAGCCGGAAATTGTCGATTTGGCAAACGTCTTGAATAAGATGGGCGCAAAAGTTCGTGGGGCAGGCACTGAGACGATTCGTGTTGAAGGTGTGACCGCCTTACACGGCACGACACATCACGTTGTCCAAGACCGGATCGAAGCTGGGACATTCATGGTTGCTGCAGCCTTGACTCAGGGTGACATCCTTGTTAGGGATGCTATTTCTGAACACAACAAGCCCCTGATTTCCAAACTTGAAGAGATGGGTGTTACGGTAATTGATGAAGATGCAGGCGTCCGCGTTATTGGGCCAAAGGTCTTGAAACCAACCAACGTGAAGACGATGCCGCATCCAGGGTTTCCAACGGATATGCAACCGCAAATGTCAGTA
Organism: Secundilactobacillus collinoides DSM 20515 = JCM 1123; assembly: GCF_001435975.1. Lineage (GTDB taxonomy): Bacteria > Bacillota > Bacilli > Lactobacillales > Lactobacillaceae > Secundilactobacillus > Secundilactobacillus collinoides. The sequence goes on from NZ_AYYR01000014.1 coordinate 21,471, forward strand.
CTACAACTGGCAGCAAAGGGCACTAGTACCTTGACTGAAACTGTCTTTGAAAATCGGTTTATGCACTTGGAAGAACTTCGACGCATGAATGCGAACTTCAAGATTGAGGGTCGCACAGTCGTTTTATATGGTCCGACGAATTTCAACGGCGCTGAAGTTGCCGCTACTGATCTTCGGGCAGCTGCCGCACTTGTCCTTGCAGGGCTGGTTGCTAACGGATACACACAAGTGACTAACTTGAAGTATTTGGATCGCGGCTACTACGATTTTCACAAAAAGCTTGCCTCATTGGGGGCTGAAATCGAACGTGTTTCAGTTCCAGAACAAGAAGAAGTTGTTTTGAAATCTAAAGCTCAAGATTAAGTAAAGATGGGGTTAAATTGCCCCATCTTTTTTATGGATACATAGTCTCGAGGTACGGGCTATGCTATAATTAACGGTTGAGATATTAAATTCAGGAGGAATCAATTAGGATGGCTAAAGATATTGGTATTGATTTAGGAACTGCCAATGTACTTATCTACGCAGTGGGTAAGGGAATTGTGTTAAACGAGCCGTCAGTGGTCGCTGTTGACACCAAGACAAACCAGGTGCTTGCGGTTGGGTCAGAAGCTTATCGCATGGTTGGCCGGACACCAAGTAATATCCGGGCAATTCGACCATTGAAGGATGGGGTTATTTCAGATTTTGACATTACTGAGAGCATGTTATCTTACTTTATCAGTAAGTTGAATGTGAAGGGCTTTTTATCAAAGCCGAACATCATGATTTGTGCCCCAACAAACATCACTGAAATCGAGCGGCGGGCAATCATCCAAGCCGCTGAAAAATCAGGTGGTGCAAAAGTCTATCTTGAAGAAGAACCCAAAGTTGCCGCTGTTGGTGCAGGGATGGATATTTTCAAACCTCGTGGGAACATGGTTATCGATATTGGTGGTGGGACTAGTGATATTGCCGTCCTTTCGCTTGGCGATATTGTGGCCAGCAAGTCGATTCGGATCGCCGGTGACGAACTGAACGTGAACATCATTAATTACTTGAAAACCAAGCATAATCTGCAGATTGGTGAACGTACTGCTGAAACCATTAAAATCCAAATTGGTACCGCTTATCTTGATGAGAACGACCAAGACAGTTTAGAAGTTCGCGGACGTGATTCCGTAACTGGGATGCCGCGTTCTGTGGAAATTACGGCTGAAGAGATCCGGCCAGCAATCAGTGTGGTCATGGATCAAATCGTCAACGCTGCCAAAGAAGTCCTTGAAATTGTACCGCCTGAACTAGCATCAGATATCATTGACCGCGGTATCATGCTGACCGGTGGTGGGGCTCTCTTAAAGGGCATCGATAAGCTCTTCATTGACCGCTTAAAGGTTCCGGTTGTTATTTCGGATAGTCCGTTGGATAACGTTGCCAAGGGTGCCGGGGTTTTACTGGAACACATGGACACTAATTCGAAAAAGAGCCGTAAAGCAAATAAGTAAGTGAGGCTGTTATGAAAAAAGTGCTGATGATCATGGTCCGCGGGTATCAACGGTTTATTTCACCGTTGTTTCCGCCAACCTGTCGCTATTCGCCAACCTGTTCAAGCTATATGCTGACAGCGTTGCAAAAACACGGTGCCATCAAGGGTGCCCTGATGGGGATTGCTCGCATTTTGCGGTGCAACCCGCTGGTGCACGGTGGTTACGATCCGGTACCAGATCATTTTAGCCTGCGCCGAAATAAAAAGGCCGAAATGGCCTATATTGAAGAAATGAAATTAAAGTAGTCAGTAAGTTATTGGCTGCTTTCTTTTTTGTGAGTATCTTCTCATACGGTGGTGTTCAGTATTTTTCACTCCACGCTACTAGTGATTCTAAAACAGAAATGCGTTAAAATAAGGATTGTTCTATTTTAATGTGTCGTAAAACAAAATAAGGAGTTCAGTATGTCCAAGAAAAATCAACCGATCGGTGTTGCCATCGATGAAGTTCAACAGGGAGAATTAACCGTTCTCCAGGTTTCTATTAAAGATCAAGTGATCGGCATCATTAAGCCTTCAGATAAAACGTTTGAGGTCGATATTGATGGCGATCAACCGGTAAAAGTCAAGACACAGGATGACGGCATCGAATACCTCATCCAGGCCTACAATTTACACCACTAGGGCGTTTTCTAAAAAAGGCTTAAAAGTGCCATTCAGATAAGCGCAAACAACTAGTGAATGCTTATAATATAAGCTGAGTGTGAAAGGAGGGGCGTGTTTTGGCAGAAAAGCTTCGTGAAAATAAAAACGAAGAAGAATCACGAATCGACTATGGCGTTATTTTTTGTGTTTTAATGTTAGCCATTATTGGGTTGGCCTCAATTTATGTTGCGGCGACTCACGATTCAAGTTCAACAAACGTCACGTCAGAAATGGTTTCACAGGTTGCCTGGTACGTTATCGGGACGATTGCCGTTGTCATCATTATGCAGTTTGACTCAGAACAATTATGGAAGGTTGCCCCGATTGCCTACTGGCTAGGGATTTTCCTCCTTGCGTCCGTGTTGGTCTTTTACAGTCGGTCGTACTACGCGTCAACGGGTGCTAAATCTTGGTTCGCCATTGGCCCGTTAACGTTTCAACCGTCTGAAGTTATGAAACCGGCCTACGTGTTGATGATGGCTCGAGTGATCAGTGATCACAACCATACGTACTATCACCACACGGCACGAACTGACTGGATGCTGATTGGTAAGATGCTGGCTTGGACGGTTCCTATTCCAATTTTACTGAAGTTTCAAAATGACTTTGGGACGATGCTGGTGTTCTTTGCCATCTTCGCCGGGTTAGTATTAATTTCAGGTATTACGTGGAAAATCATTCTTCCAATTGGCATCGGCGCAAGCGCAATCGGTGGCAGCACGCTGATGTTAGTGGTCACAACTGGTGGGCGGCAGATCCTGGAAAAATTGGGGTTTCAAGCCTACCAGTTCTCACGTATCGATACTTGGCTGGATCCTTCAGGTGAAACGTCAAATCAATCTTATCAATTGTGGCAAAGTATGAAAGCCATTGGTTCCGGTGGTGTGTTTGGAACTGGCTATAACGTGTCAAAAGTTTATGTGCCCGTTCGAGAATCAGATATGATTTTCTCGGTCATTGGTGAAAACTTCGGGTTTGTCGGCAGCTGTATTCTGATTCTGCTGTATTTCTTGTTGATCTACCAAATGATTCGGGTCACGTTTGATACTAAGAATGTCTTTTATGCGTATATTGCAACGGGTGTCATCATGATGATCCTGTTCCATACGTTTGAAAATATTGGGATGAACATTGGGCTCTTACCACTGACTGGTATTCCATTACCATTTGTTAGTCAAGGTGGATCGGCATTGATTGGGAATATGATCGGGATTGGCTTAATCATGTCGATGCGTTATCATTATAAGAGTTACATGTTCAGTCGCAGTGATGAATTTGAATGATCATCAAATTCAAAACCGATTGAAATTGTGTGTCAAAATTTAATGTTGAGGTGAAGGATAATGAACGAACAAGCAACTTATTTTTGGACCAAAGAAATTAACGGTAAGACCCGCGTGGGTTTGACTAAAGCTGGTCAAGACGAATTGGGTAGCATCAAGTTCGCACATTTACCAAAGGTTGGCGATTCAGTTAAGGCCGGCGCAACACTGATCAGTGTTGAAGCTGAAAAGGCCGTTTCTGATATCGACAGTCCCGTTAGCGGCAAGGTTGCTGCGGTTAATCCACAACTGGATAATGACTTTGACACCTTGAACAGCGCAAGTGTCGATGATGCATGGTTAGTCGATATTCAAACGGCGTAATTTTAAAATGACAGTTTGATGATAAGTGTTGCTTGACTTTTAGAATTGAGCTGAGTATACTTTTGTCATTGACTTGAATTGAATAGTAAGTGGCAAGATGAGTAGGCTGGGCAACGGGCTTAGAGAGTCCTCGCAAGGTGAGAGAGGATCCCGGGTAAACGGTCGAAGATGGTCTTGCAATAACTGTGACGGTGAGTTTTTAATGAGCCGTGGCTGGTTAACGTCCACTATCGCGTTGGGTCATTTAGGTGACTCATTGAGGTTGCTGTCGCGAGACAGTGACGAACTAAGGTGGTACGCGAAACGCTTCGTCCTTAACTAGTGTTAGACTAGTTGGGCGAAGCGTTTTTTATTTTGTCACATGACAGTGTTATTTATGGAAAAGGAGGGGATATCAGTTGATTGAATTTAAGGACGTGTCGAAAACATTTACAACTAAGGACGGGACATTAAATGCTGTCCAACACGTTAACTTCAACATTGAGGACGGCGAGATCTACGGTGTCGTCGGGTATTCCGGAGCTGGTAAATCGACCCTTGTGCGGATGTTAAATGGGTTGGAAACACCCACCAGCGGGGCAATCGATATCAACGGCGACAAGATTTCAGAATTAAGCGGTACAGCGTTAAGAAAAAAGCGTCAAAAAATCGGCATGATCTTCCAACACTTTAACTTACTCTGGTCGCGGACGGTGATTCAAAACGTCTTGTTCCCTCTGGAAGTTGCCGGTGTCAGTAAGAAGGAACGGCGCGACAAGGCGCAACGACTGGTTGATTTGGTTGGACTGACGGGTCGGGAAAATTCGTACCCGTCAGAGCTATCCGGTGGCCAAAAACAACGGGTCGGGGTTGCCAGAGCATTGGCCAACGATCCGGAAATCTTAATTTCAGATGAAGCAACGAGTGCACTGGATCCGCAAACAACGGATGAAGTGCTGGACCTCTTGCTGAAAATCAACAAACAGTTGAATTTGACGATTGTTTTGATCACTCATGAAATGCATGCGATCCGTAAAATTTGTGATCACGTTGCTGTGATGGAAGAGGGAAAAGTCGTTGAACGCGGCACCGTGTTCGATGTTTTCCGTAACCCCAAGCAGGAGATTACAAAGAGGTTCGTTAACAAGGAAGTTGACCCATCACTTGCTGATACCAACATCGTGTTGGCCGATTTGATCAAGAATTATCCGCAAGGGGTTTTGATCCAACTAGTCTTCCACGGTGATCAGGCCAAGCTGCCGATTGTTTCGGAGATGATTCATAAGTATCCGGATCTTCAGGTCAGCATCATTGAAGGCAGTATCCACCAAACACAAGAGGGCGCGATCGGGTCGCTGTTCTTACAGCTGATTGGTGAACAAGAAAGCATCGATGGCGCTCAGGCGCTGTTAAAGAAGATGCGGGTAGAAACGGAGGTCATTCACCATGACTAATGGGTCATACTTCGCGTTTCATACCGTTGATTGGAACAGTATGTGGGGCGCAACTTGGGAAACGATTTGGATGACCTTGGTTTCAATGGTCGTCGTTGTCATTTTGGGTATTTTGTTAGGGCTGCTGCTGTTTGAAACCGGCGACAGTAATAACTTCTTTGCCAAGGCATTGAACTGGTTAGTATCGCTGTTCGTTAACGTTTTCCGGTCAATTCCGTTTATCATTTTGATTCTGCTATTATTGCCGATCACCAAGAACCTCGTGGGTACCATCATTGGCCCCACGGCGGCTCTGCCATCGTTGATCGTTTCAGCGGCGCCGTTTTATGCGCGGATGGTCGAGGTTGCGTTACACGAAATTGATCACGGGGTGATCGAAGCGGCTGAGGCCATGGGGGCCAGCGAGACGCAGATCATTTTAAAGGTACTGATTCCGGAAAGTATGCCGGCGCTGGTTTCTGAAGCAACTGTCACCACCATCTCGTTAATTGGGTATACCGCAATGGCCGGTGCCATTGGGGCTGGTGGTTTAGGTAACCTGGCGTACATCGACGGGTTTGAGACCAACAATAACACCATCGTGTTAGTAGCGACCGTGATTATTGTACTCATTGTGTTTGTGTTTCAATTTATTGGGGATTTTCTTGTTCGCCGAATTGATAAGCGGACATTATAAAAGAAAACAACTTTTTGGGAGGAATCATCATGAAGTTATCAAGACGTGTGTTAGGTGTGTTAGGTGTTGCGGCAACCGCCGTATTGTTAGTGGGTTGTGGGAGTAAGTCTTCAAGTAAGAAGATGACCACTTTGACTGTGGGCGCTTCACCAGTGCCGCATGCTCAAATTTTAAAACATGTTAAACCACAACTTAAAAAAGAGGGTATTAACTTAAAGATCAAAGTGTTCCAAGACTACGTAATGCCTAACAAGGCGTTAGCCGACAAGGAATTGGATGCAAACTACTTCCAACACATTCCATTCTTGAAGCAATGGAACAAGGAAAACCACGGTACCTTAGTTAGTGCCGGCGGCGTTCATTTGGAACCAATCTCAGCTTACTCAAAGAAGTACAAGAGTTTGAAGGATGTTAAGGACGGGTCAACAATTCTTGTCAGCAGCAACACTCCTGATTATGGCCGTGTCTTGACCATTCTGAAGGACGCTGGACTGATCAAGATCAAGAAGGGCATTGATATCACCACTGCCAACTTCTCAGATATTACCTCGAACCCGCGTCATCTGAAGTTCAAGCACAGTTACGAACCTAAGTTGATGCCTACCATCTACAAGCAGGGTGAAGGCGACGTTGTCTTTATTAACGCTAACTATGCCGTTCAATCCGGTTTGGATCCCCGGAAAGATGCCATTGCAACTGAAAAGAAGTCATCACCGTACGTCAACGTTGTTGCTGTCCGGAAGGGTGACCAGAACAAGCCGGCCATCAAGAAGTTGATGAAGGCTTTGCAATCTAAGTCTACTCAAAAGTGGATCTACAAGCACTACAAGGGTGCCGTTTTACCTGCTAAGGCATACTAGAGACTAAGGTCAGGCAAATGAAGTACTAAAGAGGCTGGGTAATAAGGCTATGTGCCTATGAACGGGCAACAAACGACCGCTCCCAACCATAAAAGAACCATGTAAGTTCCCACCTGAAAACCCAAATTTGGGCTTTCAGGTGGGAACTTTTTTTATTCTGGGCGTAATACCGACCATCGTCCCACGCACCTTCTGAAAAGTGGATTCACTGGTATGGCGACTTGGACGAGGCGCTCAAAATCGTCATAGAGATGGGACACAAAAAAACTGCTAACCATTTGTTGGCAGTTTTTTTGTGTGAAGTCCAATATCAGTTGAAGCCATTGATCTAAAAAACGTTATTGACTTTTAAAAGGCCACCCTTTATAGTTAACTACATGAGTAACTAACCAATTAAGACGATGGAGGAGTTCGACATGAACGCAAACGCAGTTGTCTCAGTGCGAGACCTACACAAAACCTATGGTAAGGCGGGGGAGAAACAATATGAAGCGTTGAAGGGAATCGACTTTGACGTTCAGCCTGGTGAATTTGTTGGTATCATGGGAGCTTCGGGTTCTGGAAAGTCAACACTGTTAAACATCTTAGCCACACTTGACCAGCCAACTAGCGGCAAGGTGACCATTGATCAGCAGGATGTGACGACTTTAAAGGGTAACCAGATTGCTGACTTCCGGGCAAAAAAAGTCGGCTTTATTTTTCAAGATTTCAACCTGCTGGAAAATCTGACCAACTATGAGAACATCGCCTTGCCGTTGTCGTTACAGAACATGGCAAGTTCGAAAATTAAAATGGCCGTTGATGCCGTTGCTAGTCAGTTATCAATTGCCGAGACATTGCCAAAGTACCCAACTGAAATTTCGGGTGGTCAAAAGCAACGGGTAGCGGCGGCGCGGGCATTGGTTGCGCAGCCAACCATCCTGTTTGGTGATGAACCTACGGGAGCTCTTGATTCCAATAGCGCAAGGGACCTGCTGGAAATGCTGACGAGCGTTAATCATGAGCAGCGCGTCCCAGTATTGCTGGTGACCCATGATCCCTTTTCGGCCAGCTATTGCCAGAGGATCCTGTTCATTAAAGATGGCAAAATCGGGCAAACACTGCACCGGGAAGGCCGCACGCAACAGGCATTCTACCAAGAGATACTTGATGCTCTGGGCACATTCAACTAGGAGGAAACATCGTGTTAAACAAATTAGCATTTGCCGGGATCAAAAGCCGGTTAAAAGACTACGTGGTGCTTTTTTCAGGGCTGGTAATGTCCAGTGCCATTTTCTACATGTTTGAGGCGCTGGCTACCAACCAGTCATTTATCAAAAATAACACGTCGGTGTCGGGCGCCAGTTTCATCTTTCAACTGGGCGCTGTGCTGTTGACCATCATCACACTCGTCTACATCTTCTATGCCAATTCATTTTTAATGAGTATGCGCCGTCACGATTACGGAATGTTTATGATGCTGGGCGCCAAACAGCGGAAGATTGGCCAGCTGATCCTGCTGGAAACGGTGGTGATCGGGGTCATTGCTAGCGTTATCGGTATCTTGGTTGGCTGGTTATTGACCGGCACGCTTGGCAACTTCATGATGTCAGTGGTGATCGGCAGCCGACTGAAACACTTCAGTGCGTTTTACTTACCCGCTGTTGTTACAACTGTTGGGCTCTACCTTGGGCTCTTCCTTATTGCGGGTGTTGTGAACTGGTTGAGTTTGACGAAGACTCAGGTTCTGCAATTACTAAAGGGTGATCAGCAGCCTAACCGACCCGTATTGAAACCCGTTTTGCAAGTGGTGCAAGTCATCGGCGGACTGATCTTACTTGCTGTTGGCTATTACTGCATGGCGCACGTTCAGACAATTGGTCTGTTCGCAATTCTGATTGCGCTTGTCACCATCGTCTCAGGGACCTATTTTCTATTTAATGCAATTTTTATTTGGCTGGTACTCTTACTAAAGCGAACATCCTGGGCGACTAAAGGACTTAACACCTTCACATTGTCACAGTTGCAATTTCGTATTCGCAACTACACAAAAATGCTGTCAGTCGTGTCGATTTTGTTTGCCTTGGCACTTGGTGCGATAACGGTCGGCATTGGATTTCACCGGCAGATCGACCTGATGGCAAACGTTAATTCACCATATACAATGGCAATTCCAGATGCAACAACGGTAACTCAAAAACGTGTTGACCAGTTAAAGTTGGCTACTAAGGCCACTTACCAGCAAAAAGAAACGAAGACCACGGTCTATTACAACGCTGCTGAATTAAAAACAACACCGTTGCAACGCGTCACTACAACGCTCGCAGAACTGCAAAAACAGCACCGTAGCAACGTTACCGTTCATTACGGCACAATGAGCACGACACAGCTTCAAAAGAACCCAGTGGACTTGGAATTGCTTCAGTCGGGCGCTCAGCAGACGAAGATCGCGAAAGTGGTTTCAGCGGCACAGTTTGCGCGCATAAAGGGCACAGCTCACAAGCTGCTGGTTTTCCGAGTGGCGAATTTAAAAGCCGACCAGCAGGCGTTGAAGACTATTCAAAAGGGTGAAAACTTGGCTGCTGGGACTGTCCTTCCCGGCGGTTACGGGATGCTGGTGCTCAGTACAGCTATTTACGGTGGCCTTGAATTCATGGGCCTATTCCTTGGAATTGCGTTTCTTGCGATGCTTGCCAGCTGTCTCATGTTCAAAATCTTGAGTGGGGCATCAAGCGATAAGCAGCGATATAACATGCTGAACAAATTGGGCACTCGTGGCGGTATCCTGCGTCGCTCAATCAACCGTGAAGTGGGCGTATTATTCACCCTGCCTGGCATTGTCGGCGTCATTCATGTCCTGTTTGGTCTCCAACTATTTAAACTATTGATGATAAATCCGTACGATCAGATCTGGATACCATTTACAATCTTTATTCTGTTGTATATCATTTACTATGTGATTACTGTGAGACTATACGAACGAATCGTATTGCCGGAGATTCAAATTAACAATTAGGCGCGAGCGGTTGTGTCACTAAAAAATGATGGGAAGGAATATAGCCAAAAGCGGGTGGTGAATAATGCAGTTTAATTTTGACAGTACAGAACCGCTGTATCTGCAGGTGGCTGATCAATTGGAAGAGGCCATCTTCTTAAATAGTTTTCAGGAGGGTGAACAAGTGCCATCCACCACGGAAATTTCAAAACAGTTCCACATCAACCCGGCAACGGTGCTGAAGGGAATGAACATCCTTGTGGACAGCGGCTTTTTAGAAAAAAAACGGGGGTTAGGCATGTTTGTGACGACTGGCGCGAATGACAAAATTCGGACGAAACGGCAGGATGAGTTCTACGCTGATTTCGTGTCCAACCTGGTCAGTGAGGCTAAAAAATTATCATTACCGGAAACGGCCATTATTGAGATGGTGAAGAGGGGGTTTGAGCGATCATGAATGCGATAAAAGTGACGCACTTATCCAAGCAATTTGGGAAGCAGACGGTGCTGGCCGATATTAATTTAACGATTGAGCCAAATACCATTTATGGGTTGTTGGGGCGAAACGGCGCCGGGAAAAGTACGCTGTTAAACCTCATCACTAATCGGCTGCCTAGTCCGGCGGGGATGGTGACTATCGGCGGGGGCAACGTGACCAATAACGATGCCCTGCTGAACCGTATTTACATGATGAGTGAAGCCAATCTTTACCCATCACGGATGCCGGTCAGCGAGATTTTTAAACTGACGGCTGACTTATATCAGGGCTTTGACAAGGATTATGCGGATGCGCTGGTTGCAAAATTTGAACTCGACCCGCGGACCCGGTTCAACAAGTTGTCTACCGGGTATCGCTCGGTCATGAAATTGATTATTGCCCTAGCCGTCGATGTGGATTACGTTTTCTTGGACGAACCCACTCTGGGACTGGATGCAAACCACCGTCAACTGTTCTATGAAGAATTGATCGATAGCTATGCGGAAAGGCCACGGACGTTTGTGATCTCAACCCATTTAATTGAAGAAATAGCTAACGTTATCGAGCGGGTATTCGTGATTCAAGACCACCGATTAATGATCAACGATACGACGGAAAACGTGCTGCAGGAAGGCTATGCGATTACCGGACCGTCAACAGAAGTTCAGACGTACACTGAAGGATTGAACGTGATTGGACGCGAGAGTCTGGGAAACTTGCTGGTCCAGTACGTATACGGCAAGTTGGATAATGACCGGGAGATTCCGGATACTGTTACGGTCAGTCATATTGACCTGCAGAAACTCTTTATCTACCTAACAAGTCAGGGGGGCCATCGTGAGATTTAAAGTTGCTTTTTCCTATCTATTAAGAACCTATCTGAAGACATTGGGCTTCTTTTATGCGTGCGCAGTTGCGGGAATCGTCATTTTACCCGCCCTGATTACCGTGATTCTCGGCCAAGCTCAGCACTATACCTTGGCTGACGCCCTTCCTGGCGGTCTGACCGCTATCGTTCTGGGCTTTTACCTGATTGTTTATGGCGCTATCACCTATGATGGCTTTAAGCTGTTTATTCAAAACGGTATTGGCCGGAAAACCTATTTTTGGTCAAAAACGGCAGCTCTTGGGGTCATCATTCTCTTTGGGGAATTGATCAATATTTTATACGGCTGGATATATGAAAATGTCATTACGACCCGCCACGGCGGCAGTATGATGTTTTTTGAACTCTATGGCAAGTACTTCCACAACAAGGCTATTGACTGGCTTTCGGTAGTTGTGATCACCGTGTTGTTTATTGGGTGCTTCTTAGCAACCAGCATGGCAGTCGGCAGTCTTTTAGGGTTGTTCAGTCGGCGAATCCAGGTCACGCTGGTGGTTGGTATTCCCATACTGTTGTTTATCATTTTGACAGTGCTGATCTCGGTAAACACTACCAGCAGCCTTAAACTAACTTGGATCTACGATGTACTCACCTTTATGGCGGGGTATCATAAGCAGGCGGTGGGGCAGCTAAACCCGTTTGCACCGATGATTTCCGGCGCGGTTTATATTCTGATCATGCTTGGCATTTCGTACGGATTTACGCTTAAATTACGCGTGCCACGTTAAATGACACCTGTTGCATTATTAATCTTGGCCGAAACATGCTAAAATGTCATTATTAGCAAAATTAACGCTTTTAAACTAAATTAGAAATGGGGCGAACATTGTGGACAATCAAATTGAGACGTTACGGCACCAGTTGGAGACCTATAAAAACGAGGTTAACGCGGGTGAGCTGTACCAGTCACTGGGCCCAAAGCTTGAGAGTTTAATCAAGGACGTCAAGACTGTGCCACAGACCCCAGTTCAGCTGCCGGATGATGACGATGGCATTAGGCCGTTGTTGTTACAGCTGAACGACCAGATTCAAAATGAGGCACTAACTGAATTGCGTGATCAGGATGTTATTTCCTTGCTCCATCATATTGGGTCCCCAGATCCGAAAATTCGGGATAAGGGGATCTATTTCCTATTTAACGACCTGATTCAACAACACTTACTGACGAACAGTCAGATGACGATGATGGTGCGGTATCTCAGCAGCGATAGTGTCTTATTCGGTCACATTTTGGAACCCGAAAACGATGCTGTATATCAACGTTCCTTTGCGGTCTTGCTGCTTTCGGTGGTGATTTATGCTGACCGAGTCGCTTACCATTTTTTGGATGACGAATTAGAAGCCCAGGTGGTCGACCAATTTGCATTGTATGTGTTGCTGGAGCGCGATACCCGTGGGTTTGTTGGCCAACAGGGCTGGGCACACGCCTACACGCACATCGGTAATTTGTTGGATGAATTGTCTGAACGCTCACGACTCACGCGGGCGGATAAGCTGTTGTTGCTGGCCTTGATTATTGAACGCTATAAACAATTGGACGGAGCACTGATTTTTGGTGAACCGCAACGGTTAGCCGGCTATTTCTCGCGTTTAACAAATAAAAATCAGCTTTACGCGGATTATTTTTTAACCCAGCTTAAACGTTGGCGTCAAGAAATGATTATTATCCAGTCTGCTGAAAGTGAAGGGGTCTGGAACCGGGTTTATAACCGTGGCCGCCTTATTGAAGCAATGATCATCAGACATGATTTTAACGATCAAATTATGGATTATTTGAATTCAATTATTGATTTTCTGGCTTGAACACAGCGAAATTAGCGCTAATGCCACCCCATGATTTATGATTCTGGGGTGGCGCGTTGTTCTAAGCACAATAGCTGAAGTGCGTTATGGAAGGCGAGGTGTCTTCTCATCAACAACTTTAGCTGCTCACGTTTTAGGCATCAAAGCTGAAACGTGTTTCGAAAGACCAGGGACTGCGCTTAAAGTAACTTCCGGCAAATAGATACAAGTTTGAAATTTATTGCCCGAAGACGCTTACGCACCGTCCCGTAACCGCCTTTCTCCACACTCTATAGTAAAGGACACCAACATGAAGTCGAGTTATTATAAACGCTTATTTTCTATGAGCTATCGGTTATTAAAAGTTCGCTCAGTCAATCTTGGCTGGCTGCTGTTAATGGCCCTGCTCATGACCATGCAAATTCTCATGTTAAATGCCGGCCTGGTCGTTGCCAAGCTGGTTTTGGTCGTGTGTTTTCTGGCTGGGTTGCCTTTTGAAGTGACCCTTGTCACCACGGCGCTATTTGCATCGAATCAGCTTTTAAATCAAAACGACTTGCTTCTGCTCACCGCTTGGCGGCGATTTAAGAAACATTGGTTGCCGCTGATTGGCATGGAACTGTTGTTGGTGGTGATTTGGGCGCCATTTGGCGACGTCGGATTTTCATCGGCGCTCATCAATCTTGTGACAGTGCCACGGCACATGATGGATAATTTTGTCATGTACCGCCACTACTGGTTGGTTGTGGTTTTTATCTGCTACTTGATTGTGCTGACTTTGTTTATGTTCGTCACGTACCGGGTCGTTAACAGTATCATTAACCGCCACGAACCGCGACGGCACGGTTTAAAAACGCTTTGGCAATTTCAACGCGTTTTTATTCGGCCGTTTATTCGGTTAATGGTGCCGGTCGTCATTATCGATGAAGCCGTTATTTTCGGTTTCCGAGCCTTATCTACAATGATTTCATCGCAATCACTTGGGAAACTGATCAGTATCGTCATCATGATTATTTTAATTACCTTCACCGTCATGGCACTAAGTTGTTTGATGGTGGCCATCGTTTGGGAAGCATTGGGACAGCCATCCTTTACGCCTGTTTTTGACAACTATGATGCAACGCACACAATGGCGTGGTTTCCAACTGGGTTGGTCTTGTTGCTGGTTGCGCTGTTTAGTCTCCAAGCCTTTCACTTTAGTTCTCCTGCCTCTGAGTCCACAACGGTGGCGCACCGGGGGGCGATTGAAAATAATGGGGTTCCGAACACATTGGATTCTTTGGAGAAGACAGTGAAGCATAATCCTAGTTATGTTGAGATCGATGTGCAGGAGACCAGCGATGGCAAGTTTGTCGTGTGCCATAATCAAACGGTGCGCGAGGCACGTAATGGCAAAACGGAAAATATCCAAAAAACTTCCTTGAAAAAACTGACAACGGTGAAGGTCAATGAAGATGGGCGTAAAACTTATCTAACGGATCTAGCAGACTATTTAAAGGTCGCTAAAAGCTTTAAACAACGGGTCATTGTTGAAATTAAAGTGACGCCGGATGATTCAAAAAATTTGGCCAAACGATTTGTTAAACAGTATGGCAATACGTTGGTAGCAAATCGCGATTTTGTGCATACCATGAACTATCATACCGTGAGTGAATTGAAAAAATTGTCACCGAACCTGATCGTCGGTTACATCGTACCCTTCAATCTGGTTTCGATTAAAAAATTACCCGCAGACTTTTATTCGGTGCAGGCAATCGGCCTTGGCAAAACCATTGTGCAACAGGCGCATTCCATTGGTGCACCCGTCTTTGCATGGACCCCGAACCACCTCAGTCAGATGCAGTTGATGCGGGTCTACGGCGTTGATGGGCAGATTACTGACCGGCTTAACGTGCTGCAGGAAATGAATCGCGAACAGCCGAGTCGTTTTAATTGGGCAATTATTCAAAGTTTAATCAGCCAATTTATCTGACCTTTACGTAGGTATACGTAAAGGAGATGATGAGCATGACAGAACGTTGTGCGTGGGCAGCCAAGAGCACCCAATTATTGCTGTACCACGATCTAGAGTGGGGCGTTCCCACTCGGGATGAACGCCAGTTGTTTGAGAATTTGTCACTGGAAATTTTTCAGGCAGGATTGAATTGGCAACTGGTGTTAAGTTATCGACCAGCGTTGCGGGAGGCACTTTATGATTTTGACCCCGAACGATTGGCTTTGCTAACTAGGGAACAGCTCGAGGCACTTTATGGCAATGAAACCATTATTCGCAATCACCAAAAAATCGATGCCATCGTGACGAACGCCAAGGTGCTTGTGGCGCTGCATGACCTCGATTGGTCGTTTAGTGAGGCAGTCTGGGCGAACGCGGTCCTTTTGCGGCAAGTGCATGAGGCTGACGTGGTCGCCCGGTTCAATGCTGATTTGGTGCATACACTTAGTCATTTAGGGTTCAAACGGATCGGGTTAAAGTCCTGTTATGCGTTTTTGCAAGCATCTGGCGTGGTCAACGACCATGATACTGGGTGCTATCGCCGCGCAGAATTACTTTAAGAAACCAAAAAAGCGCGACAGCAAGGATTTTTCCTTGTTGTCGCGCTTTTTAAAATGATTATTCACCAGTTGTCTTTTGAGCAGGTTTGTTTTCCTGATCCGTTCTAACAACCAGCACGTCGCAAACGGCGGTCCGTGTTACATATTCGGTAACAGAACCAATCAAGAGACGTTCAACAGCGTTCAAACCAGTGGCACCAATCATAATCAGATCAATGTCTAACTTCTTTGGAATTTCACGGGAAATGATGGTTTTTGGCGCACCGTACTCGATTGAGTAATCCACATCAGAAATTCCGGCATCCTTAGCTTCTTGGATGTATTTGTCCAGAGTCTTCTTGGCGGTATCGGTCACTTCTTCCACCATGGTTGTATCAAAACTAGAAATATTTTGAAACGCTCGCGTATCCACAACGTGAACCAAATGAAGGTCCGCATCATTCCGTTTGGCAACGGCAACGGCTTTCTTGAAGGCTAATTCAGCCTCGTAGGAACCATCTACTGGTACTAAGATATGATTGTATTGTTGTAGCATCATGACTCACCTCTCTCACTTGTTAACTCTATCTTACGTTATTTTGCCGAAAATAAAAAGAAAAAAGTGGTGGCGTTTTCAAAGAGAGTAGAGCCAGGCGTCTAAGGGGCGGCGCCTAACGGACTTTGAGCCCAAAAGCCCGAGCCTGATTTTTGGGCTCAGAATCCGTTAGGCTGTTGGCCCTTGCCTTGAGGAGCTCGTTTCAACTCGAGGACCGGAGCGTAGTGAGAAGATGAACTTTTCAGAAAATAAAAGGTGACGCTTACCGAAGATGGCAGCGACAACATCTTTCAGAATAATTAAAACACGGCGCCAACAATAAAGCAGCCTGCCGATCACTTTCAGAAAATAGGCTTCAATGATCCGCTCAAGCGCCACAACAAATCAAGCCAAATAAAAAACGTTCAAGGCCAGACGCCCCAAACGTTAAAAATTAATAAACGCGCTTTCGCAACTATTACTTAACTTTCGGAAAGAAGCTCACAAGCATCAGCTGCACACCAACAATGTCCGCCACGCCAAGAAAGAGTGCGACACAGATAAAGATGGTGTTTTGACTGATCGTAGCCGCTGCGGCGACGATTCCCAAAATAATCAGCGAATAGCCGCCGAATTTAATTACCCCAGATAAAGGTTTGTTTTCTTCGGGATGGAAAATCAAAAATGATTTATGTTGGTGCGCCAGGAAGAACCCGCCAATAAAAAAGGTCAGCAGGGTGTAAATAATCATCAGTATGGTGATGGCCAAAATAAAAACCTCCAAATTCGCTCTTAACAAAGAAAAAGGCTGGCTTACAAGGTGCAAGCCAGCCCTCAAAGTGTTGCCACTTTGAAAGATCTAATAGTGCCGTTAATTGCCCGATAGGTTTTGGCCCGCTTGTAAGCAGGTGGGACGGACAGGTCATGTCTTTGACTACCAAGTGATAAGGCCTGTCATCGCCATGAACATCTACCCATGTCCCAATGTAAAACTAATTGTTCGGCAAACACGTATGATGGGCAAGGCGAACACCCTAGAACTCACAAGTATGTTAGCACAGAAACGCTGTTTTGACAAGCTTTGTGACTAGTGCCCCTGGGCCTTTCGCAATCGTGTATATTGCTCGCCAAGTGCGGTTTCAAATTTACCATTTTGTTTTGGTTCATAGTACTGGGCATTCTTGATTGGATCAGGTAAGTACTGCTGCTTGACCCAATCGTTTGGAAAACTGTGCGGATACTTGTAATCGACCCCGTGGCCGAGTTTGGCGGCTCCAGCGTAGTGGGCATCTTTCAAATGTGCCGGAATATCGCCGCCGCGACCCTTTGCCACGTCACTCATGGCAGCATCGATTGCTGCCATTCCTGAATTGGATTTCGATGACAGACAAAGTTCGATAACCGCGTCAGCGAGCGGAATACGACCTTCAGGCAGGCCAAGATGTTCCGCGGCATAAACCGCGTTAACGACCCGTGAACATGCTGGGGGATTGGCCAGACCAATATCTTCGTACGCAATAACCATTAACCGGCGCGCAATCGACTGCATGTCACCCGCTGTCACCAACCGAGCGAGGTAGTGCAACGCTGCATCGGTGTCGCTTCCGCGAATCGATTTTTGAAACGCAGAGATGACGTCATAGTGGGCATCACCGTCTTTATCGTGACTGAAGGCCTTTTTTTGAACGCACTCTTCAATAATCGGCAGGGTGAGGTGAATAATATCATCATCAGCCGGCGTTGATTTAGCAGCCAGTTCCAGGCCGTTGAGTGCACTTCGTAAATCCCCATTCGTGGCGGTGGTTAAAAAGGTCTCAGCATCGTCATCTAATTGAATATTCTCATCACCTAACCCGTTTTGCTTATCCGTTAAAGATCGGTTGATAGCCGTTCGAATATCGTCCGGGGTTAGTGGATGGACTTCAAAAATCTGGGTTCGACTACGGATGGCAGGATTGATGTTGATATAGGGGTTTTCGGTTGTCGCTCCGATCAGCACAATACGGCCGCTCTCTAGGTGGGGCAGCAGGAAATCCTGCTTTGTTTTATCGAGGCGGTGGATTTCATCTAATAGCAGAATGACGGTGCCGCTCATTTTGGCTTCTTCAGCAACAATCTGTAGGTCCTTTTTTGAATCAGTTGCGGCGTTTAATTTTCGAAAAGCATACTTTGTTGACCCAGCAATCGCACTGGCAATACTGGTTTTCCCGGTTCCAGGCGGGCCGTAGAGAATCATTGAGGATAGCATTTTCGCCTGCACCATGCGGCTGATGATCTTTCCGGGGCCAACTAAGTGCTGCTGGCCGATGACGTCTTCAATTTTTTGTGGCCGCATGCGATAGGCAAGTGGTTGAGGCAAGTTAGTCACTCCTTTCAGTGAACAATAGAAACGTCGTCAAACCGAAGTCGACGACGTTGGTGATGCTATAATCCAAATCGGTGTTTGAGTTTATCAATCATGGAATGCGGTTGTTTCGGCGTATCAGTGTTGGCCGGTTTGTCTGGATACTTGTCGCTAGCAGCAATCGGGTACACATTGATGGCCGTTTTAGCAACGACGACAAAACCAGCACTGTCTGGCTGATGCGGATAAAACTCGTCTGAAACGATGGTGAATTTCGTGCCAGCCTTACTGGCGATACCCATATAGGGTGCAAGCTCGGCAGCTTCGAGGTGGCCATTGAAGATGACCTGGTAGTCCGGGTTTGCCTTGATCTCCTGATTGAGGGCATCTTGGAATTGTTTAGCGCGGATCTGCTGGACAGAAACCAGCAGGGAGACGCGTTCACGAAAGGTCCCCAAGTATTGACGCTGCTCATCCGGGTGCAACATTGGCGTCCCGTAAATGGCATTGTCAAGGTGGGCACTCATTTGATCTTTTTCTGGCATACATCGTCAACCTTTCCTTCTTAGTCCATCTAGTATAACATAGGTTTCAGGCTTAATCGAAGTTAACGATAGGAGTGACAGCTGTGTTTAATCAAGAGGATTTTGACGTGTTTAAGGACCAAACATTACCGGGACGGATGGCCGGAGTCCGTGGGGTGATCGATCCTAAATTTGAAGCCATCGCCCCAGTCATCAAGGAGGCACTGCAGCAAAGTGCGCCAGTGGCTGATCATATTGCTAAACATTTACGCCGGTTCAAGAATCCGCCGATGAATACTTGGATCGCGTTTAACCAAAATCCACGGGGTTATAAAATGACACCACATCTCATGCTGGGGTTCTGGGATGATCGGCTATTTTTATGGCTGGGGACATTAGCCGAGGCATCCGACCGAGAGTTGATGATTACTCGGTGGCAAACTTTATTGCCGGACTTGGTCAAGTTACCTGCTGGGTTTGAAATCAGCCCTGATCATATGGCCAAAAAGAGCACGACGGCAACGATGGCCGGGCTGAAGCAACAACTCGACCGCTATGAAACCGTGAAACAGGCTGACTTTATGGTTGGGCGGCAGTGGTTTAAGGACGATGCGGTTTTTCAGCACCCCAAGGACTTGAAACAAATATTGATTGAGACGACGCAGCAGCTGGCACCATTCTACACAGCATTGAACGCCGATTAATCACTGGAGGAGAGAAAATGACAACACTTCTTGGTCTTTTCCTGATCTTAATGCTCATTGTGATCGTGATCGGGTCCATTCAAGGCAATCGTCAGGTCATTATCATTGGGATGATTGGGCTGGGCGTACTAGTAGTTGTGGCTGTATTCTTACTGGTTGTGGGCATCCCCAACATCTAGGACAGTCAAAAACAGCAAAAAAAAGCAACCTGCCAAATGGCAAGTTGCTTTTTGAGTTGACGCGGAAGACTATAGCTTGTTGTAGTATTCAACGATAAGTGATTCGTCGATATCAGCATCAAGTTCTTCACGTTGTGGTAACCGTGTTAATTGGCCTTCAAGCTTGTCGGCGTCGAATTCAACGTATTGAGGACGACCAACGACTGCTTCAACAGCGTCCTTGATGATTTGCATATCCTTGGACTTTTCACGAACACTAACAACTTGTCCTGGCTTAACTTCGTATGAAGGAATATCCACACGCTTGCCATCAACAGTGATGTGACCGTGGTTAACCAATTGACGAGCTTGGCGACGAGTAGTAGCCAAACCTAAACGGTAAACAACGTTGTCCAAACGACGTTCGAGCAAGATCATGAAGTTAACACCATGCTTGCCTTCACGGATTTTACCGGCACGAACGAACAAGTTCTTGAATTGACGTTCAGTTAAGCCGTAAGTGAACCGTAACTTTTGCTTTTCGCGAAGTTGCGTCCCATATTCAGACAACTTTTGACGACGGCCTTGACCGTGATCGCCAGGAGCGTATGGACGACGAGCTAATTCTTTACCAGTCCCTGAAAGGGAAATACCAAGACGACGTGAAATGCGCCAGCTTGGGCCTGTATAACGTGACATAAATTGAATCCTCCAATGATTTTTAGTTGGAGTAAAATAATTCTTCGTAAGCACAGTATTCGTGCAGATCACTTTGCAGGTTTCGCCCTGTGCAGCCGCAGGTTACTAACTGAACCACCAAGTGGGCAGTGACCTGTTGACGAGCTTACCGCTTACCGCCGCATTATTTTACACAAAGAGTAGTGTACCTCGAAACGCTAGTCAATGTCAATGTGTGTGAGCAAAATGTCAGCAAACTGTTCAAGTTCAGCTTGGTCGTCAGTGGTAAAACGCGAAAGCTTTGGTGAATCAATGTCCATGACGCCGATTTTTTTGCCGTCCTTGATCAATGGTACGACAATTTCGGAGTTGCTGGCTGAATCGCAGGCAATGTGGCCAGGAAATTCATGAACGTTTTCAACGACTAAGGTTTTTTCTTCTTTAAAAGCTGTCCCGCAGACGCCATTGCCGATTTTAATATGCACACAGGCAACGTTTCCCTGGAAGGGTCCGAGCATCAATTCATCGGTGTCTTCCTGGTAGAGATAAAAGCCGGCCCAGTTAATATCCGTGAGGGATTGGTTGAGCAGGGCGGATGCGTTTGATAAGTTGGAAATCAGGTTGTGTTCGTTATACAAAAGAGCATCAATCTGTTGGTTCATTAATGATGGTGTTGCTTCTTGCATAAAATCGCCTCTTTACTATTGATTAAAACTTAAAATTCCGGTGAAGCCTTTTCACTAACTATGCTATAATTTAAGCTAGGATTGATTTTAATGGCTAAATGTATAAAAAGCAAACAAAAGCGGTTCACCATACATATGAAAATGGTAAACGAAGGACGGGGATTGGATGTTTAAGGTTTTCGTGGGAATCATCATCTTAGCGATTGTAATTTATGGCGGTATTTTAATCTACCAACAGTATCTGCTGCGCCAGCTCAAAACCATTGACCAGCAGCGTCAGCAACTGGATATTGACGGGTTGGATACAGCGGTGGCGCAAGTCAAAACGATGAGTTTGACCGGGAAGACGCTTGATCAAGTTCAGGAGTTGCTGACCGACTACACGGCATTGAACGAAACACGCCTGCCACGGTTGAAAGCGCAACTGGATCAAGCCACTGGCAGCGCGAAACAATACCGGTTGTTAGCGACCCGCAGTAATTTGAAGAAGGCACAGGATTCATTACGGGTCACCCAAGATGCTATTGCTCAGTTAACGGACCAGATCGATGAACTCAAACAGGTGGATGAGCAGCATAAAGCTGCCGTTAAAGCCCTAGAAAAAAAGTACCAGGATCTACGCAAAACGTTGCTGGCTAAAAACTTCATGTACGGTCCAAGCATTGATGGGTTGGAAACTGAGTTAGGCACACTGGAAGATGACAACGACCGGTTTAGGGAACTGACCAGTCAAGGCGATCATGAAAAAGCAGCTCAACTTTTAGCTCAGCTCCAAAAGGATACCGAACACCTTGAAGAAATGATCGAACAGATCCCACCATTGTACAAGAATCTGGAAACCGAATTTCCAGCACAAATCAGTGAACTGCAACAGGGGGAAGCAACCTTGAGCGCCCAAGGCTTTAAGTACCCAGAGGCTGATATGCACGACCAGATTCAGGGCTTAAACGGTGAGGTTAAGGCCGGTAAAGATGCTTTGACGCAGTTAGATATGGATAAGGTCCAGGCAAACGACACCGCGCTGACGAATAAGATCGACCACTTTTATGACACCATGGAAAAGGAAATGGGTGCCAAGGAAAAGGTCACGACTAACCTAGACACTCTAGCCAAGTTTATCGCCCATGCCCGGAACCAAAATACATTACTGACCCGCGAATTGGATCGGTTAAACTTAAACTACACGCTTGATCACCAAGAAGTTGAGACCGCCCGTGAGTTTAAAGAGCAGATTCGCAACTTGGATAGTGCCTATCAAGCAGATATTGAAGCCATCCAAAGTAATCAGGCTGTGTATACGCAAGTGTTAGCCCGTCAAACGCAAGCGGAACACGATCTGCAGCAAATTGAAGAGCAGCAGCAGACAATCAACACTGCTGTCTCAGGGTTGGTTAAGGAAGAACAACAGGCACGTGATACGCTGCAACAATTTGAGCTGCGGCAACACGGGTTACGACGTCAGGTGGAAAATTTAAATCTGCCAGGCGTCTCTAAGACCTACCTTGACTACTACAATGTGGTGCGCGATGAGATTGCCAAACTTAACGATGATATCAACCAGGTCCAAATTAATATGGAAGAGATCACAAAACAGTTGATCATGATTCAGTCTGATTTGGACATCTTGGCTGAGAAGACGACCGATCTTGTCGACAGCGCTGAGTTATCTGAACAGTTGATCCAGTACGCTAACCGGTATCGGCTGACCCACGATGAAGTTGCGAAAGCCAGTCAGGAAGCTCAGCGGTTATTTGATCAGGAATTTGATTACGCAAAGAGTCTTGAGACGATTGCCACCGTTTTGGATCAGGTTGAACCCGGTTCTTATAAGCGGTTAGAGGATAATTATTACCACCAAAAGGGGACGACTAAGAAACCGGAACCTGAGGCAAAAGAAGAACAGTAAGTTTGAGTGTACGTGCCAGTTGGTGCGTACACTTTTTTTGTGAGGAAAACGGTTTGATGTTTGGTTCGGGTTTTGTGTTTGGTTGTGACGCGGGTTATTGTTCTTGCTTTGTTATGGGATTCTGCGATAGTGACGTTTTGGGATATTTTTATTTCTGCGATGGCTTGGTTGATGCAATTGCTCTAAAGACCCGGTCCTCACGGTGATTTAGCTAATTTGGCGTCGAAACGTGTTCCGAAAGGCAAGGGGCTCCTGCGTAAGGGACTTTGACCTAAAAAGGCCGGGTCTGCCTTTTTGGGTCAAAGTCCCTTACGCTCCGCCCCTTAACCGCCTTTCTCCACACTCTACTTGTAACCCCACCCATTTCTCGTTATAATAAAAGCACTTTTTGATTGAAGTCGAACCAATCTAAAAATAAAGAGGCTTAGAAATTTATGATTTATTTTGATAACAGTGCTACCACTAAAGCAGCACCGGAAGTTGTGGATACCTATGATAAGGTCAGCCACCAGATTTGGGGCAACCCATCCAGTCTGCACCAGTTTGGTGAACAAGCCTTTAATCTGTTGGAACAATCTCGTAAGCAGATTGCTGATCTGCTTGGGGCTTCGCAAAGCGAGATCCTGTTCACTAGCGGCGGGACTGAAGGTGACAACTGGGTCGTAAAGGGAACCGCCATCGAAAAGCGGGCGTTTGGGAATCACTTGATCACCACTGCCGTTGAACATCCGGCCATCCATAACTCAATGGAACAGCTGAAACAACTCGGCTACGAAGTGACTTATTTGCCAGTTGACGAACACGGCCGTATCTCAATCGATGATTTGAAGAAGGCCATTCGGCCAACCACGATCCTTGTGTCTGTCATGGCCGTCAACAATGAAATTGGGACCATTCAACCACTAAAGGAAGTGGCAGACGTGCTCAAAGACTACCCGAAGATTCATTTTCATATCGATGCTGTGCAAGGAATTGGCAAGGGCATCCAGGACATGATCATGAATGACCGGGTCGACTTTGTGACGTTCTCTGGTCACAAGTTCCATGCCCCACGCGGTATCGGATTTATTTACGCGCGTCGTGGTCGCAAGATTGCGCCATTATTGACCGGTGGCGGTCAGGAACGCAACTTGCGGAGCGGGACTGAAAACTTACCAGCCATCGCTGCAATGGCCAAGGCATTGCGTTTGTTACTTGATAACGAACCGACTAAGGTCGACACTCAGCGTCAGATCAAAGAACGCATCTTCAATCACGTTAAGGACTTCCCACTGGTCACCACGTTCTCAGAAGATAATGACGGGTTTGCCCCGCACATTCTCTGTTTTGCAATTCGCGGTGTTCGTGGTGAGACCATCGTTCACGCGTTTGAAGAACACGAAATCTACATTTCAACGACGAGTGCTTGCTCATCTAAGAAACATTTGGCATCCAGCACTTTGACTGCAATGCGGATTCCAGAAGAAGTCTCAACGAGTGCCATTCGGATCTCATTGGACGAACACAACACACTGGCAGAGGCCGATGAATTTAATACGGTCTTTGATCAGCTTTACAAGCAATTTGAAAAATTGAGCAACACTTCTGCTGACGAACCAGCGAAAGCTTAATTTCTAAAACAAAGGAGGGTATCTATGGAATACACAGAAATCATGGTGCGCTATGGTGAATTGTCCACAAAGGGTAAAAACCGCAAAGATTTTATCAAACAACTGGGCAAAAACGTTCGTCATAGTCTACATGACTTTCCCGGCCTTGATATTCGGGCTCAGTATGACCGGCTGCACGTGGCTTTAAACGGCACGCCAGCTCAACCGGTCATGAATCGGTTGAAGGGCGTATTTGGTATCGAAAACTTCTCCCCGATGATCAAGCTGGAAAAAGATTTTGACCAGGTTAAGGCAACGGCACTTCAAATGGTGCAGGCGCAGTACAAACCTGGCATGACATTTAAGATCAACACGAAGCGTCAAGACCACCATTTCGAATATGACACTAACCAGATCAACGATAAGCTGGGTGGTCACATCCTGCGTAACGTTCCTGGTATTGAAGTCCAAATGAAGCAGCCTGATATCATGATCAAGGTGGAAGTCCGCTTAAACGGTATCTTCTTGACCAGTGAGACCATCAAGGGTGCTGGCGGCCTGCCGGTTGGTACTGGCGGTCACGCGGTGATGATGCTTTCTGGCGGGATCGATTCACCAGTTGCGTCATACCTTGGCATGAAACGGGGCGTTAAGCTGGACATGGTGCACTTCTTTAGTCCGCCGTACACCAGTGAACAGGCGTTAGCTAAAGCTAAGGAACTCACCTCAAAGATTGCCGGCTATGCTGGCAGTATTCAGTTTGTCCAGGTGCCGTTTACTAAGGCCCAGGAAGACATTAAGGAAAAAGTCCCAGAGGGTTACCTGATGACCATTCAACGTCGGATGATGCTGCGGATCACCGCAGCTATCGCACAGTTGCGTGGGGCAAAAGGGGTCTTTACTGGCGAATCGTTGGGTCAAGTGGCCTCCCAAACACTTGAGAGTATGTTGGCCATCAACGATGTGACGACCATGCCCGTGTTACGGCCGCTGGTTTCAATGGATAAGACTGAGATTATTAAGATTGCCGAACAGATCGACACCTATGAGTTGTCGATTCTGCCATTTGAAGATTGCTGTACGATCTTCACACCGCCGGCACCAAAGACGCGGCCTGATTTAGAGAAGACGCGTAACTTTGAAAAATTGATTGACGTTGACGCCTTGATGAAAGAAGCTATCGATGGCATTCAAGTCTGCAACATCAAACCTGGGGAGAACTTTATGAACCAACAGGAAGATGTCTTTGCGGAATTACTTTAAATTTAGCGAAAAAAGTCTGGCATGATGCCAGACTTTTTTTGATGCACGCCATCATTTGCAGGGATTAGAATCCCAAATTGCCGTAATCTTAGTGACTTAGTGACTTAGTGACTTAGTGACGATGAAGCGATTTTGCTGCCATTAGACGTCAGTAATCAGTGAACATTAGGTGGGGGAGAATTTAGTGGCGCGTTACACAATTTTCATTAATCTAAATCGCTATTTTCAGTACGGACACCTTGCATTTTCCAAGTTCTCGCGGTAAATTAAGAAGAAATTGGTTCAGTAAAGGATGTGTTCATCGTGAAGGTTACGTTTCGAGGGGAAACTGTTGAGTTAGAAGGCAATCCGCCGCAAGTTGGCGACCAGTTGCCGAAGTTTAAGTTGTTTGATACGGATAACAATAAGGTCAAAATGGCACAGTTGTTAGGCAAACCGCTTTTAATTTCCATTATGCCGGATATTAATACCCGGGTATGCAGCATGCAGACTCGCAAATTTAATCAACAGGCAGACCACTATCCGGATGCGACGTTCATCGCCGTTTCAAATAACACGATTCAGGAACAGAAGAGCTGGTGTGCGGCTGAGGGCGTTGAAAACCTGCGCGTGCTGTCAGATGAGGAACTATCGTTTGGCTACGCAACCGATCTCTACCTGCCAACATTGGGAAATCTTGCACGCAGTATCATTATCACCGACGCTGAAGGTAAAATCACTTATGAGGAGATCGTTCCTGAAATCACCGATGAACCAAATTACGTGGCTGCGTTAGATGCATTGGAAAAGTTGACCGACCGCGTTGAAGATTAAAACAGCAAGCTGGTAAAACTCACAATTGACAGTTGACGTGTCGCTTAAAATTGGCTATCATAGCGAGTATAAGCAATGAGCAAGAGAGTAAGCCATTCGATTTGTGCAGAGAGAAAACGACCGCTGAAACGTTTTTCAAACCGGATTACTGAAGGTAACTTGTGAGCTGTCGGACTGAACGAACAGTAGGTCTGGCCGGAACAACATCCGTTAGATTGTTATTAAGAGGGGTTAAAAACCCAATTTAGGTGGTACCGCGAAAAGCATTTCGTCCTATGTTTATAGGATGAAGTGCTTTTTTCTTACATAACAGTCAAAAATAAGGGAAACAGAAGGGAAGCAGAATCTATGGCAGACGACAACACACAAATGCCGCCAAAGTACGACCCGCAAGCTGTTGAAGCTGGTCGTTACAATGAATGGCTGGACGCAGGACTTTTCAAACCGAGTGGGGATAAGAAGGCTCACCCGTATTCAATCGTTATTCCGCCGCCGAATGTTACTGGTAAGCTGCATTTAGGTCATGCTTGGGATACGACTTTACAAGATATGCTGATCCGGCAAAAACGGATGCAGGGTTTTGACACCCTGTGGCTGCCTGGGATGGATCACGCTGGGATTGCAACTCAAGCTAAAGTTGAGGCTCGGCTGCGTGAACAGGGCATCAGCCGCTATGACCTTGGCCGTGAAAAGTTTGTTGAAAAGGTCTGGGAATGGAAGGACGAATACGCTGATACCATTAAGAAACAGTGGTACAAGCTGGGCTTGTCACTAGACTACTCCCGTGAACGGTTTACCCTTGATAAGGGGTTGTCTGAAGCCGTTAAGAAGGTCTTTGTTCAACTGTATAACAAGGGCTTGATTTATCGCGGAGAATACATTATCAACTGGGATCCGCAAGCACGAACTGCGTTGTCCGACATTGAGGTTATCCATAAGGACGACAAGGGCGCTTTCTATCACGTGAAATACAAGTTCGCTGATGGGAAAACGACCCTTGATGGCAAGGACTACATTGAAATTGCCACTACCCGTCCCGAAACGATGATGGGGGATACTGCTGTCGCCGTAAACCCTAAGGACGAACGGTACAAGGACGTGGTTGGCAAGAATGTCATCCTGCCGTTAGCTGACCGTGAGATTCCAATCATCGCCGACCAACACGCCGATCCCGCCTTTGGGACAGGGGCCGTTAAGATCACCCCAGCACATGACCCTAATGACTTTCTAGTTGGGAACCGTCATAACTTGGAACGCATCAACACCATGAATGAAGATGCTTCCATGAACGAAAAAGCCGGCAAATACGCCGGTATGGATCGGTTTGAAGCTCGGAAAGCCATGGTTCAAGATTTACAGGATCAAGGGTTGATGATTTCTATCGAACCAATCGTCCACTCCGTTGGTCACTCAGAACGGACGGGGGTTCAAGTCGAAGCCCGGTTGTCCACACAATGGTTCGTTAAGATGAAGCCGTTAGCTGAACAAGCGCTCAAGAACCAAGAGACGGACGACAAAGTATCCTTCGTGCCAGACCGGTTTGCTAAGACCTTCTCCCAATGGATGGAGAACGTCCACGACTGGGTTATTTCACGACAACTGTGGTGGGGCCATCAAATTCCAGCTTGGTACAATAAAAAAACTGGTGAGACTTACGTGAACGAAGAACCACCGGCAGATATTGAAAATTGGGAACAGGATAAGGATGTTTTGGACACCTGGTTCTCAAGTGCCCTGTGGCCATTTTCAACGATGGGTTGGCCCAACGAAGACGCGCCTGATTTCAAGCGCTACTTCCCAACGGACACGCTGGTTACCGGCTATGATATTATCTTCTTCTGGGTTTCTCGGATGATTTTCCAGTCCCTTGAATTTACCGGTCGTCGGCCATTCAAGCACGTGCTGCTTCACGGGTTGATTCGTGACGAAACGGGTCGTAAGATGAGCAAGTCGCTTGGTAATGGGATCGATCCCATGGACGTGATCGACAAGTACGGTGCCGATGCACTGCGGTGGTTCTTGTCCAACGGCTCAACACCTGGCCAAGATATCCGGTTCTCTTACAAGAAGATGGATTCTGCTTGGAACTTTATTAACAAGATCTGGAACGCCAGTCGTTACGTTATCATGAACTTGGGTGACATGACGTTGCCAAAATTACCTGCTGAATCCGAATGGGACTTGGCAGACAAGTGGATCTTGAGCCGCTTAAACGCAACGGTCAAGCAGGTCACTGAACAGTTCGAGAAGTTTAACTTCGGTGAAGCTGGTCGGGCCTTGTACGACTTTATCTGGAACGACTTTTGTGACTGGTACATCGAAATGTCCAAGGAGATCTTGAACGGTGATGATGAACAGGCTAAGTCAAAGACGCGCAACGTTTTGGCTTACGTTCTCGATCAGTTCCTCCGCTTGCTGCACCCAATCATGCCATTCGTGACCGAAAAAATTTGGTTGACGATGCCGCATGAAGGCAAATCATTGGTCGTGGCGCAGTACCCAGTTGACCACCCAGAATTTGATAACGCCAAGGCTGAGGGTCAAATGGCCAACCTGATCGAACTGATCAAGGCTGTCCGGAACATCCGTGCTGAAGCCAACGCGCCAATGTCATCAACCATCGATGTGCTGATCAAAACAGCGAACACCGATCTGGAAGCCGTTTTCGAAAACAACCGTGAGTACATTGACCGGTTTGTGCACCCGAAGGAATTGACGATCGGCGCTGATGTGGCCGCACCTACTTTGGCCATGAGTGCCATCATTACGGATGCTGAAGTCTACGTTCCACTGGCAGAATTGGTCGATTTGAACGAAGAAGCTGCCCGACTTGAAAAGGAAGTTAAGAAGTTCGAATCAGAAGTTGACCGCGCCAAAAAGAAATTGGCTAACGAACGCTTTGTTGCCAATGCACCTGATGATGTGGTGGATGCTGAACGTCAAAAGCAAAGTGAAAACGAATCGAAGTTACAAGCAACTAAGGATCGTTTAGCAGCGATTAAAGCGCAACAATAAATAGCTGTTTGGCGCTCGATTGCGGACTTCGTTCATGCTATAATAGAAAATAAATGAAAGGCTGGGATGCGAATCCCGGCCTTTTTGCGAGGACGGGCGTCAGCTAGGCTGACAACTGTTAAGACTATGTAATAAGGCTGGGGATTGTGACATGATTAGCAATTACGATGATGCGTTGGCGTTCATTCATGGCCGAACGCAATTTAAAAAAAGCGACCATTTAGATCGAATGCGCTTATTTATGGCCAGACTTGGAAATCCGGAACGGCAACTTTCCGTTATTCACGTTGCCGGCACGAATGGAAAAGGATCGACCGTCGCGTTTTTACGAGATCTTTTGATGGCCACCGGCAAGACAGTGGGCACGTTTACGTCGCCATTTTTGATGCGCTTTAACGAACGTATTAGTGTCGATGGCGTACCAATTCCGGATCAGGATCTCGTTGAGATGGTGAACCGGGTCAAGCCAGTGGTCGATGACCTCGATCAGACGCTTGAAGAGGGCGGACCAACTGAATTTGAAATCATTACGGCGATGATGTTTTGCTACTTTAAAGACCGTGTCGACGTTGCCGTGGTTGAAGTTGGCATTGGCGGCATTCTTGATTCGACAAATGTGTTGACGCCGGAGGTTTCGGTCATTACCACGATCGGTTATGACCATATGAAGCTATTGGGATCAACGTTGCCTGCGATAGCGGGGCAAAAGGCCGGGATCATCAAACACGGTAAACCGGTTGTAGTCGGTCGGATTCCTGAAGAGGCCTTAGCGGTGATCGAAAAGAAGGCTGTTGACGAGAAGAGCCCGATCTACCGGCTCGACCATGAGATTATCGTGAAGCCAAAACCGGACCGAAACTGGGAAGAAAGTTTTAAATTTCAGTTTGACGGCTTCACGTTTGACACGGTCAAAATTCAATTGCTGGGACAGTATCAAATTGCAAATGCCAGTTGCGCCTTAGCTGCCTTTATGTTGTATCAGGCTGCACATCACCAACCATGGGATCGTCATGAGACCTTAGCGGCACTTGCCAAAACAGTCTGGCCCGGCCGGTTTGAGCCCGTCAGTCAAGAGCCGCTGATCGTTTTGGATGGTGCGCATAATGAACCAGCGGTGACAGAGGTGCCACAGTTGCTGAAACAAAAATTCAGTGACCGTGAAATCTATATCGTGTTTGCTGTCTTGGCGGATAAGCAGTATGAAAAAATGTTGACGCTATTGCAGACGGTGCCGCACCACCATATTATTTTGACCACTTTTCAGGGGCCGGGCACGCGGCGTGCGGTCGACCCGGATGCGTTAAAGGCAAAGCATAATAGCGATGCACGCATTGACGTGGTCGATGAGTGGCAGTTGGCGATTGGAACCGCATTGAAAACAATGTCCAGTGATGATTTGCTGTTGATAACGGGCTCGCTATACTTTATTTCGGATGTTCGTCATTTCTTTTTAGACGGTGATTCTTAGGATTCTCTTTGGGGTTGGCGGACAACAAATAGCGAGTGTGCTGATGGCAAATTCTGGTTGTATCGCCCGCTAATTATTAAAATCCGTTAAATTTGAAAGAAAAACTTGCCGAAAGCCCCAATAATTAGGTATGCTTTCAATGGCAAGTAGTTATTAAACAAAATAGGTATGGTATAATACACCTAGCAAAATTTAAAATACATGTCAATCGTATGACTGTAGCCAAGTGAAGGGATGAAACATAGTGTTCAGATTAGGAACGAAAAATATTGGCATCGACCTTGGGACTGCAAATACGATTGTTTACGTTGACGGTAAGGGTATCGTTTTACGTGAACCATCAGTAGTTGCGAGAAACACCAAAACAGGTGAAATTGTCTCCGTCGGTGAAGACGCGCGAGCAATGATTGGGCGGACACCCGCTAGCATCGTTGCCATTCGCCCCATGAAAGACGGCGTTATTGCCGATTATGACACAACAGTTGCCATGATGAAGTACTTTATTGAAAAGACTTTGGGCAGCTCAAACGGCAAACCATACGTCATGGTTTGTGTACCAAGCGGGGTCACAGAAGTTGAAAAGCGCGCTGTGATCGATGCCACTCGGGTTGCCGGTGCGCGTGATGCGTACGTCATTGAAGAACCATTTGCAGCTGCCATTGGTGCTGGTTTGCCAGTGATGGATCCAACCGGGAGTATGGTGGTTGATATTGGTGGCGGGACCACTGATGTTGCCACGATTTCCTTAGGTGGGATCGTTTCCAGCCGTTCGATTCGGATGGCTGGTGACAAGTTGGACGATGCCATTGTGGCTTACGTTCGACAACACTTTAACCTGTTGATCGGCGAACGTACTGCTGAACAGTTGAAGTGGGATATTGGTTCCGCTTCTCCAGAAGCTGTCAAGGATGACGACGGTGCATCAATTCGCGGTCGTGACCTGATTACCGGCTTACCAAAGACAATTGAAGTTTCCGCTGCTGACATTGCTGAGGCAATTCACGAAGTTGTTGTTGAAATTATCTCTGCAATCAAAGAAACACTGGAAGAAACGTCCCCTGAAATTGCGGCCGACGTTATCGACCATGGGATTGTCCTCACTGGTGGTGGTGCGCTGTTGCGTAACCTGCCAGATGTCATTGCAGACGCTACTAAGGTGCCCGTATTCATTGCAAACGATCCTTTGGATTGTGTCGCAATCGGTACTGGTGAATCTCTTAAGAGCATCGACGTTATGAAAAAGAAATAACATTTGGAGGCTGGGCAAAGATGATGACTTTTGCGCAGCCTTCTTAGTTTGAACGGTGTCTCTTCTGATGTAGAAATTAGTGGGGCATTGTTTGGACTGGTATCAATCGGCAATTTTTCATTCTATATTGAGTGTGTGATTGGCCTTTTTCATCGTTTTTTATGATGCGTACCGTGTTTGGTGCGCATTGTGAGCTGCAGAATCTCGAACTGTGCGGTTGAATTGTGCGCGATACATAACGCGCATGGTGGACTGCAATCGCAGTATTTTATGTGGGCCGAAACGTGTTCCGGAAGACAGGGGGTTCTTGCTCTCAATTGGCTTCTTTTGCACGCAGAATTTTGCACTTTGTATAACGAGTGCAACGGGCCGCAATTGTTCTCATTTATGTAGCCGAAACGTGCGCCACAAACTTGGGGGTTCCCGCCTCTGACTGGTTTGCGCCGTACTCTATTACCATGGAGGATAATCATGAACAAATTCTTTTCAAACCGGCGATTAGTGATCGTTATTGTTTGTCTAATTGTCAGTTTTGGTTTAATGAGTGTTTCCGTTATGATTCGTGATAAGAAATCAACGCCGCCGCTTGTTCAGCAGTTTGGAAACGACGTTGTTGGTCTTGTTAACCGGGTCGTTGCTTGGCCTGTTAATGGTCTAAAAGGGTCCATTACAGGAGTTTCTGATTTACTGAACACCTATCAAGAAAATACCCGATTAAAGGGTCAGGTTCAGAAATTGGCACAAACACAGGTTCATGACCAAGCGGTTAGCCAAGAAAACAAGAAACTCAAAAAAGAATTAAAACTGACACACTCACTGACCGACTACGAATCTGTCAACGCCTCCGTCATTGCCCGGACCCCATCCTCATGGCAGGATCAGGTCATTATCGACAAGGGGAGTTCTGCTGGCATTAAGAAAAACATGCCCGTTCTTTCTGGTTCTGGCTTAGTGGGTCGTGTTTCTGAAGTTAACCGAACTAACAGTAAGGTTGAACTATTATCAAACAGCAGTGAATCTGCAAACCGTTTTGCCGTTTCAATCACTAATAAGAGTGGCGAGGTGATTAACGGGGTCATTACGGGGTATAATAATGGCAGTAACCGAATTGAAATGGGAAACGTCACTTCCAAAAAGAAAATTGAAAAGGGCGACAAGGTTGTCACGAGTGGTCTAGGCGGTGTTATGCCGGCTGGCCTGTACGTTGGGACGGTTACCACAACGGGTACCTCCGACTATGGGTTGTCTTCGAAGATCACAATTAAGCCAGCGGCCGACATCTCTGATCTGAGTGTTGTGACCGTGGCTGTTCGTCAAGCCCAGTCGACTAACTAAGGGGGAAGACCATGTTACGAGTGACAAGATTACGTTATGGTTTTCCAATCGGTTTGTTTTTATTTTTCTTCTTAGACGGTATTTTAGGGGAAGCCTTCCCCAAACAGCTTTTCCACTATCCATACGCTATGAGCAGTTACCTAGTAGTGCTTTGGCTAGTGTTTGCCGTATTCTTCGAAGACCCGATCAAGATTCCCTTGGGGGTCTGGGCAGCTGTCGCTGGCGGCCTCTTTGACCTTTATTACACTGGAATCTTTGGTATTTTTGTGTTTGTCTTTCCCATCGTTGTCATTTTGACAAGAGCGTGCTATCGTGCCTTTCCAGTGAACTTTTTAAGCGGCCTTCTGGTGTACTTCATTGATATTACCGTGGTCAGCGTTCTAAGTTACTTTGGAAACCTGTATGTGCACACGACTTCCGCATCGTTTACGGATCTCTTTGTGTACTCACTGGCACCAACACTAGCTTACAATTTAGCCGCCTATGTCATTTTGTACTTTCCAATTCAACGGTTGTATAACTACTTGAAGAGTTGAAGTGAGGTTGTTAGAGATGCAGTCAGTGGTTTTAAGAGGGAATCAGGATGGCTACCAACTGGTCTTGGATCAGTCGGCTGGCTTTGAAGATATTAAATTAGAATTGCGGACGTTGTTGGATAAACTGGCAGCGGACGCGACCACCACGTCGACAATCAGTTTCGACGTGCTTACCGCCAATCGGTTGATGACGCAGGATGAAAATCAAGCGTTATCGAAGATCATCAGTAGCTATGAACACTTTACGATCCATAAGATTATTGCTGATGTAATTACGATTGCCGATGCCACAAGGTTAAAGGAACAGGATAATGTTCACCTTGTGACGCAGACGATTCGTAACGGTCAGACGCTCACCATGAAGGGCGACGTCCTATTTTTAGGTGTCATCAATGAGGGCGGCCGGCTGTTGACCAGTGGGAATTTATTTATCATGGGCACGGTTTTAGGGATTGCTCAGGCCGGCTTTCCAAGCAACGAGGAAAAGGTGGTCATGGGCGAACTTGCGAAGGCACAACAGGTGCGGATCGGCGAACAGATCAGCATCGTCGAAGCGGATCAGCCCGAACCTGATTTCCAAACGGTTGCATACGTTAATGACTTACACGTTCTTGAGTACGGTAAATTAAGCGACTTAAAAACAATCAATCCGAAACTGTATCATCAAATTGGAGGCTAGTGAAGATGGGTAAATCAATCGTGATCACGTCTGGTAAAGGTGGCGTTGGGAAAACGACATCCAGTGCCAACATCGGGACTGCGCTTGCATTAATGGGAAAACGAGTCTGCTTAGTAGACTTGGATATTGGACTGCGGAACTTAGACGTTGTCCTTGGCCTTGATAACCGTATCATTTACGACATTGTGGATGTGGTTGAAGGGCGGGCAAAACTTGCCCAAGCATTAGTCAAGGACAAGCGGTTTGACGACCTCCTGTATTTATTACCAGCCGCTCAAAATGCAGATAAGACTGCATTGAACGAAGAACAGGCAAAGGAAATCGTTGATGAACTGAAAAATGATTTTGACTATGTGATTCTTGACTGTCCAGCTGGTATCGAGCAAGGATTCTTGAATGCTGTGGCCGGAGCCGATACAGCAATCATTGTCACCACACCAGAAATTTCAGCTGTTCGGGATGCTGACCGGGTCGTTGGTCTGTTGGAGAAGAATCCATTGAAGGAAGAATCTCACTTATTGATCAACCGGATTCGAGGTCATATGATGGCCGAGGGTGATGTCATGGACATTGATGAGATTACCCACCACCTTGGCGTACCGTTATTGGGAATCATTGTGGATGACGACGAAGTGATTGCAACGTCTAACCGTGGCGAGCCAGTTGTTCTTGAAACGGAGAACCCTGCTGGTCACGGTTATCGTGATATCGCGCGCCGGATCGAAGGCGAGACTGTGCCCTTGATGAAAATTCAAGGGACGAAACCAAGCTTTTGGTCACGCATTGGGCACTGGTTCCGACGCGGTTAATTTTGCGGTTCCCCTTGACTCTGTGTGTCAATCCGTTATAATGAGACGTAATTTAATAAATATGAACGTTGAGCAGATTAGTAGGTGCACGCTGACATTTAGAGAACCCTTGCTGGTGAAAATAGGGTGGTAAGCTGCATTGAATCACGTCTGTGAGTTGTTCCCCTGAACTTTGAGTAAGGGGATACCGGTAAGCTCGTTATCGCTGAAGTTTATGAAATAAACTTATTGAGGTTCGTTGTGTGAGCAGCGAACGAAGATGAGGTGGCACAGCGAATAATTCGCCCTCTTGGAAATTTTGTTTCCGAGTGGGCTTTTTTTGTGGGCAGGCCGCGGTTCAAAGCAAAGGCTTGCAACCCGTGGGCTTACGGAACGCGAGTCAGCGTGGTCGCCATTCACAAAACGAAATTTTGTGATGAGTTGCCATTGTGTCCTTCATAAACTTCATGAGGTCTGTCGTGTGAACGGCAGGCGAACTGAGGTGGCACCGCGATAGCATTCGTCCTCTTGAGCAGTTTTTTTGCTCAAGAGGACGTTTTTATTTGACCGATTATTTTGAAGGGGGAAACATCTATGTTACACTACTTTGCTGAAATCTTACCGTCACTGTTAAGCGGCGCGTGGATGACCATCCGGATTTTCTTATGGACCTTGATCATCTCTATTCCGCTTGGTGTCGTTGTCAGTTTGGGATTGCTTTCCAAATTTAGTCCGTTACGCTGGATCTTGAAGTTCTACGTTTGGCTCATGCGGGGCACACCACTGTTACTGCAATTAATTTTCGTTTTTTATGGGTTACCGATTATTGGTGTGATCTTCCAGCGGTACGATGCCGCAATCTTTGCCTTTGCATTGAACTACACGGCCTACTTCGCAGAAATCTTCCGAGGCGGCTTTCAGGCAATTCCTAATGGGCAGTTTGAAAGTGCCCGGGTGCTGCGTTTAACCCGTTGGCAAACACTACGTAAAATCGTGATCCCACAAGTGGTCAAAATCGTGGTGCCATCGATTGGGAACGAAGTTGTCAACTTAGTCAAGGATTCCTCACTGGTCTACGTTATCGGGCTGGGTGATCTGTTACGGGCCGGCAACATTGCCAGTGCACGTGACGTTACGCTGTTGCCATTGGTTGCCGTTGGGATCATTTATCTGATATTGACTGGGATCTGCACTTACTTGTTGCGTCGGGTGGAACAACGCCTGAGCAAATGGGAATAGATTGGGGGAAATCATATGCTAGAACTAAAAGATATTACAAAACGGTTTGATAACCGAACAATTTTAAACAAGATGAGCTTCCAAGTCCCTGATGGTGAGATCTTAGCCATTGTTGGTCCTTCAGGAGCTGGGAAAACGACATTGCTGCGTTGCATTACCGGGCTGGAAACGGTCGACGGCGGTGACTTTATCTTAGATGGCGAGAAATTCAATCCGGCCGCTAACCGGGATAACGATAAGGTGATTGGAGTTGTTTTCCAAGACTTTCAACTTTTCCCGAATCTAACCGTTATGGACAACGTCACTCTGGCGCCTGAACTTGCGCTGAAGATGAACAAGGCAGACGCTACCAAACGCGCCCAGGATCTTATCGATCAACTCTCACTTTCCGGTAAGGAACAATTGTATCCGTTCCAGCTCTCCGGCGGGCAGAAACAACGGGTCGCCATTGTGCGTGCGCTTGCTATGAACCCGAAGATTCTCTGCTATGATGAACCTACGTCTGCCCTTGATCCTGATTTACGGCAGACAGTTGAACAGATTATCTTGAACTTAAAGAGTGAAAAAATGACCCAGATCGTCGTCACGCATGATATGCAATTTGCCAAAAACATTGCCGATCAAATTTTACGTGTTGAACCGATCGACGCTTAACGGAAGAGGGAGGACCTGCATGAAAAAGAAATTTTGGTTAGGCACGGTCATGCTGCTCTGCACCGTTTTGCTATCGGGTTGCGGCATCAGCATTGGTAAGCGTGCCAACCACGTTGATAACTGGAACCGCATTGAAAAGCGCGGCTACGTCACCGTTGGTCTGGACGACACCTTCGTTCCCATGGGCTTTCGCGAGAAAAGCGGGAAACTGGTTGGGTACGATATCGACCTGGCTCGGGCGGTGTTCAAACTTTACGGTATCAAAGTCAGCTTTCAGTCGATCGATTGGAACATGAACGCGACTGAGTTAAATAACGGGACCATCGACTTGATTTGGAACGGGTATTCTAAGACCCCGCAACGGGAAAAGAAAGTGGCGTTTAGCGATACTTACCTGCTAAACGACCAAGAATTGGTCACGATGCGCAAGAGCAACATCAAGTCCTTCGCTGATATGAAGGGTAAGGTTGTCGGTGCTCAGACGGGGTCGTCCGGCGCCAACGATATCACTGAGTTTCCGAAGTTGCTGAAGAATAAGATCAGCGGCCAACCGGTGCTGTATGACTCCTTCACTAACGCCTTTATTGACTTAAAAGCGAACCGAATCCAGGGGCTCATCATTGACTCGACATACGCGGGGTACTACGTGAACCACGAATCCGATCCTAAGGCCTACCGCATCGTCCGCGGCAGTTTTCCAAAGGAAGCCTTTGGTGTCGGCATGCGGAAATCTGATAAGACCATGCGGCGGAAAATTAACCGCGGGTTGAAAATCTTAGCCAAAAACGGCACACTTGAGAAAATTAACCATAAGTGGTTCGGTAATAATGCCGATTCACCGTTGCTTAAAAACAAGTAATTTAACGTGAACGACCACCCTTAATTGCGATTATGGTAAGATAACCGTATCGCAGATTAGGGGTGGCTTTTTTTATGGTATATATTTTAATTTCATTATTGATCATTGTGGCAATCAACTTGATTGTCGCGTTGATTACGATCCTGCGGGAGGAGCGCGACATTTCTGCGACCTGGGCCTGGTTACTGGTGCTGGTCTTGTTACCCATTCTCGGCTTCATTTTATACATGTTCGCGGGGCGAAAGATTTCAAAGAAGCGCATTTTTGATATCAAAGCGCAGGAACGACTGGGCCTGAACCAAATGGTGGATACGCAAAAAAAATTGATCCGGCAGGGGGAACTTCAGGTACCGGACAATGATAATCCGGAGATTCAAGAAATCGTCAATCTTTTTCTAGAAACTGATTGGGCGGTGTTGACGACCAATAATTCCGTGCAGGTCTTTACGGACGGGGAAAAGAAGTTTGCAGCGCTGTTCGCCGATATTCGTCGGGCAAAACAGCACATTAATGTGGAATACTTTACGTTTTATAACGATCACATTGGTAATGAATTCGTCCATTTACTTGAAGAAAAAGCCGCTGAAGGAGTAGCTGTTCGGGTCATTTACGATACGTTCGGTTCCCACGGTGGCAAAAAACACATGTTTAAGCATTTAACGCAGCTCGGCGGTCAAGTATACCCGTTTTTAAGTTCTCGGTTGGCCCTCAGTGATTTTCAACTCAACTTTCGGGATCACCGTAAAATTGTGGTCATTGATGGCAAAGTCGGGTACACGGGCGGCTTCAACGTTGGGGATCAATACGTGAATCGCAAGCCGAAATTCGGTTACTGGCGCGATACACATCTGCGAATTGAGGGCCATGCGGTACTGGCGTTGCAAAGCCGGTTTTTCCTGGATTGGAACGCGACGGCAAAACGACACAAAGTCACCTATGACAAAACGTTTTTCCCAGTGGTCAATGCAACGGGCACAACGAGTATGCAAATTGTGTCCAGCGGTCCGGACTCTGAAGTGCAACAGATTAAAAAGGGGTATTTGAAACTGATCAACAGTGCCCGCCAATCGATTGCTATCCAATCACCGTATTTCGTGCCTGATGAAAGTATCTTGGAAGCCTTGACGGTGGCCGCTCTGTCCGGTATTCACGTTCGGTTGATGATTCCGGATCAACCGGACCATCCATTTGTGTACCGGGCGACCGAGTATTTCTCAAAAGCATTGCTGAAGGCAGGTGGCCAAGTCTACCGCTACCACGGCGGTTTCATGCATGCAAAAATGATCGTGGTCGATGGCGAAGTTGCCTCAGTCGGTTCAGCAAATATGGATATCCGCTCGTTTAAGTTGAACTTTGAGATCAATGCCTTCATGTATGATGTACATTTAGCAACGAAACTCATGGGCATTTTTGAAAATGACATCGCACTGGCTGAGGAAATGACCCTGGGAAAATATGCCCAGCAGTCGTTATGGATCAGGTGTAAGCAGGCGTTGTCGAGGCTGTTTTCACCCATTTTGTAACGGGTAGTGTGACTGATGCTTCAGTCGCAACATGTAAAACGCGGTCGCAAATCAAGTCATTTCCATAATCGTGACGATTGTTTTGATCACTAGCGCTAACCAAAAAGCATCCCACTGCAGCGACTGCAGGTGAGATGCTTTTTTTGGTTAACCGTTGCTTATAAATCTGGGAAAAAGGCATCGTACAATGCCTGTACTGAAGCATCAGCCTTATCCTGTTGAATCCCAAACATCATGGAAATTTCTGAGGCACCTTGATTGACCATGACCAGTTTGACGTTTTGACGCGCCAAGGCGTCGGTGGCCTTCGACATCAACCCGGTTCGATTCAGCATTCCTTCGCCAACGACCATTAGCAGCGCGTAATCATGGGTGATATGAATTTCGTCCGGGTGCAGTGCGATGACCAATTCACGGATGAGCAGGTCTTCTAGGTCGGGGGTCAATTGATCCTGTTTCATAATGACGGTTAAATCATCGATCCCGGAAGGCATGTGTTCGTATGAAAGCCCGTACTGCGCCAAAATGTTCAGAATTTTTTGACTATAACTCTTTTTATCCAACATGTATTTTCGAATGTAGATACCGCAAAAATCGGGTGAGCTTGCGATCCCGGAAACGGGGTAGGCGGGGTTGACCCGTTTTGTGGAGGTGATCGATGTGCCTCGTTCGCTCGGGTGATTCGTGTTCTTCACGACCACTTCAATGTCGCCTTGAATTGCGGGAATGAGGGCTTCATCGTGAAAAACTGAGAACCCGGCATACGCCAGTTCCCGCATCTCCCGAAACGTCATGTGGTGAATGGCAATTGGGTTTTCTACGACCTTGGGGTTTGCGGCGTAGATTGCGTTAACGTCGGTAAAGTTTTCGTACTTGGTGGCGTGCACGCCGCGGGCAACAATGGCACCGGTAATATCTGAACCACCGCGGGAGAACGTACAAATCTGCCCCTGAAGGTTGTACCCAAAGAATCCAGGAATTACCCGAATGATACTGCTTGAAGCCCATTCACCTAACCGATCATAGCTTTCTGGGATAATGTCAGCATCGTTTGGTCGATCAGTGACGACAAGACCGGCATCCTTTGGGTCAAGATACTTTGCGTTAAGGCCGGCACTGGTCAGTACCTTAGCAAACAACACTGCGTTAAGTTTTTCACCGTGAGCCTTGAAAGCGGCCATGAGGTAGTCATTGTCCTGATATGAATGGTCTGGTAACTTTATAATTGCGGCTTTGATTTCGTTAAAATCATCATCTGAAATATGAAAAGCCTGAGCAATTTCCCGGTACCGGCTGATGATCTGGTTGGTAATATCATCCAGCGGCCGTTGTTTGATCACGTCATTGGCGTATGTAATCAGTAGATCCGTGACTTTAATATCTCCAGCAAACCGCTTGCCAGGTGCCGAAACAACAACGAACCGGCGCTGGTCATCGGCTTTGATAATATTGACAACTTTTTGGACTTGAGCAGCGTTTGCAAGTGAACTGCCCCCAAATTTGACGACTTTCATAATGATCCTCCTCGAGAGTTTGCTTTCAGGATAGCAAAATAGGATAGGGGAAATCAAGCGGTATTTGGGGTTTTGTGGGAATTTATTAGAATTTTGTTAGAAGACGAAATAGGAAGGCTGGGAAGTTGAATAGTGGTCGGATATGTTGCGGGGCGAGTTATTGGATGTTTGTTTTTTTATGTTTTATTTGGGCCGGAAATTAGTTTGATAACGCTGATGATAATTGCTGAGCGCTTACTCGTCTGGCGTCGAAACGTGTTCCAGAAGGCAAAGACTTGCACATAAGGGGACTCTAACATTAATTCCCGGTTCTGGAATTAATGTTAGAGTCCCCTTATGCTCCAGTCTTTAAACGCCTTCTTCCACACTCTATTGTATTTTCCCCGCCAATCATCTAATATTGTATGGGTATTCATTAAGGAGGGTATTGCGACTTGCAAGTGCATGTGACTGACGGGGTAACGCTTAACGTAATTGCGACCCCGCAATTTAAAACTACCAGTATCAGTATTGATTTTCTGGCACCTGTTTCAACGCTTGGGTTGTCCCAGCGAATTTTGCTGGCTCAGCTTCTTGAAACTAGCAGCGCAGATTATCCGACGCAGACCGCGCTGGCTAAGAAATTAGCAACGCTTTATGGCGCGAGTTATGGCGTCAATGTTTACCGTTATGGATTGATCAACGGTCTGCGGTTTTCGAGCAGTATCATTAACGACCAGTTTGCTAACGGTGAGAATCTTACCCAAGAAATCTTTGCCTTTTTAAAGCAGGTGATTTTTCGGCCGTTAGCCAGTGATGGCCGGTTCGATACCACCACGTTTGACCGCCAACAGGTCAACTTGATTGCCTATCTGAAGTCGTTAAATGATGATAAGCAGTACTATGCCGAACGTGAATTATTTGACCTTTATTTTAAAGAAAAACCAGAGTTGGCTACTAGCCTGTATGGTGATGAGCCAACAATTGAAGCTGTTCAAAACACCGCGCTGTACAATTACTATCAACAGTTGCTGACTCATGATGATATCAAAATCAC
This sequence comes from Secundilactobacillus collinoides DSM 20515 = JCM 1123, assembly GCF_001435975.1. Lineage (GTDB taxonomy): Bacteria > Bacillota > Bacilli > Lactobacillales > Lactobacillaceae > Secundilactobacillus > Secundilactobacillus collinoides. Next base: position 64,003 of record NZ_AYYR01000014.1, read on the forward strand.
TGTTGTGGGTGATGTTGACGCGGATGACATTGCGCGCTACGTGGCTGATTGGCAGTTGCCAAGCCGTACGTCAGGTCGTCAGCCAATTGTATATCAACGACCAGTCACAACCGCAGTTAGCGAATCGGAGACGCAGCCACTGCAGCAATCCAAACTCAATTTGGCCTATCAACTGCCAGTTTATTACCGGGACACGCACTTTTATGAAGCGCTGGTGTTCAACGGCTTATTTGGCGGCACGCCAATTTCCTTGCTGTTCAAAAATGTCCGCGAAAAAAACAGTTTAGCCTACTACGCTTCCAGCTGTTTTGACGGGTTTACTGGCACGCTGAGCGTCCAAGCAGGTATCGACCAGCGTAATCAGCAGGCGGTGCTTGACATCATCACTGAACAGCTTGATGACATTGCCCATGGACACATTGATTCCGAGGTCTTTAACCAGGTCGTGGCTAGTTTGATTAATAATCATGAGTCCCGTCAGGATTCTCCCCGGGCAGTGATCAACCAGTCAGTTCTTGATCAGCTGGTCGGTTCAACCGTTTCGGCTGACGACTGGCTGGCCCATATTCAGGCGGTTACCCCGCAACAGGTGGCTGCAATCGCTGAACAGGTCACCCTGCAGGCAACCTACTTCTTAAAGGGAGATGAATCACGGTGAAACAGATCGATTATCCGCAATTAGGTGAAACACTGTACCAGGAAACATTACCAAACGGTTTACGGGTCTATCTGTTGCCTAAAGCAGGCTATCATCGGACCTATGCCGTGATGACGACCGAGTACGGCTCCATTGATAATGAGTTTGTGCCGTATGGACAGTCTGAAATGGTCTCACTGCCGGCAGGTATCGCTCATTTCTTGGAACACAAAATGTTCGAGAAAGCCGACCATGATGCTTTTGATACGTTTGCCCACTTTGGCGCCAGCTCCAATGCTTTTACGAGTTTTACGCATACCAGCTATCTCTTTTCAACAACGCGTAACCTGAAAGAAAATCTAGATACTCTGTTAGATTTCGTTCAGGATCCTTATTTTACTGATAAGACGGTTAATAAAGAAAAGGGCATTATCGGTCAGGAAATTCAGATGTACGAGGATGATCCGAATTCTCGGGCATACTTTGGCACGATTGCCAATCTTTATCCAGACCAACCCTTAGCAAACGATATTGCGGGGACCATCGATTCAATTGATAAAATCACACCAGAAGATCTTTATTTGGCACACAAAACCTTCTACCATCCAAGCAACATGAGTTTGTTTGTGGTGGGCAAGGTGTCACCGGAAGAAACGATGCAGTGGGTTCGCGACAACCAAGGCCAAAAAGATTTCGGTGATCCGCAACCCATTCAACGCCAACAACTACCCGAAAAGCATGACGGCAGTGATATTGTGCACCAGAAAACACTCACAATGCCCGTTGAACGTCCAAAGGTAACCATCGGTATCCGTGGGTTGGACAATCTGCCGACGGGGCGCGACTTGCTCAAATATGAGGACGCTTTGTCTATTGGAATGGAGCTGCTGATTGGCGAAACGGCGCCCGATTTCTTACGACTCTATGATCAGGGTGTTATCGATGACAGTTTTGGGTACAACATCGAAGTGCAGCGTGGTGCCCACTTTATTGTTTTGGCCGGTGAAACTGAGGATCCGGCTGCGTTTGAAAATGAACTCTTAGCTATTTTAGCTCAGGCCAAACCCAAGCTTCAGGGTGCCCAAGAGACCTTCGACCTGGCCAAGCGTGAAGAAATCGGCAGTACGATCACCGCGTTTAATTCGCTTGAGGCTATCGCCAATCAATTCGATGATCAGCTTTATGCGCCAATTAATTTGTTTGACGAGGCTGACATTATTGAATCGCTGACGCTGGCAGACGTTATTGAGGCACTTGATCAATTTCTTAAGCCGGAAGCCATCAGTGTTCAGCGAATCGTTGCCCCCGACGCTGGTTAAGAAAGCATTAAAATCAGGTAATGTCAGAATTCGGCATTAAATCATCTTCGACCATATGCTATACTTAGTGTGAAATAAGAACATTTTTATTAGGTGGAGAATCTTTTTATGAGTGAAAATAACAAATCAATAGGCGAAGCGTTACGCGACGCCCGTATCGCCAAGGGGTACACACTGGACGACCTGCAACAGACAACCAAGATTCAAAAACGGTATCTGATTGCGATCGAGGACGAAAATTTCTCTGATTTGCCAGGGGACTTTTACGTCCGGGCTTTTATTAAGCAGTATGCGGATACAGTTGGGCTAGACGGCGGCGAATTGCTGGATCAATATGCGGATCAGTTGCCGAGCACTAAGACCCAGGAGTATGTCGACCGGGTCAATGAAGAAAATCCCTCGACGCGTTCAGCTCAACGGCAGGAAGACGACCGGGTAGCCAAGGTTAAACGACAGGTTCCAATCGTGATTGCCGTTGTCGTTGTGGTCATTGTGATGGTGGGTATCTGGCTTGCCAGCACCAAACGGTCGCAGCAGAGCAGTTCGTCCAATGTGGATAGCAGCTCCGTTTCCGTTTCTGGCAGCAGCGAATCATCATCTGCATCGTCGAAGAAGACGAGTTCTAAGAAGGCTTCTTCTTCAAGTAAAAAGACCAGCAGCGTTTCGTTCTCGAAGCTCTCGACTTCGGGCTCAACGACCACATACGAGATGAAAAATTCACCTTCGACCAAGACCATTACACTGACGAGTACCGCCAGTGCATGGGTTTCGATTACGGCCAGCGGCAACTCGCTTTATTCCGGGACGCTGACTGCTAATGCCTCTCACTCAGTTAAGGTGAGTTCATCAGCAACGTCCGTTACCATTAATTTAGGTAACGCGCCTGATACAACGGTGAAAATCGGCGGTCACAAAGTGCCGATCTCTACCACGTCGACCACTTCTGCTTCAAGTACGTCATCAGCGACGACAGGCAGTACAACAACGAGCAGCAGCTCATCGACGTCAACATCATCACAAGTTCAAAACATTACAGTTGAATTTAAGTAATCAATTTGAGGCCGGGAGCGTTTGAATCCTCGGCCTCTTTGCGTGATACGGTGGTCGTTTTGTTCGGACAGTTGACTTGTGTAACGGTCGGAGACTGTGTAAACTGGGAACGTTAAACGAACTAACCTGAGCGTAATCAAAACGCGGCGGCTTGTGTGTGCCGCAAAATTAAAATGGGGGTCAATGGCGTTGAATTTACCAAATAAATTAACCATTATTCGTATCATCCTGATTCCAATCTTCTTATTGATTTTGGTCTTACCAATGGATTGGGGAACTGTGACCTGGCTGCAGACGGCAATTCCGGTTACGCAGATTGTTGCTGCGGTAATCTTTGCCGTAGCTTCGATCACGGACTTTTTGGATGGCCAAATTGCCCGGCGCAATCATCTCGTGACCAATTTCGGTAAATTTGCTGATCCGTTAGCCGATAAAATGATCGTCATGACCGCGTTCATTCTGTTAGTTGAAATGGGGAAGGCACCGGCTTGGGTGGTGGCGATTATTGTTTGCCGAGAACTGGCTGTGACAGGTCTTCGACTGATCATTGTTGAAAATGACGGACAGGTTATGGCCGCAGCGATGCCGGGCAAGATCAAGACGTTCTCACAGATGCTGGGTATCATCTTCTTACTGTTAAACAACTGTTTCTTCCAAATCTGGAACTTCCCGTTGGGCACGATTTTGTTGTATATCTGCCTGTTCTTTACGATTTATTCAGGTATCGATTACTTCGTTCAGAATCGCAGTGTGTTTGCGGATTCGTTTAACGAATAACGGATGGCACTAAGACATTTAAAAAGATAGGCGGCCTCAGCGTGAAACCCGGTTTGGATTTTGCGTTGAGGTCTATTTATTTGTATTGGGACCGCGATGTTGTGGTGTGGGCCTGGTCCTCAGGTACTACCAAAAATCAGTATTGATTTTGAGAAAAAAACAAATCCTGTTGGTTGTCGTTGTTATGTGGTAGATGGGTAAATGATCCATCGAACACATAAGCGGACAAACCAGGTACATTTCGTGTAAACTTGTTGTAGTTGTTCGAGAAAGGAAGAGACGAAGATGAATGCAGAGATCATTGCTGTCGGAACTGAGCTGCTGCTCGGCCAGATTGCCAACACAAACGGCGCTTATTTAGCCCAAAAATTAGCCGGTATCGGTGTTAATGTCTATTACCAGACAGTTGTGGGAGATAATCCTAAACGACTGCAGACGGTGTTTGAGGGGGCTCAGAAGCGAAGCGATTTAGTGATTTTAATCGGCGGCTTGGGTCCCACGAAGGATGACCTGACAAAACAGGTCGTTGCTAAGGCGCTGCATGTTGAACTGGCAACGGATACGGCGGCTTTGGAGAAGATCACTGCGTTTCAAAAACAGAGTGGCCGCTTGAACACGGCGAATAATCGCCTGCAGGCGCTAAAACTGGCCGATGCTGAATCACTGCCCAATGAAACTGGATTTGCGGTGGGGGATTATTATCGGAATCCCAGCGGCGCGGATGTCGTTTTGCTACCAGGGCCACCATCCGAGTTTACGATCATGGTTGACCGCCAGCTTATGCCGCGACTAATGGAACAGGGCACTGAAAACGGGGTTATTTTTTCGAAGGTCATGCGGTTTATCGGTATTGGCGAATCTGAATTGGTAACCGATCTGAGCGACTTGATCGATCAGCAGACAAATCCAACGATTGCACCATACGCAAAGGTGGGCGAGGTTACGTTGCGGATCACGGCAACGGCGGAATCGACAGCAGCGGCTGAATCCCGTGTTGATCAGATGGTGGCTGAAGTATTGAAGCGAGACGGCAAGTACTGTTACGGGTACGGTGACGATAATTCATTAGCCCAAGTTGTTGTCCACCAGTTGATTGAAAGACACTTATCAGTGACTGCCGCTGAAAGTTTAACAGCTGGTGAATTTCAAAGTACCCTGGGCGATGTGCCCGGCGTTTCAGCGGTCTTTCCTGGTGGTTTTGTGACCTATGCGAATGAGGCAAAGGTCTCGCTATTGTCCATTCCGCAACACATCGTGGATGACTATGGTGTGGTGAGCAAGGAAACGGCGGTATGGATGGCTCAACAGGCGAAGGCTAAGCTGGCAACGGATGTTGCTGTTTCCTTTACCGGAGTTGCTGGACCTGACAAATTGGAAGACCAGCCGGCTGGGACGGTTTGGATCGGAATTGCTTATAAAGACCAACCGGCAGAGGCGTACTTATTTAACTTTGCAAACGGTCGGGCTCAGATTCGACGCAGTTCTGTACTGACTGGTTTGAACCTGATTCGACAAAAATTAATGACGAATTAAGATACGAACTTTTGTTCGATTTTTCTTGCTTTTTGAGATAAAAGTCGGTATAGTTTATCTAGTAAATGGCTCATAAGGAGGACTGAAATGGCTGACGAACGACAAGCAGCACTTGATGCTGCATTAAAGAAAATTGAAAAAAACTTTGGTAAGGGCTCCATCATGCGAATGGGGGATGCTGCCGACACCAAGATCTCAACGATTTCATCAGGATCTTTAGCATTGGATAATGCTTTGGGCGTTGGGGGCTACCCTCGCGGCCGGATCATTGAAGTATACGGACCTGAAAGTTCTGGGAAGACGACGGTTGCACTTCACGCCGTTGCTGAAGTTCAAAAACAAGGCGGTACTGCGGCCTATATTGACGCTGAAAATGCATTGGATCCAGCTTACGCCACCAATTTAGGGGTTAACATTGATGACTTGTTGCTCTCGCAACCTGATACTGGTGAACAAGGATTGGAAATTGCTGATGCCTTAGTTTCCAGTGGCGCGGTTGATTTGCTCGTTGTCGATTCTGTAGCGGCCTTAGTACCGCGAGCAGAAATTGACGGTGAAATGGGTGACGCTCACGTTGGTCTACAGGCACGGTTAATGTCACAAGCTTTGCGTAAGCTGTCTGGGACTATCAACAAAACGCATACCATTGCGATGTTTATTAACCAAATTCGTGAAAAAGTCGGTGTGATGTTTGGTAATCCCGAAACGACACCGGGTGGCCGGGCGCTGAAGTTCTACGCGACCGTTCGACTTGAAATTCGTCGTGCAGAACAAATTAAAGAGGGTACCGATGTTATCGGGAACCGAGTCCGAATCAAAGTCGTCAAGAACAAGGTAGCGCCGCCATTTAAGCGTGCCGAAGTCGATATTATGTATGGTCACGGGATTTCTCAGACCGGTGAACTGGTTGACATGGCGGTCGAAAAGGACATTGTTAACAAGTCTGGCTCTTGGTATTCATACGGCGATGATCGCATTGGTCAGGGTCGCGAAAATGCTAAGGGTTACTTAGCTGACCATCCAGATGTGATGGAAGAAATTAAGGGCAAAGTTCGTGCTGCTTACCATATGGATGGTGACGATTCAGAGGCTGAGACTGACGATAACGACGTTGAAACTTTGGATATTGACACGGAAGATGCTAAATAGGGTCACACAAAAGTGAAGTACAATCATTTCCTCAGTGGGGAAGTGGTAGTACTTCTTTTTTTGGGATACGTGTTCTAGTTAAATCTCATCAATCTTTCATTTTATTAGACTGTTTTGGGTCAGATTCCGAGAAATCGTGGTAATTGTGGCCTTGAGAGAGGATGTTTTATTGACACACCTATTTAGAAACATTAGAATACTAGTTGTGTCAATAATCATTAACATCTAAAAAATTACTGATTTATCAATCACCATTTTGGATGATGCGGAGGTGGAATCATGAGTATTCCGGAAATAATCCTCGCAATCATCGCTATCGTTGTAGGTGCTGTTATCGGATACGTCCTGCATAAGTCCGTTTATGAACGTAAATTGGACGCAGCTCACGAAACAGCAGAAGGAATTTTAGCAGATGCGAAAAAGCAGGCTGAGACTGATACCAAAGAGGCGTTACTAGAAGCCAAAGAGGACAGTCATCGTTACCGATCAGAAGCGGAAAAGGATCTTAAGCGACAACGCGGTGAGATTCAGAAGCAAGAAGACCGGGTGTTACAACGAGAAGAAGCACTTGATCGTAAAGATAACGCTTTTCAAAAGCGGGAAGATGCTCTCGAACGCAAAGAAAATAAGTTGAGTTCGGAACAGCAAAAAGTTGCTAAATTACAACAGCAAGCAGACTCACTTATTCAGAAACGGCAAGATGCCGTTGAAGAAGCAGCTGCGCTTTCACAAGAGGAAGCACAGTCCCTGATTATTAACGAAGCTAAGCAGACCTTGGCTTCAGAACGAGCAAAAATGATTAAGGAATCTACTGAGCAGGCGGCACAAGAAGCTGACGCCAAGGCGAAGGACTTAATCGTTCAAGCGATTCAACGCAGTGGTGCCGACATGGTCTCCGATACAACGGTGTCCGTCGTTACACTGCCTAATGACGATATGAAAGGCCGAATTATTGGACGTGAAGGTCGCAATATTCGGACGTTAGAAACCTTAACCGGTATCGATTTGATAATCGATGATACGCCTGAAGCAGTCGTATTGAGCGGCTTCGACCCATTGCGGCGAGAAGTGGCAAAAATTGCTTTGGAGAAACTCATTCAAGATGGCCGGATTCACCCAGCCCGAATTGAAGAGATGGTCGAAAAGGCGCATAAAGAACTGGATGAACGCATTCAGGATCTTGGCGAGCAGACTGTCTTTGACCTTGGGATTCATTCAATGCATCCTGCACTGATTAAATTGGTCGGTCAAATGAATTACCGGGTTTCATATGGTCAAAATGTGTTAACACATGCAGTTGAAGTTGCAAAACTTTCAGGGATTTTTGCAGCTGAATTAGGTGAGGATGTAACGCTAGCAAAACGCGCAGGATTATTACACGATATTGGTAAAGCGGTTGAAAATGATGTTGAAGAATCTCACGTACAGATTGGCATTGATTTAGCTAAGAAGTACAAGGAGAGTCCAGTGGTGATCGATGCCATTGCTTCCCATGATGCGACCAGCGAATCTCACTATATCATTTCAGAGTTAGTGAGCGCCGCAAACGTCATCTCAGCTAGCCGTCCTGGTGCTCGAAGCGACTCATTAGAGAGCTTCATTCACCGATTGGAGCGGTTGGAATCAATTGCCGATGAGTTCGATGGCGTTCAAAAGTCATTTGCAATTCAGGCGGGCCGAGAAGTTCGCGTCATTGTTAAACCAAACAAAATTTCAGATTTAGATGCTGTGACACTGGCGCACGACATTAAGGATAAGATTGAAAGTGACATGGATTATCCAGGTCATATCAAAGTTTCCGTAATTCGTGAAGTTCGTTCAGTTGCCTATGCAAAATAATGTGGAATAACCAAGGAAAAAGGTTGTCAACTTACGGGTTGGTGATCTTTTTTGATTAAGGTGTTTTATTAGGGGAATCAAGCGTACAATATATCGCAATACATAACTGGCGGTGATGAAATATGAAATGGAATGCGGAACAATATGAAACTCAGAACGCATTTGTGTTTAAATATGGTGCCAACTTACTGGATCAAGTACCAAAAACAGCGACTAGTGTTTTAGATGTGGGTTGCGGGACTGGTGATCTGACGGATCAGCTGCGACAAAAAGGCTGTGCCGTTTTAGGCATTGACCAATCTGCTGAGATGATTGCTGAGGCAGAAAAACTTTATCCGGAAACAAGCTTTGAACAGCAAGATATTACAACAATGCCAATCGTCCATACATATGATGTTGTCTTTTCTAATGCGGTGTTTCATTGGATCACTGATCAAAATCAACTTCTCTCACAAATTAATTGATCTTTGAACCTTAATGGTCGGTTGATTTGTGAATTTGGCGCTGCTGGCAATGTGGCAGCTATTTGCGGCGCGTTCGGTGATGAACTTCACGCGCTTGGCCTGCATTATCAGGTACCGTTTTTCTTTCCAGAAACGACGGCCTATCAACAGCTGCTTGAAAAACACGGGTTTGAGGTCACCGATATTCTGGCCTATGATCGGCCAACCATCCTGCAGGGTGGCATGCAAGGATTAGGCAACTGGGTCCAACAATTTTTTGAGAGTGATCTTTCGTGCTTGAGCGACACACAGCAGGAAATGGTAATTGCTCATATGGCTGATCATCTACAAGATAAACTCTGGGTAGATGACCACTGGGAGGCTGATTATCGAAGATTACGGGTCGTAGCTCGAAAAATAAACTGATGGCAGAAAGCCTTGACGGTTGGTTAGGGCTTTTTTATTGTATTGGGGTGGTGCGGGATGAGAAATGTGAATTGATTTTCGATTGGCAACGATGTTAGGTTATTCCAGCATTTGGTAGTTTTAGCAGGTGTTAGCTCACTACAAAAGGGTGATTATCCTCTGGTCATTTAACTGCCTGCTTTCGTATGCTATTCGTTACTGTTATGTAGAATAAGAACCCGGTCTTCACGGACGCCGTGCTAATCTGGCGTTGAAATGTGCTCCAGAAGGCAATGGGCTCCTGCATAAAGGCAAGGCGGTATAAAGCCATTCTACCAACTGGCTCTTATGATCTGGCCTTTAATCGCTTCTTTTGCACGCTGTTCGCTACTGTTGTATAGACTAAAGACTCGGGCTGTACGGGCGCATTGTTTATCTGGCATCGAAACGTGCTTCGCCCTCTAAACGCCTTCTTCCGCACTCTATTTTCCCATCCTCCCCCAAACCATGTTAAAATAGTCCAATATGATGAATTAAAACAATTAGATTAGAGGACCAGTATGCGACTATTATTTATTGGTGACGTTGTGGGTGACCGCGGTGTTCACATGATTGAGACTTATTTACCTCAGTTGAAACGCGATTATAAACCACAGGCAACGATTGTAAATGGTGAAAATTCCACGCCAGTTGGGCGGGGAATCAGTGAATCCATTTATAAAAAGCTACTTTCTAGTGGCGCCGATGTGGTTACCATGGGCAACCACACATGGGATAACAAAGAAATTTTTGAGTTCATTGACGGCACCAAAAAGTTAGTTCGGCCAGCCAATTTTCCTGGGAAGGATGTCCCTGGACGGGGTTGGACGCAGCTTAAGGTCAATCAAGAGACACTTGCTGTGATTAATCTTCAAGGGCGGGTCTTTTTGCCACCGCTGGATGATCCGTTCACGGCTGCGGATGAACTGGTCAATGAAATCCGTAAAACGACACCGATTATTTTTGTGGACTTTCACGCGGAGGCTACCAGTGAGAAACGCGCGTTAGCAACCTATTTACAGGGTAAAGTATCCGCGGTCGTTGGCACGCACACGCACGTCCAGACCACCGATGGGCAAATTTTGCCTGGCGGGACAGCGTTTATGACGGATGCTGGGATGACTGGCCCAGACAATGGTATTTTGGGCATGCAATCCGAAGGCGTTATCAGCCGTTTTCTAACGCAACGGCCAACGCGTTATATTGTTGACGAAGATGAAAAAAGTATTTTATCAGGATGTGTGATCGATATTAATGATCAAAACGGGCACGCTACAAAAATCAAACCTATTTTGATCAGTGACGCGCATCCCTATTTTAATTAAGAGGTGAAAGGCTTGCCTTCAAAAGCAAAACAAACACCGATGATGGTGCAATATCAAGAAATTAAAGACCAGTATCCGGATGCTTTTCTTTTTTACCGGATAGGGGACTTCTATGAGTTGTTTAATGATGACGCTATCAAGGGATCGCAGTTATTGGAGCTTACCTTGACGTCACGCAGTCACAGTGCGAGTGCTGAAAATCAAATACCGATGTGCGGCGTGCCTCACAGAGCGGCGCAAAACTACGTGGATATTTTGGTGGACAAGGGTTATAAAGTTGCGATTTGCGAACAAGTCGAAGATCCCAAACTGGCTGAGGGTATGGTCAAACGTGAAGTGATCCAGTTAGTGACGCCGGGGACGCAGACAGATACTGGAATCGGTGGTGCAAAACGCAATAACTACTTGACGGCCCTGACGAAAATAACGACAGGCTACGGGTTTGCGTACGCTGATTTGTCTACTGGAGAGCTTAAAGTTGCCAGTTTAAAGAACTTTGAGGCAGTGATCAACGAAGTTATGAGTCTTCAGACCAAGGAAATTGTTGTGGACAAGAGCGTTACGGATGATGAACGACAACACCTTAGTCAAATCGGTATTTTAGTGTCGCATCAAGACGATGTGACGGCACAGTCAGAGCTGAGTTACCTGACTCAAGATGTGTCGGATGCTGCACAAAATGCGGTGCTTAAGCACTTACTGACGTATGTCGTGACGACGCAAAAACGCAGCTTGGCTCATTTGCAGCGGGCAGTTGTTTACCAGCCGTCGTACTTTCTTAAAATGGATCATTATTCGCAGCGTAACCTTGAGTTAACGCAAAACATTCGAACGGGGAAAAAATCCGGTACACTACTATGGCTGCTAGATGAGACGCGTACAGCCATGGGTGGTCGTTTGCTGAAACAATGGCTGGATCGGCCGCTGGTGACCCGCGATGAGATCATGGCACGCCAGCGTAAGGTTGGCGCGCTGGTCAAACAATATTTTGAACGCCATAACCTTCAGGAAGAATTGACGAAGGTCTATGACTTGGAACGATTGGCTGGACGCGTGGCGTTCGGTAGTGTCAACGGGCGCGACCTGATTCAACTAAAAACCTCGCTTAATCAGATTCCTAAGGTTCAGCATGTTCTTGGTGAATTTGAAGATGGCACGTTTGATGATATTTTGGATAACTTAGATCCAAACGACGATGTGGCTGATGCGATTGAGCAGGCCATTGTTGAAGATCCGCCGATTTCAGTGACTGAAGGCGGTATTATCAAGGATGGCTACAATGACCAGCTTGATCAGTATCGGGAAGCCATGCATAACGGCAAACAATGGTTGGCCGAAATGGAAGCTTCGGAACGCAAGGCGACCGGCATTAATAACCTAAAAATTGGGTATAACCGGGTGTTTGGCTACTACATTGAAGTGACGAAGGTCAATTTAAGCAAATTACCTGAAGGCCGGTACGAACGGAAGCAGACACTGACGAATGCAGAACGGTTTACCACGCCGGAGTTAAAAGAGAAGGAACGGCTGATCCTTGAAGCAGAGGAGAAGTCGACCGACCTTGAGTACCAGTTATTTGTTAAACTTCGGGAAATGGTTAAGAAAAACATTCAACGGATTCAGACCTTGGCCCACGCGGTTGCAGAACTGGATGTGTTGCAGAGTTTTGCGGACGTGAGCGAAAAATACCGGTTTGTCGCACCGACCCTGACCAAGGACGGCCATCAGCTGCGTGTCATCGAAGGGCGGCACCCAGTTGTGGAAAAAGTGTTGGGTCGACAAAAATACGTCCCAAACGACATATTGATGGATGATAAAACGACGATTCTGTTGATTACTGGACCCAACATGTCGGGGAAGAGTACTTACATGCGACAGCTGGCGTTGACCGTTATTCTGGCACAAATGGGGTGTTTTGTACCCGCTAAGAGTGCGACAATGCCGATTTTTGACCAAATTTTTACCCGCATTGGTGCTGCTGATGACCTGATTTCCGGTGAAAGTACCTTCATGGTTGAGATGAAAGAAGCTAACGAAGCGCTTGAAAACGCATCGGCGAATTCATTGATCCTGTTCGATGAAATAGGGCGGGGGACCGCGACTTATGACGGCATGGCCTTAGCACAGGCAATCATTGAATTTGTGCACAACCGAGTTCATGCCAAGACGCTGTTTTCGACCCATTACCATGAACTGACAGTTTTGGAAGACAGTTTGTCTGAACTGAAAAACGTGCACGTTGGTGCGGTTGAGAAAAATGGCGAACTCGTTTTCTTGCACCAGATGCAGGACGGACCGGCAGATAAATCGTATGGGATCCACGTGGCGAAGCTCGCTGGGTTACCGGACAGTTTATTAACAAGAGCCGATCAGATTCTGACCCGATTGGAAACAAAGGATGAGCAGGATAAACCGATCGTGGCCGCAACGTCCAGTGAAACTCAGTTTGATACGAGCGATACAGATAGCCCTGATACGATGGCGGTTTCAAGTGAACAAACCAGCGTTTCGGAAACGCCAAAAACCGATTCTGTGCAGGCACCAGCCGCTTTCGATGATGGCGAAGATACCCAGCTATCGTTGTTTGGAACGCCGGAACCAACTAAGAAACACACAGAAGCTGATCAGTTGCTAAAACAATTAAAAGAGCTTAACCTAATGGCACTAACGCCAATGGAAGTTATGAATCAGGTCTACAAATGGCAGCAACATGCCAAAAGGAAATAGAACGGCAAGATGAGAAGGTGAGAGAATGCCGCTTATTCACGAATTATCGTCAACATTAGCTGACCAGATTGCGGCCGGAGAAGTGATCGAACGACCGGCTTCAGTCGTCAAAGAACTCGTTGAAAACGCCATTGATGCAGGCAGCCATCAGGTTGATATTGTGGTCGATGAAGCGGGTCTGAAACGGATCCAGGTGATCGATGACGGCAGCGGCATCGCCAATGATGAAGTGGCGCTTGCGTTTAAACGCCATGCGACGAGTAAGATAACCGACCGAAAAGACCTTTTCCGGGTCCACTCCCTCGGGTTTCGTGGTGAAGCCTTACCAAGTATTGCTTCTGTCGCGGATGTTGTCATGGTCACATCAACCGGTGGTGAGGGCACGGAAATACACATCAGCGGTGGTCAAACAAAGTCATCTAAACCGGCGGAAGCCCGACGAGGGACCGATATTTCGGTGACTGATCTGTTTTTTAACGTGCCGGCACGATTGAAGTATTTAAAGTCGCTCAACACTGAGTTGGCAAAGATCGTGGACATTGTTAATCGCTTAGCGTTTGGCCATCCGGAAATATCGTTTTCACTTGCGAACAACGGTCGTGAAATGATGCGAACGGCTGGTCGGGGCGATTTGCTGCAGGTCATTGGCAACGTGTATGGCTTAAATAAAGCAAACAAAATGGTGGCAATTAAGGGAAAAGACGCGGACTTTAAGGTCAGCGGATACGTTTCCTTGCCAGAACTGACCCGTGCCAATCGCGGGTACATGTCGGTATTACTTAACGGCAGATACATTAAAAACTACGCCTTGACGAAAGCTATTGTGGCAGGGTACGGCTCAAAACTGATGGTGGGACGGTACCCGCTTGCTGTCATCAACCTTGAAATGGATCCGTTCCTGGTAGATGTCAATGTGCACCCGACCAAACAGGAAGTTCGAATCAGCAAGGAACCCCAGCTTTCAGAAGTGATTACAGAAGCGATTCGACGTCAGCTGGCAAATCAAAATTTGATTCCGGACGCCCTTAGTAATCTTCAACGCGGCGATGATTCACCGCTTGATACGCAAAAGTTGGCGGGTGATTTAGAAGCTATTTCACGAGCTAATTCGAATTTAGTGACCCATCAGGCCCAAGCCGCGCCGCCTAAGAACCCGTTATGGTCTGCGGGTCTTACTGTTAACGCTGCCCCACAAGCTGGGACTGACACACCTGCTGATGGCACATTCCAACAGGAAGCACCAGGTTTTAGTGCGGATGAGGGCACCATTGATCCGATTATGATCAGCACAAAGAATCAATTAAACTCGGCCAAAGTGGCTGACTTTGAACAAAAGTATCAGGGTGCTGCTGCGACTCCCTTTACGCAGACGGCTGATGATCTGACACAACCAGCAGATGACGTTCAGAACCGTCCCGCTGCGTCTGACAAGAAGACTGATTTATTTGCCGACCGTCAGGAACGTTTTCCGGAACTGACTTATATTGGTCAGTACCATGGGACTTATTTGCTGGCACAATCACCAGATGGGTTGTACATTATGGATCAGCATGCGGCGCAGGAACGTGTGAACTATGAGTATTATCGTCAAGCCATCGGAGAAGTTTCCGATGATCAGCAACGATTACTGGTGCCAATTGTGCTGGATTATTCAACGTCTGATATGCTGAAAATCATGGACAAAGTGGATATGCTTGCCAGTGTGGGATTGCATCTTGAACAGTTTGGCCCGAACAGCATCATTGTTCGGCAACATCCGACTTGGTTTAAGGCCGGTCAGGAGACGGATACAATCAAAGAAATGATTGATTGGGTTCTGCGGGATGGCCATCTAACAGTGGCTCAATTTCGGGAAAAAACAGCGATTATGATGAGTTGTAAACGAGCTATCAAGGCTAATCATCACTTAGATGGGCAGCAAGCAAAAGCCTTAATGGCCCATCTAAAAACAGCTGAAAATCCCTTTAATTGCCCGCACGGCCGGCCAGTACTGATTCACTTTACTGATACGGACATGGAAAAGATGTTTAAACGGATTCAGGATTCGCATACATCCCAGAGAGCTGCGGAAAGTCATTAGAGGTCAGTATTGGGTTTTGTATCGACTGTAAATCATGTGGGACTGCTGGTCGTGTAGGGCGTATAGCCGATAACTGACAGTTTTAATGAGAAGTGCCGAATCAAGGTCATTACGAGAATAATTATGGTTAAACGGCATAAAGGTGGCTTCCTCTATGGTATTTTCGGCGGTCATCCTAAAGCTATTAACAAGAAATATGTTTACATCTTAGCGAAAGTAACCTATTTAGAACCGGCAACGTCTAGTCTCAATGACTGAGAATGGACGAGTGCCGGTTTTTTTGTTTACTGGATAAATGATGCCGCCCAGGTGGCGTGTCTCGCGTCACTACCAATGAGACCGATATAAAAACAACGTGTGCCGCTGATTTAAACGCGATATTATGCGGATTTTGAAACACTCTTAAAAAATTCCCTAGTTTTACAAGAATTTCGTGCGCACAGGGCAAGTCTTTGGTAAAATTAGAGTGTCAATTTGAAATCGGAAAGGGGATTCTCATGGAGGAATCACAATTAATCGGAATCATCAATCGGCTTAAAGCGATGCAGGAAGACGCTGGTGATGAACCACAACCACGTCGGTTCGAAGTAAACGGTGTCGAACAAGCTCAAGTGACGTATCATTCCGAAACAAAGACTTACACGTTGGATGAATATCAGGGCAAGGAACATTTTGAATTTGATAACATCGATTTAGTTGCAATCGAATTATTTGAGCTGCTGACCAATAACTAATCAAAAACTATGGGCAACCATAGTTTTTGTTTTATAATTTGCATTACTTTTAGATGTGAATATAATGAGTGAGATGTGAAGTTTTTTCAAAGAAGTTGGCGTTAAATTGCTATTTTGAGTAGATTCGATATAATGGCATTTGTTAACTTTAACGTGGAGGCATTGGATTATGTCGGGTAAGATCAAGGGGAAGACTAATAAGCTGAATACGGTGTTTGGGTTCTACTTATTGGTTGTCCTATTATTTTGTGTGAAGACGTATATCGCCTATCAGACAGAATTCACTTTGGGAGCCAAGGGCAGCGTGCAGCAGTTCCTACTGGCTATTAACCCAATTCCTGCTGCACTTTTGTTATTCGGTATCGCGCTTTATTTCCGGGGACGGTTAGTTTATTGGTTAATGATAATCATCGACTTGGTTCAGTCGATCTGGTTGTTTGCGAACGTCATTTACTACCGTGAGTTTTCTGATTTCTTGACCCTTAGTGTTATCAAAGGTTCTGGAGATGTTCAAAACAACTTGGGAAAGAGTATCGGTCAAATTATCAGGCCGACTGATTTTCTCATATTTCTCGATATCGTTGTTTTAATTGTTTTATTGTTAACGCACGTCATTCGGGTGGATGTGCGGCCCTTGAAGCGTCGTTTTGCGTTGGTTGTTTCACTGTTAGCGTTCTCGTTAATGGGTGCTGAGTACGGCATGGCAAATGCCGACCGCTCGGGGCTATTGACCAGAACCTTTGATAATAACTATATTGTTAAATACCTTGGCCTGAATGAATACGCGGCGTTTAACATTTATCAGACGCAAAAAGAAAGTTCAACGAGAGCGCACGCTAACGCGAGTGATCTCAAGAGTGTGAAGAAGTTTGTTAACCGCAACCGGGTGAGTCCAAACTCGAAATACTACGGACAGGCCAAGGGTAAGAATGTGATTATCATTCACTTGGAAAGTTTCCAGCAATTCTTGATCAATTATAAAGTGGATGGTAAAGAGGTCACACCAAACCTGAATAAGTTTTTCAAGAACAAGAATACGTTGAGTTTTGATAACTTCTATAATCAAGTGGCTCAGGGGAAAACTTCTGATGCGGAAATGATGATGGAAAACTCATTGTATGGGTTGCCGGAAGGCTCAGCTATGACGGAATATGGGACTGAAAATACATTCCAAGCAGCGCCAGCTATGCTGAGTCAAAAAGGTTATACGACTGCTGCGTTCCACGGGGACGTTGCCAGTTTTTGGAACCGGGACAACACGTATAAGTCTTGGGGTTACCAGTATTTCTTTAGTTCCAGTTATTACAAGATCAAGTCTAATTATTCAGTTGGGTATGGGCTTAAAGATAAGATCTTTTTTGACCAGGCATCAAAATACTTGGATGAATTACCACAACCGTTTTATGCTAAGCTGATTACGCTGACGAACCATTATCCATATGAGCTTGATAAGCAAAATACGGATTTTCCAGCTACAAAGACTGGTGACAAGACTGTTGATCCTTACGTTCAAACTGCGCATTATCTAGACGAAGCCTTTGGTGAATTCTTAACGTACTTGAAGTCGTCGGGACTGTATAAGAACAGTGTCATCGTCTTATACGGGGACCATTACGGTATTTCAGATAATCACAGAGCTGCAATCGCACAGTTGTTAGGTAAGAAGAGTGTTGACGAATATGACCTCGCACAATTCCAAAAGGTACCATTGATGATTCACTCATCAGGACTCAAGGGCGGCGTCGATCACACGTACGGCGGCGAAATTGATTTTCTGCCTACTCTGATGGATCTCCTGGGTGTTAAGGACAACAATACGATTCAATTTGGGCAAGATTTGTTGTCCAATAAACGCAACCAAGTTGTAGCATTTAGAGATGGCGATTTTGTGACACCGAAGTATACCAAGATCGGCAGCACGGTATATCAGACGTCAAGTGGTAAGAAACTGACTCTGACAACACAACAAAAGAAGCAGATTACTAAACTGCAAAACTATGTTACAACGGAGCTGTCACTTTCTGATCGTGTCATTGAAGGCGACTTATTGCGGTTCTACACACCTAAAGGATTTACCAAGGTGAACAAGAAGGATTACAACTATAAGTACATTGATGGCCTCGCTAAATTAAAGGCGGCGCAAAAGAAGTATCCTACTAGCGTTCTTGCTAAGCGTGACGGGAAAGCTGTTACGTACAAGACGGATGCGCCAGAACTTAAGTAGTCAGGTATTGCTGCACTTTAAAAGAACACTCAGGAATCTGTTGATTCCAGGTGTTCTTTTTTTTTTGACGCAAATGATTTTATATGTGATCGCCAGAGTTGGATGGAGGCAGCATATCCGTGTCTTTGGCTAATGCACGAAGGACACATAGGGAGTGAATTGATTCAGATGGTTTTGTAGCAGGTCGTGGTTGGTGGCTATTGCCGCTGTAAACTGAAGGTTAATATGGATTTATGAGTAGGAGTTGTCTAGAAGCTGGGATAGGTACGCCATAATAGCCGTCTAACGTTAGTGAAGTTATATTGCAGTGACTTTTACATGCCACGGGTTAGCAGTCAAGAGATGGGTGTAATTAGGTGCTGGAATAGAAATTAAATAAAAAAAGAAAAAAAGTCGTAAACGGTCTTGACCTAGGTCCAATAAGTTGATAATATAATATTCGTTGTTAAAAAAGAGCACACGACTAACTCGAATAATTATTCAAACGATTTATTAAATTAGTCGTTGACAAGTTATGGGCGTTGGTAGTAAGCTGTTTAAGTCGAACAAATTTGAATTTATAAATATTCAAATCACTGCTTGACATGCATAACGACATTTGCTAAACTAATTAAGTTCGTTGCTGACATAGAGCGATTTATGATGATATTAACATTATGACATGATGTATTAACTTGAAACTTGATTAAATAATTATTCAAATTCATGGTTGACACGTTAAAATCGGAATGCTATACTGATTAAGTCGTTGGCTGTCAACGATAACGAGATTAAATGCAACTATGTAGACCTTTGAAAACTGAACAAAGTTTTGTTTCACAAAGTGCAGGGCATATCAAC
>NZ_AYYR01000102.1 GCF_001435975.1 Secundilactobacillus collinoides DSM 20515 = JCM 1123
TTAAAGGTCTTCACAATGGTTTTACCCGTGTTGCCTTCATAATCTTCTTCAATTTCTTCCTTAGTCAGAGCATCGGCAGCGGGCACGTCACCAAAGAAGGTGTCGGCATGTGTCGTGTTCATGGCCGGAATATCCATCTTAGCAGCAGCGAAAGAGACAGCCCATGGTGAGTGGGTGTGGACGATCCCGCCGATGTTTGGAAAATGGTTGTACAGGTACGTGTGGGTTGGGGTATCGCTGGACGGGTTCATTTCGCCTTCAACGACTTCACCCTTCAAGTTCACAACAACCAAGTCTTCTGGCTTTAAGGCGTCATAGTCGACACCGGAAGGCTTGAT
>NZ_AYYR01000103.1 GCF_001435975.1 Secundilactobacillus collinoides DSM 20515 = JCM 1123
TGGACCGTGCCCCCATACTTGGACGAATTGCTACGCTGCTTTTCGAACCACTTCTTCACAATATTGAACGGGTGATTTTCCGCCCAAATTGTGTTTGATTCGAACTTCGTTGTAGTATTTGATCCATTTTTTCATCGCGGTAATTAATTCCCGCTTCGTTTCGTAATGATGATTAGTCATCATCTCAGCTTTCATGATGCTAAAGAAAGCTTCCATCGGAGCATTATCGTAACACGTGGCTTTACGCGACATGCTTTGGAAGATGCGCCGACTCTTCAAGAGATCGACCCAGCGATAATTCTGGTATTGAAACCCTTGATCTGTGTGGACTGTTGTCCGGTATCCGAGACCTTTTGGAATGCTGCCTAAGGCCTCTTTTAAGGGTTCTAAGACGAAGTTAACAGTTGGATGATTACTGATACCAAAGGTCAGAATCCGGTCACTGAACAGATCCATGATTGGCGCCAAGTATACCCGTTCCTTCATTGATTCACCACCGAATCTAAACTCGCTGACATCACTGGTTAACTTCTGATAGGGACGATCAGTAAAGAAACGTTGGTTTAATAGGTTATCGGCCAGTTCACCGACCTCGCCCTTATAAGAGTTATATTTTCTGACTTGCTTATGATAATTGTTAATGGTCCAGCCATGCTGCTTGGTGATGCGGAGCACCCTTTTGTGGTTGATGATCTGCCCCTGATTATGCAGCTCATCAGTGATCCGAACGGCGCCGTAGCTGGGATTATCCTTATGAACCTGCTCAATATCAGCGATTAACTGGGATTCATCAACCGGTTCTGGTGCCGGGTGTTTCTCGTTATATTCATAGGTACTTTTAGCGATTGGAACGAAGCTTAAGGCCTCTTTTAAACTAACGTGTCGATTCTGCCTCAAATCATCAATGATTGCCGTATACTGTCGGTTCTTCAGCTTTTGATTTATTTCTTTCGATTCAAGGCAAGAAATTTTTTTAGGAATTCATTCTCCAACTTCAAGTGACGATTTTCCTTTTGAAGATCTTTGAATGCTTTGTCTTGGGTTGCCTGCG
>NZ_AYYR01000015.1 GCF_001435975.1 Secundilactobacillus collinoides DSM 20515 = JCM 1123
ATGTCTAGTCTGAAAGGTCTAGTTGATTAGTGTTGCACTTGAATTTTAAACTGGGCATTTTTTTCGATTCTATCGTGGTATTTTAATTTAATGCCTCTGTTGTGGCGATTTTCTATCCCTCCAAAGTGCGCTCCAAAAAACTGCGAACTTGCCTTGTACTGCAGTCTGCCAGTGTCTTACGCGTCACCTCTTAACCACTTTTCTCTGGCCGCTAAAAAAACGTCATATTCTCATCAAATTTTCTTCAAACTCTTTTAAGTTGTCTTTAAGCTAATCTCTATATAGTTATCAGTGTACTCAAGTACAAGAGATACACGAGTACATCTATCACAGTGATAACTTAAATCCCGAAAGGAAATGCCCATGAAGAAAACGCTAGCTGTTATTCCCGCCCTACTGACTGTAGCCACCATTAGTTTGATGACTTTACGGGCGAGACGACACGCTTAACACCTTAAAGTTACAACCCCTAAACACACACAACCCAATAACACACAAGTAACAAGTTATACAATAGAGGATAACCAACACACACACTTTTCCCCAAAAAGTAAAAAATTTCCTCTACCCCTTTTAAACCTTATAAAAACACCAGCGATCCGCATAGTCGCTGGTGTTTTTGTGTCCGAAACGAACAGCACAGTCTCTGGTTCCTAAAATTCATTTCCAACCCCGTTAACCTGTAACATACAAACGGATGAAGCGTCACGTAACCAGCACACAACAAGTGCGCCAGTTGCATTGCGAACCACTGCGAAACGATGCTAAAGTGCTAGATACACCGTACTATCGCCTGACCACGCAATGTAATGCGCACTTATTTTCTAGATGAACACAATCGTCACATCGCAGGAAACGCATTTATGAAATGCCTACCCATTTTTACAAAATCTGAGTATAATAAGTCCCAAAATCAACTATTGAAAAGAGGCTCACAAATGAATTGTCACACTGGATCAGAACCATGGAATCACGCTGCCGCCCTTTTTATTCGCATGAACGTTTTCGTACAGGAACGGCACATTGCAATCGCTGACGAATTCGACGACAATGATACCCCTGAGATGATTTATGCGGTCTGTTATGCCGATGATGAAACCCCAGTCGCGACTGGCCGTTTTCAAACCATTGATGCCACAACGATGCGACCAGGTCGAATCGCAACGTTAAAAGAATACCGTGGTCAGCATCTGGGTGCTCAAATTATTGCCGCATTAGAAACTGTCGGGCGTGAGAAAGGCTTCAAATCGTCCCTCATTCATAGCGAATTAACCGCGCAAAAATTTTATGAAAAACAGGGTTACCACGTTGTTTCCGACATCTATGAAGAAGAAGGCGTGCCCTGTGTCAACGTTGAAAAAACACTCTAACCAAGCAGCACCTGGTGATATTGATTATTGCAAAGACGAGATGCCGCAAGTAATGCAACATTTTTATAACTATTGTTCATAAACGTGTTGCATACGCACTTAATTTCAGATATGATTTAGGCGTGAGGTGATTTCATGGCAGGTAAAAAGCAAACACTGCTGACTGTTAAAATGGATGCCGACCTGAAACAGCAAACTGAAACTGAACTACGCAATCTCGGCTTGTCCTACCAAACGGCGATTACCCTTTTCTCCCAAGCAATCGTCAAAGATGGGCGTCTTCCGTTTGAAACCCCTAGCGATTTTTTTGAATCAGAACACAATCAGGTCGTGGTCAAAAGTATCATTGATGACCTGATTCAGTGTCAAAAAAAGTCTTCCTCATCGTTGTCACAAAGCCAAAATTAGGGTACTCCCAGACAATTAAAAAGGAATCCACTGCTCATTTGAGCGATGGATTCCTTTTTAATTTGGCAGTTACGACTGAGCTTAGACAGTACTGTCTACATATTTTTGACTAATCAACTGCTATTTAGTTTTTATATGGCATACGGACTTGTTCTGTTATTGGCTGGAGAGTTCTGTAGAAGCAAACTCTGGGCCAAAAAGTCAGGCCCGGACTTTGGGCTTTATTTGCCTGAGTGGTGCTTGCGACGTGGGTTTTGGCCTCATAGAATAAACGAGTTTCGCATGGCAGGGGGCTCCTGCATAAGGGACTCTGAGCCAAAAAGTCAGGCCCGGACTTTGGGCTTTATTTGCCTGAGTGGTGCTTGCGACGTGGGTTTTGGCCTCATAGAATAAACGAGTTCCGCAAGGCAGGGGGCTCCTGCATAAGGGACTCTGAGCCAAAAAGTCAGGATCGGACTTTTCGGCTCAGAGTCCCTTATGCTCCGCCCCCTAGGCGCCTTGCTCCACTCTCTCTCTACCTTGTCTCATTCAACGCCGGCTTATAAACTACCTGATAAATTCCAAGCAGTACAAGGAACACGGCTAGTGAAATCAACATTGATACTCTGGTACTTGCGTTTACCAGCAAGAAGATCAGGACTGCACTGAAGAAGATCAGGCTGGCCCAGTCTGTCAGTGGATAGCCTGGCATTTTAAAGGTTTCAGCACCGGCTGGATTGGCCTGCCGATACCGAATGTGGCACCAGATCAACACGATCCAGACAAGCACGAAGTTGATGGTTGAAACGCCTGAAATGAGGCTGAAGACACTGGCTGGCATGATGTAGTTCAAAACGACGATAATCATCAAAACTAACGTTGAAAAGTTTAGGGAAGCGTTTGGCACCCCATTATCACTCAGCATCATAAAGCGCTTTGGTGCGTTGCCACCGTTACTCAGAGCGTGCAGCGTCCGACTTGTACTAAAGAGACAACTGTTGGTTGCGGAAAGGGCAGCGGTCAGCACGACAAAGTTCAAAATGCCGGCAGCCCCGGTAATACCGATGCTGGAGAAGACCTGAACGAAGGGGCTGGTCGTGGTGGTGATGTCGTTCCATGGGTAAACAGCCATGATGGCAATCATGGAACCGACGTAGAAGAGCCCAATCCGAATTGGCAGACTGTTAATGGCTTTAGGCAGGTTGGCCTTAGGATCGTTGGTTTCCCCAGCGGTCAGGCCGACCATTTCAATACCGACAAAGGCGAAAACGACCATTTGAAACGACATCAAGAAGCCATAGCCACCTGTGGCGAAGAAGCCGCCGTGGCTGACCAAGTTACTAAACGAAGCTGTCTGGCCGTCAACGTGGAAGCCGATGATGGCAAGTGCAAAGCCAACGACCACCAGAATGATAATGGCGGCCACCTTGATCATTGAGAACCAGGATTCCAGTTCCCCGAACATTTTAACGTTGACCTTATTGGTGGCGTAAAGAACGACCAGAATCACAAACGGTGCGATCCATTGCGGTAAGTCCTTGAACCAGAATTTCATGTAGATCCCGGTTGCGGTCAGGTCGGCCATTGCTAAACTGATCCAGCAGAACCAGTACATCCAACCGGTAACGAATTCGAACCGGTCACCCAAATATTGTTTAACGAAATCCAAGAATGAGTGCTTGCTTGTATCAGACAATAACAATTCACCGATCGCCCGCATCATGAAGAAGCAGAACAGGCCGACGATTAAGTATGCCAGAATAATGGATGGTCCCGATGTCTTGATGGCACTACCGGAGCCAAGGAACAGCCCAGTACCAATGGCACCACCAATGGCAATCATTTGAATGTGTCGACTCTGTAACGACCGTGATAATTGTTTCTCACTTTTTTCCTGCATAATTTCTCCTCTTCTTCGATGCTGATCCAAAACGGGACAGAAAAAGGACGTCCCCCATACTACTTCCTAGTACAAGGGGCGTCCTTAACGCTGTTCCACCCAAGTTTCACAGACCCACATATAGATCTGCCTTTTTCGCTGATAACGGTTGCGCAACCTTGATGAAACTGCCATTTATCCGGTATCGGTTCTCAGCGATTCACCGACTCTCTGTCTGTTTCCGTTAACTTGATTCTCATTGTACTTTAATTTTTACAAAGGTCAAGTGCTAATTTTCCGAACGATTCCGCAATTATCAGTTGAAATGTTGCTAATTCGGTACTTATCAGCGATAAAACTTTTTTTAATTTTGGTTCAGACTCACTCGATAGACACCCATGTTAACTTATCTGACCGTCTGTGTCAAAATTGAGAAATAGTGGGCAAGTGTTTTCAGGCACGTCTCTGTTTTATGTCTTTTAAAACCAATCTGAAGCAGGTTCAATTGATTTGTACCCGCCACATCCCTATCATGAACATGTGAACTAATAAACGCTTTAAACAAATGAAAGTTGTCGGGAGCTGATGTCAAATGGATGCATTTAGAAAGTGGTTAGGCACGCCGCGCAAACTAAGCGAAAAGATTCAGGAACGCAAAATATCCTGGCTCGAATTATTTACTGATTTGGCCTATGTGGTCATGCTGCACGCGTTAATTACCAATTATTCTGAGCATCGGGAAACGACCAGTATTTGGGTGTTCCTATTATTTTTTCTGCTCTTCTTCTATATCTGGTCTAACTTTGTCTCCTTCTTTACCCTGCATGGCGATCACAGTGCGCGCACCACACTATTGAACCTGACGCAAATGGTCGTCGTACTATTGCTGACTTCCCGACTATCCCTAGTATTTGAGGGCGAACTCGGCCAGTTTGTCGGCATCTACATTTTCATTCAAGCCCTCCTGATTTACTTGTGGACGTTAGTTGTTCGAGCTGATCCCGAGCATATTGAATCCTCCCGCCTGTATTTAATCACCTGCTGGATCAACCTGGTGCTGCTGCTGGCGGTCGAATTTGTCGGGTCCGAATCCCACAAATTGATTTTACTGGCCATCGTGGTCGTCCTTCAAGTCACGGTTATGCTCGTCAATAGCCACTACCTCACCGCTGAAATGCGCAGACGTAATCTGCCCATTGTGGAATCCGAATCTTCTCAAGAAAGATATGGCCAGCTGATTATGATTGTATTGGGTGAAGCACTGGCACTGATTACTGAAGCCATCATGGGACCGGCATTCATGCATTCA
Source organism: Secundilactobacillus collinoides DSM 20515 = JCM 1123 (assembly GCF_001435975.1). Taxonomy (GTDB): domain Bacteria; phylum Bacillota; class Bacilli; order Lactobacillales; family Lactobacillaceae; genus Secundilactobacillus; species Secundilactobacillus collinoides. Next base: position 4,946 of record NZ_AYYR01000015.1, read on the forward strand.
CTAGTCTGGTTTGTCGCGTTTATCGTGAACATTATTGGCCTTTGGTGGATCTACTACGCGTTCATGGACAACATTTCACTTCACGTTAAACACGATATTTTCATTGAACTTTTGCACCTTTTCAACGAAATTCTAACCATCATGCTGGTGATTGATATTCTCTTGATGTACCTCTTTCTAGAAAGCCATGCCACCTTCTATATGGGGCTCTATTGCTTCGCGGTTGCAATAACCGTCGCCATCGTCTTCGGCATCAAATGCTTCGCCACACCCCATCGGGATCGCCACCTCTTTCATTTTCTAGGCGCAGAATTAGTGGGGTTTTTCATAGTGGCCAGTATTGGCAGCTGGTTGCCGGCAATAATTGCTATCTGGCTGGTTAATTGCTTCTTGGCAATGATTATTTTTAATGAAGAACGGTATCAGTTGGAGGCCCAGAGAGTGGAGCAAGGCGCCAAGGGGGCGGAGCAGAAGCGACTCTGACCCGAAAAGTCCGGGCCTGACTTTTTGGGTCAGAGTCGCTTCTGCAGTAGCCCCCTGCCTTGTGAAACTCGTTTAGTCTATGAGGCCAAAACCCACGTCGCAAGTGCCACTCAGGCAAATAAAGCCCAAAATCCGGCCCTGACTTTTTCCCCCAAATTCCCTTCTGCAGTAGTCCTTTGCTTTGCAAAACTCGTTTAGTCTATGAGACCCAAAACCACGTCGCAACCACCACAATGACGAAAAAAATCAAAAGTCCGAATCTACCTCTTTATCACAAAGCCAGCGATTCGGTGAATAACTCATTCCCACTCAGTTGCCAAAAAAAAGCCACGTTAAATATATCGCCTCAACCAACCGCAGAAAAGCAAAAATCGAGTAAGCACATGCTTACTCGATTTTTTAGCAATATATCAGCCAATACACACAGGACTGCATTGTGTAGCCGCAACAACGGTCACCCTAGTCTTCCCCCTGACCAAAATCTTGCTTGAAACCGCTAACTGTCTGTAGAAATCGCAGCACGGTTGCCAGATCAGCTTCAGAAAACTGGGCTTCCAGTGTTGCAAAAAGCTGGTCGTTCATTTCATGGTGCATTCGATCATGAATGCGCGCAATTATCTGGCCATCATCGGTTAACGCATAATACCGATTTTTTTTGTTGTCGGCTGCGTGCTGGCTCGTAATCAGCCCCAACTGTTCAAGGCTCTGAGCGGCGCGATAAATACCGCCACGGGTCACATTAAGGTCTTCCGCCAGGTCAATCCCTTTACGCTGACCATTTTCCAAGCCTGATAGGATATGCAAACCGACCACCGATGTTCGCGCCACGATTGGTCGGAGTCGCGCATCTGACAGGTGTTCCTGAAGCCACGTTTTTTCTGAAGTGACGTTATTATCTTGAACGATTGTTTGAAGCACGTTAAAAATTTGATTCACTTGACCATTTGCCATTAATTTGAAACACCCTTTTCTGTGGTAAAGTACCGTTCGTTATTGAGACACCCCATTCTCTGTTAACGCGTGATCAGCAGCCACCGCGATGATGTTCCAGTAGTTGGTGAGATCAGCCTGGAAGAAGAAGTCAGTATCCGCGAGGTCTCGAAGTATTGCGTGCAGTTTAATTGCCAAGGAAATGGTGTTGATCTGCTGCGTCTGATCCGCGGTTGACAAAATCTGACCGCCGAGAATTTCCAGTGTCTTGGGTGAATAATACAGTTTAAAGTATACAGGAACCCCAGCCGCTTCGTCACCTAAAGTTGAAAGCGTTGATTGCGTCACGAACGTCGAACGAACCGGTACCTGCCAAAAATCAGCTAAGTACTGATTTATCCCGGTACTTGCAAAATAGTAGCCGGCCAGTTTAAGACCACTGGCCCCCTGTGAGCCACCTAAGAGATGCTGTTCGCCTAGCAGATTGTGAACTGCGATCTTAGCCTGATGGTGCGCAACGCTAGCGAGTGCCAAACTTATTTTCTTGCCGGTAGCGGCGTACTGTGTTTTCGTCACATCGCCAATTGCATAAACATCGGCAACTTGTGTCTGTTGGCGACTATCTGTTTTGATATAGCCGTCTTCAGTTAATGGTACGACCCCCTGGAGCCATTCCGTGTTTGGACTGGTGCCCGCAGACATGAGAACAAAATCCGCAGCTACGTGCTGACCATCAGCAACGACAGTGTTAACACGCTGACCATCTCCTTCGAATGCTGTGACCTCACTGTTTAAGACTAGGTCGACCCCTTTGTCAATCATGGCATCACTCAGTTTTTGTGCTAATTCTTCATCCAAATATTTTGCTAATAATCTTGAGTTGTGGTCAATGATCGTAATGTGTTTGCCGACCTGAATCAGGGATTCTGCGGACATGAAGCCCACGTAACCGCCTCCGACAATCACAACGTTTTGAATTTCTGGATTCATGATCATTGCCTTATAGTCTTGAATTTGTTGCATGGACAATCCGTGACCGGCTGGCAGGATTCCCTGAAGATCAGTGCCTGGAATCGGTAACTGCAATGCGCGCGACCCTGGTGAAAAAATCAACTTGTCATACTGTTCCCAGTGTGTGTCACCGGAAGTTAACGACTTGATCAGTACCCGGTGGCCATCAGGATCTAATTGAACAGCCTGAGCTTGCCCCGTTAACTGAACATGGTGACGCGCGAGTGCAGACGGTGTCATCGCAAACACTGTCTCAGCATCATCGCTGCGTGTTGCCGACCAATGAATCGCCTGTGCAAGATCAGCCGCATCAAATCCGGCAACCTCAACATTTGAACCAGCATCAATCAATGTCTGAACAGCCTGGCTTCCGCCTTGAGCTAAACCAATAATTACAATTTTCATAGTTACGCCTCCATTAGTTTTGTTGACAGGAATCATTATGCATTAAAAAATGATTCCTGTCAACATTTTTGATTGGGAGGAACCTAACACCCTGAAATCGCCCGTTTCGTTAGCGTTTATGGGAGTCGTTTGGCGACTGTCAAAGACCAACTGAAGACTAAATTCGCTGCCGAAACACTGAACGACCCCAAAAAATGTGCAGGCAATCCCGTTTGCCATAAAACGCAAAAAAGAGCCCCGGAACTAGTATCCATTCAGGATAATGCCTTCCGGGGCACTTAATTTGTCGGGAATGGTCAATCGCCCGCAACACTTTACTGCGACGACCTCTAGCCGACGTGATGCTTTCAGTTCATAATGTCAAATTCGCGACGTTACTTGTTTACGATAAATTTAATGGTCGTCCCTTTATCGCCAGCAATCACGTTGTCTGCAACAATGGTTGCCATCGCGTCACGGGCTTCAACCGTTGCGTTCCCAACGTGAGGAGTCAGAATAACGTTCTTCAAGGTCTTGAAGCCGTCGTCAACCTCCGGCTCCTTTTCGTAAACATCCAGCGCCGCGCTAGCGATCTCGCCGCTCTTTAATGCGTCTAACAGGGCTGCTTCGTCGATGATCGGACCACGACCAACGTTAACGATCGAGGCCGTTTTCTTCATTTGCTTGAAGACGTCAGCATTGAATTGATGATGGTTGTCAGGCGTTTGCGGGGCGTTGATAGAGATGTAGTCACTCGTTTTAACCAGTTCATCGAATGGTTTGTAGGTGACCTTCATCGAGCGTTCCTCAGGGTCAGACAAGCGGTTTGGCTTGTAGTACTGGACGTTCATGCCCAAACCGTTTGCCTTCCGAGCAACGTCGCTCCCGATGTTCCCAAGGCCAACGATACCCAGAGTCTTGCCGGCAATTTCGTGGCCCAGGAAGTACAGTGGTGCCCATCCCGGGAACCCTTCGTGGCGCATCTTTTGATCACCTTCAACAATCCGGTGACTTAGTGCTAAAATTAAACCAATGGTTACTTCAGCAACCGCATTCGTTGAAACCGCAGGGGTGTTGGTTACAGGAATGCCCTTCTCCTTAGCGTAGGCGGTGTCAATGTTGTTGAACCCGGCGCCGAAGTTGGCAATTAATTTCAGTTTTGGCGCAGCGTCAATGATTGCTTTGTCCACCTTGGTTGATAACGGGGTGATCAAAAAATCAATGTCGGCCACTGCCTTAAGCAGTTCATCATGAGAAATTAACCCTTCGCCAGAAAATGTTGACACGTCCAAGCCGTTTTCAGACAACTTTTCAGTGGCAACCTCCGGCAACTTTGCAGATAAATAGACTTTACTCATTATGGTGTCCCTCCTGACTTTTGTTAACGCTTTCATTATCGTCCTATTCATATTAAAATACAATAACGCACTTTTTAGTAACCCTTGAAAGGAAGGTTCAAAAATGACTGATCTGGTTCGAAACGAAGTTCAAGAAAAGCTGATAAATGGCGTTTTCAACTGTCCCAAAGAATTCACGCTTTCCATGTTCAGCGGCAAGTGGAAGATTAATATTATCTACCACTTAGGAAAAGAAGGGGCTTATTATTTTTCTGAAATTGAACGTCTCTTGCCCGCTGCTTCACATAAAGAGCTTTCAGAAAAATTGAAAGAATTGGCTGCCGATGGTCTGGTTAAGCGCACCGAAGTGAAGGATCAACGTATTAAAGTTTCCTATTCCCTGACCCCACTCGGCGAATCCCTGCTCCCCATCGTTAACGCGATGTATGATTGGGGCACCAAACGCTTGCGAGAATTGAAACTGGATGACAAGGCGACCTTTGGCTTGGGTGAAGTGAAACGACCCGCTTCCGAAAAATAATTGTTGCCGTGACTGCTGAACCGCCAATGACCTGCATTCAAGCGGTGCCCGTCTGTCAGCTCAAGTTTGTGGCTCATCCGCCCACAATTGCGTGCCATCCACGTGAGAATTAAATCGTTGTTCATGGTAACGGTTAGACCGCTTGCGTGTCAGCATTGACAGCAACACCGCTACCAGCTAACTTACCGCCAAGCTAGGTTTAATCCTGCACCAGCAGTTGTACGGATAATAACAACACCAAAACAACCACCAAGCACCCGTTAAGGGCTGCCTGGTGGTTGTTTTGGTGGTTCAAATATTAGTCTTCCGATAAGTCGATTTTAATCGGTGCGGTGCCGTCTTCACGGGCTTGCCGCCATTTAGCAACCCGACTCATGAAGCTGGTAAACAAGGCCATTTGCTGGTCGTTGTTCTGAAACATCGTCTCGGGGTGCCACTGCACAGCGGCAATCAAGTCGGTCTGGCGAGTTTCAACCGCTTCGATGACGCCGTCGTTGGCGGTAGCGGTCACCCTGAGTGCCTGTGAGACCTTCTTAACGGCTTGGTGGTGATGGCTGTTCACGAGGATCGGCGAAGCACCGTTCAGGGCAGCGCTGAGTAAGGAATCGTCTTCCACACTGACATGCTGGGTACCCTGGTCCATCGGTGCCTTTTGAAAATGCTGCTGAACCGGATGGTCAATTTGACTTTCAATATCTTGATAGAGGCTGCCGCCCAGTGCAACGTTGATCACTTGCAGGCCGCGGCAGATCCCCATGATGGGAATGTTGCGTTCCACCGCCAGTTTGACCAGTTGAATGCCGCTTTCATCCAGTAAGGCATCCGTATCCCCCAGCTTGGGGTGCGGTTCCTCAACATAAAACCGCGGGGCAACGTCTGGGCCGCCCGGCACTAAAAGCCCATCCAGGAGGTCAATGTAGCTGGCCATTAATTTCGGCTCGCGAGTCGGGATCATAATCGGGACGCCGCCCGCCTTTACAATGGCGGCAACATCTGGTTGGTTCACATTGTTTCTGATAGCGTTGTTGAATTCCCGTGCCTCGGCAGGGATACCAATAATTAATGGTTTGTTCATGATGGCAGCCTCACTTTTTTAAGTTTTATTTCCAATAAGCGTATCGATATAGTGTATCACGTAACAGCGTCGGCTGTACACCAGCAACCTTTGAACTGATCAGCGTTGCCTTGGTGCTTTGATACAGCGGCGTGAATCCTTGATTCTTAGCCAGCATCTTAGCTGCCGCCTGCATGGTGGTGTAACGGGCGGACTCTGATTGTTTATCATCCGTGATGATTTTGATCAGTTTCTCATAGGCAGCGCTGTGGAAACGGCCAAAGTTGATAGCATTGGTGATTGACGCCTTGTTCAGGAAGTCCAGCGGATCTTTAAAATCACTGGTCCAGCCCATCGATGCCAGCTCAAAGCTGCCCTTTTCCATGGCGGCGATCTCATTATTCAGCGGAACAGTCTTCAAACTGACCGTAATGCCCTTCAAATTCTGTTGAATGGCGCTTTGAATGTATTCGCCGACGGACTTGCTGACGTCATCGTCGCTGGTCAGCAGTTCAATGTTCAGCTTCTTCTTGCCTAACTGCTGCTGTGCCTTAGCCCAGTAGGCTTTAGCCTTCTTCACGTTATACGGGTACAGATTCCCAGTATCCGTGTTGAAATCCTTGCCCGTTGACGGATTGCTGAAGTTGCCCTCGGTGACCGCGCTCTTGGCCGCGAGCGACTTATCCTTCAGCACGTTTTTAACCAGGGATTCCCGGTTGATGGCGTAGCTGACAGCCAACCGCAAATTGGTGTTGGTCAGCGTCTTGTGTTTAGAATTCCAGTCGAGGTAAGCTAACCGGTTACTCTTGGTAACGTGGAGTTCCTTCTTGAGTTTGCCAGTAGCTGCCGCCTGAACATGGGTCCCCGTGAGGGTTGTCAGCTGAACGCTGTTTGATGAAAACAAGTTCTGTGCGGTGGAGACATCCTTGACCGTTTGGACGTTGACGGTCTTGATTCGGACATTCTTCTTGCCGTAGTAATCATTATTCTTGGCGTAGGTCCAAGTGTCGCCGGTCCCGGTCCACTTCTTGAGCGTGTACGGCCCGTCACTCAACGTTTTGGCAGCACTGCTGCCGTAGTTGCTGCCGTATTTTTCGGTAAATTTCTTGTTCAACGGATACAGTTCGGTCGCCAACCGGTACTTGAACCACGGCGTTTTAGAAACTAAGGTGATCTGCAGCTTGTGTGCCGATAGCGCCTTCACACCAAGGTCCTTGAGTGGTAATTTGCCGTTGTTAATGGCCGTGGCGTTCTTGATCTCGGCAATGTGGCCGACCTCTTGTGACTTGGTCTTTGGGTCAGCCTGTCGCCGCAAAGCGTAAACGAAATCCTGCGCCGTGACCGCTGTCCCGTTCGACCACTTGGCGTTTTTGCGCAACGTAAAGGTGTACGTCTTACCGCCATTGGTTGGTTTAACGACCTTGGTCGCAATACCCGGTACCACCTTTCCCTGCTTGTTGGTGGTGTATAGGCCTTCGTAGACCTGTGCAATGGCGGCCTGACTCACAACATCGGTCGCCTTAGTGGGGTCGGCCGTTGCCATAGTCTGACTCGCCGTTACCTTTAATGGTTTTGTTTGTGTGCCTGTTTTTTGTGCTCCGGTATTACTGCCCGACTGACCGCAACCGGCCAGCACCAGCAATAATCCAAATACTGAGAGTCCTAACCCGAATTTTCCTCTAGACGTCATCCTATAGCGTCTCCCTTTTTACCACCTGATAGTGCCAAAAAAGTCCCTACTCGTTAGTACGAATAGGGACAAACCAACGCGTTACCACGTCACTGTATCGGGTACGTCCTGCTTGATGAGACACGCATGATCTCTGAACGTAAGTGAGCCGACACTTATCTGACTTCATCCGCCGTAGTAACAACGTGTTGTATGTTTGGTATATCAATGCAATTTGATGCACAAATGTTAAGCTATTTTAATGGTTTTGTCAAACAAATTCTAGTAAAAAGTAAGTGAAAATAGCCAGCACGAATACCGGTAATAGTCGGTTTTGCGGTTCATTTCAAAACTGTCAATTTTTTTGAATTTACGCATTCATTAGTTATCATTTTGATAATATGAAACCTGTTACATTTTCCTATTGTAATCGCTGCAGTAGGCCATTTCGGATACTGTTTTTTGAAACCACACGATATTGGATTCGTCTGCCCTGATGAAGTGTGAACTCCCGTGATCAACGGTGATGACGCCCAAAAACGAATGGGACTCCGCTACAGTCGTAGACGCAGCGCTAATAACCGCATCGTTGTTTTCAGTTTACCAATACCCAAGTCTTTGACTGAGTTCTGCTCGCCGAACGTCCCGCAACGACACACTCGGCGACTGCCGCTGTGTGTCATTGGGATCTTTAGGTCCCGTCCAAGGATACTTTCCCGCCACGGAACTGCTGACACTTTCGTTGCTGGCCGGAGCGTACATGATATCCGTCAAATACGGCGTGTGGTCAAGCCCCAAAGCGTGGCCGAATTCATGGGTGAGTATACCCGCCCAAAATGCGGTATAAGCGGGAGCCGCTTGTTTTTGGATTGCCAGCAGGTCGTGAAAATAATGGGTCCCCTTAGTGTACGCTGCCTGTTTTACCGTTCCAGTTGCGTGTTCATACAGTGTCTTTTGTACCAAGTAGTCGGCCTTAAGTTTCCGGGTGACCGGCGTATTTGCGACTTGGTCGACATAGCTTGCCTCACGCAAATGGGTACTGTTGAGATAGACTATTTGGCCTGTAATTAAACCATCCCACGCCTGACTTGGTTTCGTCGTGACCGTTAACGCGTGGTCAGTCGCGTTCCCCAGTGAAAAAACTTCCTGCCCCAACGCCCGGTTCCAGGTCGTCATCGCCGTCTGAACCAGTGGTTTCAGTCTCGCGGACGGCACATAAACGGCAAGGTGATCGTTGTTGAACCTGCTCACCTGTCCGACAAGATTATATTGTTTCGTCAGGACCGCCCTATTCGCCAAATAATACTGACTCGATTGGTGCAGCAATGCGGTACTCGGCATCAGGTCAGTCCCCAAACTGACCCGCGAATCTGCACGACTGCGGACTGTTGTCCCGCCGCTGATTACAACGCCACCGAGAAGCATCCCGGTGACGAACAGAAAGAAATGCTTTTTCATTTTATTCGCCCCCAAATGCTGTCACGCTCCTATGCTTACCATTTGTGAAAACAGTTTAGCATTTTGTTTGATACTAGGTATTTACGAACGACTTATAATTCACAAACAAGAAACAAAAAGGGGATTACGTTTTATTTACGTAATCCCCTTAACTATTAGCTAACCTTTTTAATTCACATCATGTTTCTTACGGGCAGCACCTAGTCCAAACAAACTCACGATTACACCCAAAATGCCCCATGCCGTGGCCGGTTGCTGCTGGTCACCAGTTTGCGGCAGTTTAGCGGCTGCCTTGCGCTGATTGTGAGTAGTCTGCGTTTTCAGTTCTCCCGTTTCGCCGTTTTGTGCGAACGATGGCGTCGATGCTGTCGCGGCACCACTTACCGGAGTTTGTGCTTGCTGAGAACTGACAGGAGCGAGCGTTGACACTGGTTCGGGTGTGGTCGATGCCAACCGGCTCCCCGTTGGTGATTGATTGGCCGGTGCAGTTTTATTTTGATGAGTGCCCTGGTCGGAATTCCCCAGCGGTTTAACCGTACCGCTGACTGACGCTAGATTGCTTGGGTTGTCGCTAACACCCGTCGTACCGGTTGCCACCGTTTGACCGCCGGTAGCAATCCCGGTGCCGTTGCCGGTGACTGATGATTGATTCTGGTTAACGCCGGGAATATTGTCCTGGTCGATGCCAGGGGTCGGTGTATACGTCACAATCGTGCCCGCAATTACCGTAATCGCGCCAGTCGTGTTCACGTAGGCCGGCACCGTCGCGTGGTCAGCCGTGTAGCCAGCCTTTACAGGAACCGTCACATCAACTAGTTCACCCGTTTTCCCCGTGACACCATCGACGGTCAGCTCGCCTGAATTACTTGGAATCGTGACCGTGGCCGTGACTGTCTTGGGTGTGTAGGCTACCGTTTGTGACGCGTCACCAGTCCCAATCGTGACCGTTGCAGCTGATTCATAACCCGGAATTTCAGGAACTTTAACGCTGCTCCCAGTCGGCCCACTAACGCTGATTGAGCCACCTGTTGAAATTGCCTGTTTCGTATCGCTGTTGATTGGTATGATCGTTACCGTTTGGATCGTTGGCTGATACACAATCTGCATCGACTTGTCCGTTGCTGGAATGGTCACTGTACCCGCCTGATATCCCGGCAACGTAGGCCCTGAAACAGTGGTCGCCGTCTCGCCTTCAACAATCATATTGGTTGCCTCAGGAATGTCGATGAGGGTGCCATCCGCCAAAATCGGAATCACCGTCACCTGTTGGGTCGTCGGCACGTACGCAACGGTGACGGTCCCCGATGCAGGGACAGTCAAGCCAGTCCTATCAGCAGTATAGCCGGGAATATCCGGTGCTGTGATGGCCGTGCCATACTGCCCCGTCTCCGTCACTGGTGCTGCGCTGTTCCCATCCACACCAGTTGGTTGCACAGTGTAGGTCACAGTCTTGCCTGACAAATTAATAACTGCGGTCGTCGCTGCTGTCTGAGGATCAACTAACCCATTTTCAACGCCGACCATGGTGATGACCGTGCCTGTTTTAATACCCGTTTGACCAATGTTAGCAGTGTTTTGCGTTTGACTGCCTGAAGGTATATTCATGAAAACGGTCTTAAGCCTCCCCGTTTCCGAATTCAGAATATCGCTCAGTTTGACACCCTGAATCGTCTCGATGACCTTGCCAGTTGAATCATAGACCGTCACCGTCGCATTATCATAATCATAGTTGGCTGCTGATGGCAGCAGGTCCTTGTTAATCAGGTAGGTCACGTCACCCGCCTGCCAGGTCGTTGTCCCAGTGGTTTGGTTCTTTTGATCACTGAAGCTGAGCGTCCCCGTATCAGCATTGGTCACCACGTTTCCGGATAGTGTGTCTGGATCACCATTAGTCGTCACTTGGATAAGCGGATGCAGCGCCAGAGTGCCCGTCTCTTCGTGGGTCATTTCAACGAGTTTCACTGTCACGTCTGGTGTCGCACCGGCGATAAACACGATGCTCTGGCCCGAACTTTGCCCCGGTGCTAACGCGTAGGTCTTGCCATCTGGTGCTGTGTACGTTGTTCCGTCCGCATCATCCGTAAACGGATAAGTGGTGGTCGTGCCCTCCTGGCCAGAAACTTGGATAGACGCCACAACCTGGTTCGTTGTCGTGTCCAAATATGAGATGGTGGTCATAACCATCCCCTTGGCCACGTAAATAATCGGCGTTGCGACAGTAATTGAACCGTCCGCGTTGACCGTGCCGGCGGCTGTCGTTTGAGTCGTGGTGTAAATCGTCCCGTTCGCATCCGTGTATGTTGTCGGGATTCCGCTGATCGTAACCGCTTGGCCAAACGTGCCTGGGACATCATCGATCTCAAGCGACTGCCCGGCAGTTGTCTGGTCATCTGTTTCCGTCAAGGTCACTGGCACCTGCACGTCGGTCACAGTTGAATTAGGTACGTAGGTCACTAGTACTGTGTTGGCCGCAGATGAACGCGAAACCGTTAAAATCACCGTATCCGTGTTCGATGTCTGGCCGTTCACGGTAATGTTTGCCACGTGGTAGCCCGGAACGGTCGGCACTGTTAAATTGACATCGCCAACGATACTGCCTTCAGCACTTACGGTCACCGTATCGCCGATGTTGACCGTCGCGTTTGACGCCTGCAATGAGTCTCCCGTATCTCCGTTGATTGCGTAATCGATCGTCACCAGTTGCGACTTCACGCTCGCGGTAAAACTGTCGATCGTTGCAACCGTTGTGGCGGTTTGTTCACCATTTGATGAAATCAGGCCGATGGTCGAATCTACCGACGCCGTAAAGGTTTTGGAGATAGTAAAGCCGCCCTGATAGGCCGCGTCATCGTTGCCATACCAAGTGATCGTCAGCGTTCCGCTAACAGTACCGGCAGGCTTGTCGAGGCTGGTGATGTCCGGCGTCCACGTTGCGACAAACCGCTCACCCGCTGCGTTAGCCGTGGTTGACGAGCCGACCGCGCTCGATGGTGAATAGGCCTTAGCGCTGGCTTCATCCGGTGTGACGACGGATCCGTCAGCGTTGGTGGTCACAAACTTGATTACTGCTTGGCTGAGACCTTGGTTGCGAATGGCCGAACCACCAGCACTGGTTTCCTGATTGTCCCCCTGACCGGTAATGTCCAACCCCACACCGTTAACGGGCCGCTGTGCCTCATCTATCCACCGTTGCCCAATGATTTCCAGCGTCCCAGGATCGTTGTCGGTACCATTCGCCGTAGAAACGGGTTCATCCGCAACCTGCGTGTAGCTGACCCCATTGGGTGCCTGTTCCGTTTCAGGTTTGGTGTTGTAGTAGGTGTCCAAAACGGCAGCAATCGAATTGCCAATGCCGCCGATTCCAAACGCGTTGCCAGCACCGCCCTGCGCTAATTCAGCCTGGGTGGCCGATGAAATCACGATTCCCGCACCATCACCGAGTTGCCAGCCACTGTAGCCTTTACCCCAATCTGAGTCGTTATCAGCCTCCACATCCGTCGCATCCGCCGTGACATCGTCGTTTTTACTAAATTTGAACGCGCCCTTTAACTGCCAGCTCTGCGACATATCAACATCGTTATTGAAAATGACGTTGCCGGCTTGGTCTTTGATCCCGTCCTGGGTCAACGTAAAGCTGCCCGCAGTCTCATCCGCTGCGGTCGTTGGCGCGTCACTGGTAAGCGTTGTGCCGTCGTTTTTCACGGTGTTGGCACTCGGGGTAAAATACTGTGCTGACGTGGTCGCATCCGTTGCCGAGACCGTTCTTGCAGCGGCCACCGGGGTTGCGCTGGACTCGCTGCCGTCGCCCTTTAAGGTTGTGTCCACATTGTTTTCAGTTGTGCCCGCACCGGTTGTGTCTTCCTGACCGTCAGTTGGTGTCTCAGTGACTTGGCTTTCAGGTTCCGGCGTTGCAGCACCCGGTGTGTGCGTCGCAGGCGTTTCGCTGGGCTGTCCTGCTTCTGGTGTATTGCTATCCGTCGATGTTGCTGTTGTTCCCGAAGTCTGCTGGGCAACAGCCGTCGTTTCGTCCGAAGCGTGCACCGTTCCCGAATTGCTCATGCCGATTCCAACGCCAAGGGCTGCTGCGACAAGCGTGACCCCTAATAACCGCTTGCTGACAAGCCACCTTGTCTTGGCTTTATATAGTTTAAACTGTGCGTTATCGTTCAAATTTTTTTCCTGTTGCCGATGATTATGTCGACTAAATTTCATAGTAGCCATCTCCCCGATAGATCACGTATTTTAGTTAACAGATATAATAGTAAACCCCATTAAATATTTACCGGCTTAAAGGTAACACGATTTGTATTCTCAGAACCTCGTTTTTGACATTTGTAATAGTTTAGTAATGTTTATGTAATATAGTAATCGCTTATGTGTTTGATTATTTTCTCACGTAAAAATAAGTAAGCCCTAGACGATAATATGTCGGACCGTTTTTAAATCCAAAGATTAGCAGTTTCTTTTTTCACCATACGGCAACGCCAACAACAATTGATTCGCAACATATTAGCGAATCTGTTGTGAATTTATTGTACAAATTCAAGTATTGTCTTTTCACGGTTTCGGTCACAAACTGCTTATTTCATTTTAATCAGTCTCCCAAACATACACGCTTGGTAAGGTCGGGGCTAAAGCGGGGCTGCAAATATTACACTGTCTTTTATCTCCCGCCACGCATGCGCACCCATTTATTGCAAACAAAAAGAACCACGTTACGGGACGGTTTCATAAATCGTCAGTACTGTGATTCTTTTTGTTTTTTTATCTCACGCATTCAGCATTGCCTTTACCGTCCCAGCAATGTCATCACTGCCCGCAATCATTGAGATTACGGACGAGCCAGCCGCGCCGGTCTTGATCACGGCTGACAATTGGTCAACTGTGATGCCGCCGATACCGACCACTGGCCGGGTAGCGAGCGCAACCAGATGCTGCAGGCCGTCTAACCCAATAACGGGGTCAGCGTCTGCCTTGGACCCAGTCGGGAAGACGGGACCACTGCCGTAGTATGCAATACCATCGATCGCATTGGCGGCTGTGATCTCAGCCTCATTTGAACACGACAGACCAATAAACGCCTGGTCACCCAGTTCTGTAATGACGGCTTCAACACCCTCATCCGACTGTCCCACATGGATGCCGTCAGCGTGCACCTGTTTTGCCAGGTCAACATCGTCATCCACGATGAACGGCACGTTGGCTAGTTGACACAGGTCCTTCAAGCGTTTAGCAACCGCCACCCGCGTTTCAGGAGTCAGCGTCGAGCCCTTGCCCTTGTCGCGAAACTGATAGGCGGTGATGCCAGCACGCAATGCGGTTTGTACAACTTCAACCAAGTCCTGCTCCGGCTTCAGGTCCTGGGCTCCGCAGATGAAGTAGGCCTTTAACATATCTGCATTAAAACTAAGCATTGGCGTGCTCCTCTCCGTAAGCCCAGTGATTCAACGGACCATGACCGTGGCCAACCTGAATCGTGTTGCGAATGGCGGCTTCAACGAAGTCCTTTGCGATTCGGATGGCTGTTTCTATATCCTTGCCCTTGGCTAATTCAGCCGTCATGGCGCTGGACAGTGTATCACCAGTCCCGTGAGTCCGAACGGTATCCACCCGCGGAGCGGACAACCAGAAGTCTTTCCCGGACTCCAAAAGCACGTAATCGCGAACGGTATCGGTGTTGCCGTGGCCGCCCTTGATGATAATGTTCTTGGTGCCGGCTGCCTGGAGCTGCTGAGCCGCTTCGCGCATGGCAGCGTCACTCTTGATGCTGAGCCCCGTCAGGCGTTCTGCTTCGGGCAAATTAGGTGTCACAATCGTGGCCAGCGGCAGCAGATCGCGTTTCACAACTTCAATCGCGTCATCTGTCAGTAGTGCTGCCCCACCCTTCGCAATCATGACCGGGTCAACCACGATGGGGCCAAAATCATACTTCTTCAGGTTATCGACAACGATATCCACATGCTCGGCATCCGCCAGCATGCCCGTTTTGCAGGCTTTGATTGCTAAATCATCCGCAAGGGAGGCGAACTGCTCATCAATCAGTTTCTTTGGCAGCGCCATGAAGTCCTGCACCCCCAGCGTATTTTGTGCCGTTACAGCCACGATGACTGCCGTGCTGAATACGCGGTGTTCCTGCATGGTCTTCAAATCGGCCATGACGCCGGCGCCACCGCCGGAATCGGTCCCCGCGATCGTCAACGTTTGGGGAAAGGAATTTACTGTCTCACTCATAGTTCTTGTTCACGCCTTTCAGTCAAATTTCGCAATTTTTTCGATATCGGCAACGGAAACGAGGTGCAGCTCATCCATCAGCTGAGTTGCAAAGGTCCCCGGTCGTTCTTCGCCAAGCTGGTTAGCCACGATCTCACCAGTGGCCGCAAAAACAAGGCAGGCGGTCTGAGCCGCTTCGAAGTAGTCGCCGTCACTCACAGCGCAGAACGCGCCAACAATGCTGCTCAGCATATCACCTGAGCCCACATGGAGTTGGAATAATGGCGTCCCGTTTTGAACACGTACCAGTCGTTCCCCATCAGTGATATAGTCTGTTTCACCGCTTAAAATCACAACGGCATGCTGTTTCTTAGCACATGCCTTAGCGATTTCCGCTAAGTCAGCGTTACCAGAACCAGCATCGATGCCCTTTGCGTCCCAGTCAACATCGGCTAGGGCTGCAATTTCACCGGCGTTCCCGCGAATTACGTCCACTTGGAACTGACGCATCAAGTCACCAGCGACCTGCTTACGATAGCTGATGGCACCAACGGCAACCGGATCCAGAACCAGCGGCCGGTGTTGTGCGTTGGCCGCCTTGCCCATGGCGAGAATGTGATCAACTTGCGGTTTGGAAAAGGCACCCAAATTCAGTGCGACGGCGGAGCTGATGCCCACCATCTCGTCGGTTTCCGCAATCTCTTCTGACATGATTGGTGACGCGCCAATGGCGTTAATGCCGTTAGCCACGTCCTGAACCGTAACAAAATTGGAAATGTTTAACACAACTGGATTTTGTTGCCGAATGTCATCCAATAAACTTATTTTCATGTTGCTAACCTCCGCTACGTGTTTGACACACGTTAATATGGTCTAAAACAACGTTTTGCGCACAAAAAAGGGTCGAGCAAGAACGTCATCCTTGTTCGACCCACTTCCGGTTTCCCGGTCATCGATGAACACGTTCCTACGCAAGCATTACCTTACAGGTTCAAAGGGATAGGCGTTGCGCCATCTCAGCCCCATTACGGGACACCCCTCGTGTTGTTTGTCTTAATCATACCTGTAACCGTTTTACTCGTCAACTTCCGATGTTTCATCAAAATCTGGGTTATCAGGGCTAGATTTACTATTTTGATACTTCAGCGCCAACTTCCCGCTTTGTTTCAGCAGAAAATCTATGGCACTATCTGGCAAAATGCGGCGGGCAAGTACCCCAGCCGGTGCCCCACCACCAACCGCATAACGGGCACGTGGCCGTCTAGCAGTGGCGGCAAAGGTCACTTTGCGGGCAATCACTGATGGTTCGGAGCCAAACTCGCTGAGGGTCTTCAGGAATGCGCCTGCCTCAGCAGAAAGTGGCTGATAAGGGCCGTCGCCCGCGACTTCGGCCAGTTGGTCGGCTGAGATTTTCGCCCAGTCTGATTTGATATTGCCGGGCTCAATGACAATCACCTTAATGCCGAAGTCGGCCAATTCTAGTCGCATAGAATCACTAATGCCTTCCACTGCAAACTTCGACCCAACGTACCACCCGCCAAGCGGATTAGCGATTTTACCATCCACCGAACTAATGTTAATGATCCGACCGGACGCCTGCTGCCGCATGATTGGCAACACCGCCTTCGACATTTCAGTGACGCCAAACACGTTGACGTCAAACTGCTGTCTGGCCTTTTCAAGTGGTACCTCTTCGATGGCGCCAAACAAGCCATACCCTGCATTGTTGACCAACACATCCAGGCGGCCTTCATCCGTCGCAATCTGTTTAACAAGTGATTGAATGCTGTCGGTGTCCGTCACGTCCAAAAACGTCGTGTGAATGCCGAGTGCTTCAAGACCGCTCATTTGATAAACACGTCGCGCCCCTGCATAAACCGTGAATCCGTGTCGGTACAGATGCTTCGCAATTGAAAATCCAATTCCTGATGAGGCGCCGGTTACCAGCGCGACTGGTCGTTTACTTGTCATTGCTAAACCCTCCAGGCTGCGCGGCAACGGAAGGTTGTCGCACGATTATCATTTTTTGAAAGTGGTTACATGTATTATAACCCATTTATTTGCGGCACTAATAAATTACGACTATTTTTCAGAAAACTTCAGGGTGCTTTTATGACTGATTGCCCCAATCCGTCCCATACCGCCGATTGGTCGTGCAACCATAACGCACTCCATCAATTGATGCACGTTGACAAGCTCATTAGTGCCATCACGTGTCATTAAGGGGTCATGCGAACTCGCAAGGTATCACAACACTAGCCCGTTCGAACTTCAGCCCATAGGTACGCGCACGTTTGCGCAAGAAAAAAGAGACAAGCAGCCGTTCAGGGCTAACTCATCTCTTCATTATTGGGTGTCATTTTGACCGTGATCCATCATCATAGGACCGCGTGTTAAACGAACGGCGGACTAGAAGTTAGTCTCGTCCGGATCCATTGCATAGCCGGCCACACCTTTGAAGGCTTCATCCAGCTTGGTCATGTCGTCATGCGCTAAGTTGAAGTCGAAAATGTCGGTGTTGGCTTGAATGTACTGCGTGTGTACAGACTTCGGCAACGGTAAGAACCCGTGCTGGAGTTGCCATCTCAGGATCAATTGAGGAACCGATTTGCCATATTTTTCGGCAATGGCTTGAATGCCTTCGTTGTTGACTAGTTTTCCAGTCCCAAATGGGCTGTAAGCTTCTGTCAAAATGTTGTGGGCGTCGTTATATGCGACCACTTCTGGCTGTAAATCTGATGGGTTAATGAACAATTGGTTGACCATTGGCACAACCTTGGCTGTTTTCAACAGCGCGTCCAGATGTTTTTGCCGGAAGTTGGAGACCCCGATGGCCTTCACTTTGCCTGCTTCATAAGCTTCTTCCATAGCGCGCCATGACCCAGCGTTCATTTCTTCCCAGTTATCACGAAAGGCAACTGGATTTGCCCAGTGGATCAGGTACAAGTTGACGTAATCCAAGCCAAGCTTTGCTAGAGACGTTTCTAGGGCTTTCTTGGTTGCATCATAACCATGATCCGCGTTCCACAACTTGGTTGTTACGAAGAGTTCGTCACGGTCAACGCCAGAATCTTTAATGGCCTTGCCAACACTTTCTTCGTTGCCGTAAGCTGCGGCGGTATCGATATGCCGGTACCCTGCCTTCAAGGCATCCAGAACGGCGTGATAAGCTTCATCACCATCTGCAGATTGCCAGGTACCAAACCCGATAACGGGAATCTTGGTGCCGTTTGCTAACTGATACGTATTCGTTAATGACATGGGGGTTCCTCCTTGTTTCAACGCAATTTTCACACCTATACTAGTGTAGCAAGAGCGCCCGCCAATGCCAATTATTTAGCCTTACGCCATTTCTGGTGCAACCGTTAGCCAATCATATTGAAGCAGCTGGTGCGTGCCCTTAGTAACTGGCACCCAGATTTTTGCTCGGGCAATGTCTTTCAGCGATTGCCAGAACGAGCGGTCCCGTTTGTTGTTAGCGGTTGTTGCGATTTTAATCAATTGGTTCGATTCAGTTTTAGCTGTCAGTTCCTTGTCCGAGACAGAAACAAGTTGAACAGCGATGGTTTCCATATTTTTATCATTGTTGTCAAGTAGCATAGTGGTCATTCCTTCCAAGTTGTTCGTTGCGTTACTTGATTACAAAGACCATTGTAGCGGAGAATTATCTTTTTTCTGTTGATTTTCTGTGTTGTTTTTGTGAAGGATTTGTAACGGTTTTGTTAAGAAATGAGGATTCACTAAAATTCTGGTATTTTTACTAAATTATTTTCATTTTTCGGTTTGGTTTTTCATTTAAAAGCGTATACTAGTAGGTGATTAAGCGTTTTCATATAAGGAGGATTTTTTCATGCAGATTTCATCCGAAGTATTTGGCCAAAAAGACGGCCACGACATTGAACGGTATACAATTACAAACAAAGACGGTAACTTCATTAAGGTGCTGACACTTGGTGCCACCTGGCAATCATTCACGGTGAACGGTACCCCATTGATCGCCCATTTCGACGACCTCGCCCACTATGACAGCCCCGCATCATACAGCCTGTGCAAGTCCATCGGCCGGGTGGCTGGTCGGATCGGCAAGGCGACTGCCACCATCGACGGTAAGGAAGTGCATTTCGACCAAAACGAAAACGACAACACCTTACACGGCGGCTTTCACGGTTTCTCAGAAATCATTTGGGACGCTGAACAATCCATCCGCGATCACGATGCCAGCGTGACCTTTTCACGCCACATCACCAGCGATGAAGATAACTTCCCAGGCGATTTGGATGCCCGGATCACCTTTACGCTGACTGACGACAACAAGGTTTCCATCACCTTCTCTGCTGCTTCAACAGCCGCAACCCTGTTCAACCCAACGAACCACGTTTACTGGAACATCACCGATGGCCAAAAAGACTTGACCACCCAGCTGCTCCAAGTTAACGGTTCACGCCGGCTTGAACTCAGCGACAAAGATAAGGTGCCAACGGGTAACTTTGTCGACGTTGCCGGTACCGGTTACGACTTCACCAAGACCCGCGACATTCCTAGTGCCCTAGCCGACATTAAGAAGGAAACAGGCAAGATCGAAATTGACGACGCCTACGAAGTTACGCCAAGTGCCGACAAGCCAATTGCCACTCTGAGCGACAGCGCCTCAAACCGCCACGTTGATATCTTCTCTGACCGGAACTCGTTAGTGGTCTTCACCGCTAACCCATTTGACCAGTCGAAACCATACAACGCACTGGCCACTGAAGCACAGACTTTGCCTGACGCTATCAACCATGACGGCTTCGGTGACATCACCCTGCCATCCGGCAAATTACAAGAATACACAATTAGTTATCAATATTACGAAAAATAACGTGTAAAAGCGCTTACAAGTAGGGTATAATAAGAAACGTAAACAACTAACAATTCTCAACTACACTACAAAAAATCACCCTAGGCCTGTTGTCTAGGGTGATTTTTTGTACTTTGAGTACCCATTGACGCTGTCAGACAAAAGACCCGGCGGACGTATACGGTCTAAGTCCGTTGAATTCTGCAATTTGAACCAGCTTCTGGCTTTCGTTAAAAATCTAAATGGCGTTAATACATGCTTCTAGCGTATCCGCCATCAACTGCCTGAAGCCAACAGCCTGCTAACCTGTCTCTGTTGGCTGATCTCATTTCTTAGCCAGGTAGCGTGTCTTGAAAAACAGCCACTGCTTCAATACGCGATTGTTCTTGTTAAAAGCACCCATCATGTAACGTAAACTAACGTCATTTACCAAGCTCAATCAAAAGTCGCACAAAAATGTTGCCATGAATTGAATTGATACCCACCAATTCAACACTAAGTTGTGAAAACTGCAAATAGTCTGATACAATACTCTATGCACGAGATAAGAGCGTAATATATAGAAAAAACACAAAAGCCAATCAAAAGAATGGACGTAACAATGACAACACCACAAAAACATTATAATCATCGTAACAATAACCGCCGGCCGCAACAGCGTCAGGCTGACGTTCAGGTTGAGATCGGCCAACGGTTCCCGCTGACCATCAAGCGGATCGGTATCAACGGCGAAGGAATCGGCTACTATAAGCGCAAGCTGGTCTTTATCAAGGGTGCGCTACCGACTGAAGTTGTGGTCGCAGAAGTGATTGGTATCAAGCCAAATTTTCTGACGGCTAAGATTCACCGCATCAAGACCCCCAGCAAGGACCGGGTCACCCCGCGTGACGCCTACGCTGACCAAGTGGGCGGGTTTGAGCTTGAGCACCTTGCATACCCGGCCCAGCTTGATTTCAAACGCGATGTGATTGCCCAATCACTGGAAAAATACAAGCCCCACGGTTATAAGCACTATGAATTGAAACCGACGATCGGCATGGATAATCCTTATGCATACCGAAATAAGGCGCAGTTCCAAGTGCGTAAGACCGCTGAAGGCCAAGTCATCGCCGGTTTGTACGAAGAAAATAGCCATAACCTGGTTGACCTGGCCACCTGTTCCGTTCAAATGCCCGCCACAATGGCTGTGATGCGCTTTATCGTTTCACAGTTGCAAGACCTCAACGTCGCCATCTATGACGAACGCCACGAGACCGGCCTCGTGAAAACGGTGATTGTGCGGGTGGCTGCCAAAACTGACGAAATTCAGGTCGTATTCGTGACCACGGAACGCGCTTTTCCGCAAAGCGACGACCTGGTCAGCAGTTTGCAGGCCAAGTTTCCGAACATCGTGTCGATCATGCAAAATATCAATCCCGTTAAAACCTCACTTATTTGGGGAGATGAGACGATCCGCTTAGCTGGAAAGTCTCAGATTCGCGAAGAACTCAAGGGCTTAGCGTTCAACTTATCTGCGCGGGCATTTTTACAGTTGAACCCCTATCAGACAGTTAAATTGTACGACGAAGCCCTCAAGGCACTGGACCTTGGTGAAAACGAAAACGTGGTCGACGCTTACGCCGGTGTCGGCACGATTGGTTTGTCGGTCGCTCACGCTGCGCATGAGGTGCGTGGGATGGACATCATTCCTGACGCCGTCAAAGACGCCAACGAAAACGCAGCGTTAAACGGCATCACTAACGCCCACTACGAAACAGGCAAGGCAGAAGACGTGATTCCACGCTGGGTAGACGAAGGCTTCTCGTTTGACGCCCTCATCGTTGATCCGCCGCGGACTGGTTTGGATGACTGGTTGATTCGAACCATTTTGGAAACCACCCCGAAAAAATTCGTTTATATTTCCTGCAACCCATCGACCCTCGCTCGTGACCTCAAGGAACTGACAACTGAATACCACGTTGACTACATTCAATCAGTGGATATGATGCCGCAAACGCCTCGGTGTGAAGCAGTTGTGAAATTTACACGGGCCGAATACTAGCCAATTTCAACATTTTGTCTTATCATTGATGAATAACTTTTAAAGAGCCAATTTGAAAGAAGGTCTATCATGCAAAATCCGTTTCAAAACGGCGATAATAACGAGGGACCAAACGGCTTGCCAGTACCACCAAACTATGCGACCGTCAAAAACGAAAAGGGCGACGTCCGAATCGCCAAAGTTGGCTTTTCTTGGACTACACTGATTTTCAACCTCGTCGTTCCGATTTTTCGCGGCGACTGGTACAATCTGCTGTGTATGATCGGTATCGAAATGGGTGTCCTTTTTGGCATCTACACCCTGCCCACAAACAACATGGTCAACTACGCCATGAGCATCGCCAGTATTGCCTTCAACCTGGTCTGGGCCGGGCTGTACAATATGATGTACTTCCGCCACTTGTTCAACAGAGGCTTCAAACCCGCTACAGACCGTTCAAAAGACTTACTGACACGGGCTGGATACTTGCCTAAATCGATGCGATAAGCGATTCAAAGCATGGTGAGCGTACCGGTGACATGCCACCCACTGAGCGCCGACTATCTGCGTTGACTACGAAGCCAAGCGGAGTCAATAAAAGTTGGCGAATCGCTCACCCTCGATTGCTGGTTTGACCATGACAGGCGATGCATTTGATATTGAAAAAAACGCAACCAAAAAAGCCCACCAGACTAACTCTGGTGGGCTTTTTCTTACGCCTTGTTTCTCCCGTATCTGCCTTTAGTGTTTCCCGGCTGTCAAATTCCGGTAAATGCTGTCGCTAATAAAATCATTGGCATGCATCCAAACAACGTGCCCAAGGGCTTCGGAAATGTGTTCCTCTGCCGGTTGGTCCTTGGCGTCAGGCACCGTCTTCATTGCCGGCATCACACCCAAGTGAAAGGCACTCCAGATACTGAGGCCAAACAGTGCGCCCTTCCCCGACTTGATGAACGGCAGGTAATGCCCGGCCACACTGTACAGCACCGCAAATGACGTTGAAAACCCAAAGTGGATCAGGAAGCCCGCAATCGGCATCTTCTGTTTCGAGTAAGTGTAGGTTGCGTTACGAATCTTTTCTGGCACCCCGACCTGTTCCATTAAATGCTGCGGCGGATTCACTGCATCCCGCTCTGGGGTTCGCGGCGGCAAAACGTTTTCCCAGCCCAACTTAACGAGACCTGAGAAGACACCGGCAATCGTGCCCGCAATCACAGCTGCTTTTAAATCGATTTTTGACATGGTGATCCTTCTTTCCGAAACATGATGTCCATTTGCTTCATTATAAAACGCTTTCTGTGATGGGAACAGCGAAGATGCTTTGGATCGGCGCCGATTTTATTAAAAGAGACTAACCGGGGGATGATGTTGGTTAGTCTCTTTAAATTTGTATCTGGTTTAATGATGTTTGGTTTTTAACTGTGTGGATCGGTGATGACAATTAACTCACCGGCGGTACCGCTTTGCGTTTTGGGGTGACCGTGCCCGTTCCCTATTCGTTTTGCTCCGCGCACTACTCCGTTTTAAACGCCCTGGTTGCCTCAACCGCCACTTGCCACCCGTTATAAAGTTTCTTCCGTCGATCCTCAGTCATGTCTGGTTCAAAGGTCTGACCATCCGCGTGGATCTTTTGAATATCATCCAAATCTTTCCAGTAGCCAGTCGCCAGCCCCGCACAAAACGCGGCGCCCAGTGCGGTCGTTTCTTCATCACTGGAGCGAACGATCGGCACATTCAAAATATCCGCCTGGAACTGCATCAAATAACGGTTCCGGGACGCCCCGCCATCGGCCAGCACCTCGACTACGGGCATGCCCGTGTCCTGGCGCATAGTGTCAATAATATCGCGGGTTTGATACGCGATCGACTGCAACGTGGCCTTCACAAAGTCACTTCGATTCGTCCCACGGCTCAGGCCAAACACGGCTCCGCGCGCATCCTGATCCCAGTATGGTGCCCCCAAGCCGTTAAACGCTGGGACCACGTATACTTCATCATCGTCCGTCGAGGCCATCGCTACCTGGCGCGACTGCGGCACGTTGTCGATAATTTTCATGCTTTCGTGCAGCCAGTTCAGTGCAGTGCCAGCAACGAAGACCGACCCTTCAAGCGCGTACGTCATTTTACCGCCGAGGTCATAGGCGATGGTCGTCAGCATTTTATTGTTGGAGAACTGCGGCTTGTCGCCCGTGTTCATCACGATAAAGGCCCCGTCACCATAGGTGTTTTTAACTTCACCCGGCTTGAAGGCCATTTGGCCGATCAGGGCGGCCTGCTGGTCACCCACTAACCCGGCAATCGGCACTTCGGCCCCGTAAAATTGATAGTTTTTAGTGGTGCCGTAGACTTCTGAACAACTGTGCACCTCTGGCAGCAGTTGTTTCGGAATGTTCAGCATCTTAAGAATGTCATCGTCCCACTGCAGGTCGTTGATATTAAACATCATCGTTTGACTGGCGTTCGTGTAGTCGGTAATGTGCAATTGCCCGTCAGAGAGCTTCCACGTTAGCCAGCTGTCGATGGTGCCCATCAGCAGCTCGCCCTTTTCAGCCCGTTCCTGCGCGCCCGGCACGTTGTCCAGTAACCAGCGGACTTTCGTGGCGGAAAAGTAGGAGTCAATGACCAACCCAGTTTTTTCGTGAATCACATTTTCGTACCCATCGCTGACCATTTGCTTAGCGATGCCGGCCGTCTGTTTTGAGAGCCAGCCGATGGCGTGGTAAATGGGCTGGCCAGTCGTTTTATCCCAGATGACCGTGGTTTCACGTTGGCTCGAAATGCCGATACCATCAATGAATTCCGGGTGCACCCCAGCGTCGATCAATGCACTGGCAATCACCGACTGTACAGAATTCCAAATCTCATTGGCATCCTGTTCCACCCAACCGTTGTGCGGATAGTATTGCGGAAACGTCTTTTCACTCTCAATCACCTTGCGTCCCGAATGATCAAACAGCATCGCCCGGGTAATTGAGGTCCCCTGATCGATTGCAAGAATATAATGTTCCGGCTCCTTCATTGACATAGCTTTCAGCCTCCACTTATTAGACATGCCCTAAACGGCGTTACGTTTTAGAAAACGATTTCATAAACTGATATTATCATAGCATAACTGCTGCCGTCATTTGATTTGTCTTAAAATTGCACTTTCTTAATGATTGGTCTAGCATTAAACGTTTGCTTTCACCTTAGCAACACGATTAAATATAAATGGTATAGGTGGACTATTTGTGAAAAATAAAAAAATAACCGCTCGTTCTTTTATTAGAACGGCGGTTACTTTACTGATAATCCTAGAATGTTTGGAGCAGGTCTCAAAAGACAATGCTTTTAAACGATTAAAACCGGTTTTTACCCACGTGTCCGTTTAGCGACTCTCGTGCTGCGTTCAACTAAATCCGCAAACAGCGCTTTTGAACTCGCGTGGTGCTTATACATATTTTCTGGGTGCCACTGCACGCCAAGAATCTGGTCGTTTTCAATGGATTCCGCCGCTTCGATCACCTGATCATCGGCTCGAGCCGTCACCTTCAAGGTTGGTGCCACGTCGCGCAACGCCTGGTGGTGCCGTGAATTAATGTAGGGCCGTTCCCCCGCAATCTTATACAACCGGCTGTCGGGAGCCACAGTCACGTGGTGTGACGGCATGTTGCCCGGTGCCAACTGGTTGTGTTTCAAAGTGACGTGCGGGTCTTGTGACAGATCTTGGTAGACAGTGCCGCCCAAACCAATGTTGACCAGCTGCATACCGCGGCAGATTCCCAAAATAGCTTTGCCGCGAGCCACTGATTGTTTCAATAATTCAATTTCAAACAAGTCGCGTTTGCGGTAGGTCGGTCCTAACTTTTCAAAGGGCTCTTCGCCAAAGAATGTGGGATCCACATCGTAACCGCCTAAGAAACAAACGCCGTCAAACAAATCCATATAGTCAACCACATCATCCGGATCAACACTAGGCAAGATTACTGGCACGCCGCCAGATTTGACAACCGCTTCGATTGCAGGACGCGGCGCATACGCTGCGTTGCGTTCATTGATCACGTTAGTTGCTTCAGCTAACGTATCAGCGGGTAAAGCAATTCTTGGTCGCAAGTTTAAGGCCCCCTTTTAGTATTGGTTCTTGTGCCCCTGGTCACCATCAACCGGCTAAGTTCATGGCGCTTACTTCCGAAAAGCACATACTTAAAGTAAGAAAATAGCACGCCTTTCGCGGAAAAGCAAGACACACGCTTCAGTTGCTCTCAACATCCTAGTTTACCATGATTTGGTGGTCGTTAATGCGGGTTTCATCGGTTTTTTTCCTGACAGCGCAGTCATTTTTAGTTTTTACTTGCCGTTATACCCGACAATTCCGGTATCGGACGTTAAATCATTTAACAATCTAGTCCAATTAGCGTACATTAGATATGTAACTATTCTTTGAAAATGAGGTAGATTGTAATGGCAATGACAGAACGTCAATTAATCCAGGAAATTCTGAACACTGTGTCCCTCATCTACGATTTTGAAAACGCTGATGAAGATACTAGTGAATACACCTTGCTGATTACACAGCAGGATAACGACAACCGAGATTTGGAAACGGTTAACACAGAAATGCGGCACTATTTTGAGGATGCCAATTTCGATTGCAAGGAAGAGTTGCATCCTACCAATACAGATAAACCTGCTGATGTGCGGGTAACCATTAAACGATAAGCTCTTATACAAGGTCTGAGGATTTTCCTTCTGTTAGCAACGCTACATGCTGCTCATAATGGATTGCTGTTATCCAAAAGCGCAGCACCAAATTGCAGTTAAAGACAGTTTGCTGCGAATGCGCACTCGACGGCATATTAGTCTCCCTACAGCAATGCTTCTCACATTGAGTAAAACGCAGTGCCATTTTCCTCTGTGTTGATTCACTTGAATGGCGCAGAATTAATAATCCTCGCAACATTAAACCAAACAATAAGTAACCAATAGAAAAGACATTCTCGCTCATCAAGCGAAGAATGTCTTTTCTTTAGTTATTTTCTCGTTAATTCATCATGTCTTGCAAATAAGTAAACGTCCTGTGACTCTCTGGCAAATTCGGCCATAACAGATAATCGTGCATCATATTTTTAAACTCATGAATATCAACATCGGTGCCGTCAGCCGCCACCAGTTTCTGTGCCAAAGCGTGGTGCTCCGGCAGCAAAACTTCCTTGGTGCCATAGAATAACCCGATTTTGCCTAAATGATCTAAATTAGCATTGATCGGGCTCACCAGCGGGTCAGTCAACGCCAGCTTACCAGCATATTTCTTTGCAACTTCGCGCAAAACCGGTAACGACAACTCCGGGTCAGCATCGGCCCCCGCCTCAAACGAAGGCTCAGTCATGGCCAGATCCGACCACGGTGACACCAGCAGCGTGCCAGTTGGCATCGGTAATTTCTGATCACGCAGCGTTTGCAGTAAAACCAACGCTAAGCCGCCGCCCGCTGAATCACCCAGCAAGTAGTAGTCGTCCAGTGGAAATTGGTCACGTAATTTCTGGTAGGCTTTCACGGTAAACGACACGGTGTCCCGCGCCGTATACTCTGGGGTTAGCGGAAAATCGATCGCGGTCACGTTCGCACCAGTATCAGCCGACAACAGTTTCATCCACTCACGGTGACTCTCGGTTGCCCGTAACGCGTAGGCGCCCCCGTGCAATAAAATAATGTGCTTTGACGCCGCTTCCTGAGTGACCAGCGTTACCAGACGGCCGTTTGGCAGTTCTGTGATTTGGACTCTTTCCGGCGCGGCAAACTTGTCCGCTGCCAGTTCATCCGTTCGCCGGCCAGGATGCCGAAATCCCGCTGCCACCTGCTGTTTCAATCGTGAATGTCTTGTTTTAAAAAGTAACCAATTACCGCTTAAACTCACACTAGCCACCTGCCATAATTAATTTAGTCCTGATCCGCGTTTCGAATCGTGAACCGTTCCTGATGGTGCTCCGGCGATTCCAGCTCATCCAAAACAGCCAACGCCATGTTACCCGTTGTCAATTCAGATTTGCCATCCGCGTCAAACATCACATCGTTACTACCCATAATATACCCCGTTGCGGGGCCCGGCGTAAAGTTCCGCTGTGGTGAAACGGCCACCCAGTCAACGTTATCAACCATTTGTAAAATGGCTAATTCGTGCGACTGATTCAACGGTACCCCGATCCAGTCTTCATGCCCGGGAGCCTGCAATAACTGACTGATCAATGGGTTGCCATCCGGCATATTTAAACTGGCCGCCCCGACGATCACCACCAGACGCGTCTTTGTATCCCGTAAATCGTGAACGAGTTTCGCTGCGAGATCCATATGCAGGTATGCCAACGGTGAGCCCATCGGCACCCCAAATGCATCCACGATCACATCGAACTGGGTCAGGTCGTCCTTTGTCAGTGCGAACCCGTCCTTGACCAGCAGCGCGGCGTCCGTTCCCAGAACCGCCTGTGCCTTTTCAGCGTTCCGTACGATGGCCGTTGCCTCGTGCCCCCGTTTGATAGCTTCTTCGTAAATCTTCGACCCTGCCTTGCCGTTGCCGCCAATAATTGCAATTTTCATGATAGTCACCCTTCCTATGTGTGATTAGTACAGTAAGTATAACGCTTTCAAAACGGTATCTAAAGCAATGTGGACCGGACCTATCGTCTGACTTTTCGGTCAATTTAATGTACAATAGATGCAGAAATCTCAAGGAGGCACCCTATGCAAACGACAAACCAACGATTATTAGATATTAGCGGTGGCATTAACTTTCGCGAACTCGGCGGCTATCCCACGGTGGATGGCCGCACAGTCAAATGGCAGCGTGCCATTCGAACGGCCTCGCTTGCACGGCTGACGGACGACGACCAGCAGACACTCATCAACTATGGCGTCAAGGTTGACGTCAATTTCCGGTCCAACACCGAGATCACTAAGGAACCCGACCGCGTCCCAACGGGGGTTCGTTACCAACACCTGCCCGTTTTCGAGGAGGACCAGACTGATAACTCAAAGACCCAAGCGGAGATCCAGGCAGAACTGAAGGAAAAGGCTGAAAACGGCTTTCAGCACATGCTGGACACCTACCACGACATGATCACCACTGAAAAATCCCACGAAGCGTATCAGCAGTTCTTTCAAACACTGCTGACAACCGAAAACGACGTTGTCCTGTTCCACTGTACCGCCGGCAAGGATCGGACCGGCATGGGCGCTGTGTTCTTCCTAAACGCACTGGGCGTTGCCCAACCCACCATCCGACAGGACTACCTGCTGACCAACCAGGTTGCTGCCGGTCTGCTCCATCGGCGTTTAGAATCAGCCAAAGCAGAAGGTGTCAGCGGCCAATTATTAGATTCGATCAAAGCCCTCTGGCGGGTATCCGATGCCTACTACGAAAATGCCATGACCGCCATTCGCGATGACTACGGCGATATGCACGGGTTTTTGACCAAGGCACTTGATTTGTCGGACCAGGACATTACTGATCTGCAAACCCTATACCTGACTAAGGCTTGACTTAATTCGTAATAGTTTTAAACTAGTGTGGTCTACTTTAATAAGGTAGACCGCACTATTTATATTAGAAATAGATATAAAGGTTAGTTAAATAACTTAAAAAAGATTAACTGTTTAACAACAAGAAAAGAGGCTCCCGATGAATAAACGACTACTCACACTGACGCTCCCCTTGGCTGCGGTTTCTGCCGGAGCTGTTTACATGAGCAATAAGCTCTTTAACGTGGCCTTTAAGCGGGTCAACTACGTCCCAGAAACCTCTGCGGACAAACAAAAATACGCGGACGAGTACTACGCCTACGTGGACTGGTACCGCCAAATCCCCCACGACACATGGTATTTGAACGAAAACGATCCGGATAAAAAGTTGGTCGCAAGCTACATCCCGAACCCGGCAGATCAGGGTAAAACGGTCATTATTTCCCACGGGTATAAGGGCAACCGTGAAACAATGGCAAACTACGCCAAAATGTTTTACGAACTCGGCTTTAACATCCTGTTACCAGATGACCGTGCCCACGGTGACAGCGCAGGTAAATACATTAATTTCGGCTGGCTTGACCGGTTAGATTACATTCACTGGATCGAGCAGATCATCGGCAAGAACGGTGAGGACGAAAAGATTCTCCTGTTTGGTGTCAGCATGGGCGGCGCCACGGTCGAAATGCTGTCAGGTGAGAAATTGCCTTCGCAAGTCAAAGCCATCATCGCTGACTGCGGGTATGCCAGCATCCGTGAAGAACTCGTTTACTTGCTGCATAACCAGTATCACCTGCCGGAATACCCTATCGAACCACTGATCAGCACGATTACGAAGCAACGTCTGGGGTATTACTTAAACGATGTTTCGTCTACTGAACAACTAAAGAAAAACCGGCGGCCAATTCTATTTATCCACGGTGGTAAAGATACCTACGTGCCGGTTAAGATGGCTTATGAAAACTACGCCTCAACCAAGGCACCAAAGCAGCTCTGGATCGTGCGCAACGCCAGTCATGCTGAGAGTTTTTGGTACAACCCTGCTAATTATAAGCACCGGGTTAGTGAGTTTTTGGGGACTTATTTTAAGTAGAGACAGTGTGGAGAAAGGCGTTTAGGGGGCGGAGCAGAAGCGACTCTGACCCGAAAAGTCCGGTTCTGACTTTTTGGGTCAGAGTCGCTTCTGCAGTAGCCCCCTACCTTTCGGAACACGTTTAGTCTATAAAAAAGAGACCCACGTCGCCCAAATCAGCCAGTAAACAAACCCCGGCAAAGCAGGCCCGCTTTTTTTGATCACAGTCTCTTCAACTCTGCGCTCATCATTTCTAACTCACCCAGCCAAAAACAAGTTCAAAATACAGATACCAGTCACATCAAACAAGCAAGCAAGTGACAAATCCAAATTCGGAATTTTCCATGACCACTCTGTCTGACGCGCAGGTCGCTAACTTTTTGCTATAAGATCATTCAAAGAGATAAGTTCAAAAAAGCTTCCTAGGCAGCCAAGTCGAAACGAGCTCCAGGAAGCTGGACCGAACCCCAGTACTTGAACCAGAAATCTCTGGAGGTACTGGTATGAAGA
>NZ_AYYR01000104.1 GCF_001435975.1 Secundilactobacillus collinoides DSM 20515 = JCM 1123
CATAAAGTCAAATACGTTTCAAAACTCTCCACCAATACCAGTTGACAAAGAGCCCTTTTACTATGACCGTTGACGTAATGTGTTAGCCGATCGGCGTCGTGTGAATACGTTAATTTTTATTATTGAAAATTAAAAACCCCACTGAATCAGTGGGGTTTAATTTAATTTTTTTATTTAATCTTTGATAGTGCATCACGCACTGCATCCTTGATAGCACGACTAGCGGCGGAAGCACCAGAAATGGCATCTACATCCGCACTGTTTTGTCTTACAATTTGGTTAGGTAGTTCTGCAATCGCAGTGGCAGCAACATCTTCACTTTCATGTTGTTCGACGATTTCAACTTTGGTGATTTTATTATTAGCGTAAGTGACTCTAACGATTAATTGACCACCAACACCCTTGTTACTGTAACCGAGGTACTGGTTTGCACCGACTTCAAATTGAGAAGCCTTTGCATTCGCGATAATATCATTACGACCCAGACTTTCAGTGGCCAGCTGTAGGGTAGCATTTGAACCTTTATCTCTGGAAGCATTTTCACCAGCAATTTTCCCAAAAATCAGGCATTCAGCTAGGTTGCCACCAGCTTGATACATGTTGGCATTGATGCCACCTAGTTCACCCGCACTGTATAGATTTGGGATAGGTTCGTTATTTGTATCCAAGACTTCAGCTTTTACATTACGTTGTGGACCGCCCTGGGTGTTTAACACATCATGATCAACGGCAGCAGCGTAGTAGGGACCGTTTTTGGTAAATTGGCGTAAAGTTTTAGGATCCCGGCCAAATTGTTCGTCCTGCTGATTCTCTGCGAATTTGTTAAACTTGTTTACGTTTTGTTTGAGAATAACAGGATCGGCATTAATTTTACCTGCTAATTCTTCAATTGATTCGGCGCTGATAATATCCGTTAGCCAATCACTGTACGGGCTGTCATGGTCATTTTTCAAGTCATCAAGTTGTTTAGCATCAAAAATGAGGTGCGGATGCTCATTCGGACGAACAACATGCCACTGACCGTTTTGATAGACATGGCCGTGACGATTCTGCTCATCTTCCTTAGTATAACGATTACCATCGTCACCAGCTAAGAAAATTGAGCCGGTAAAGAGCTTGGCGTACTTGGGATTGATAAAGTAACCGCGTTCGCCTTCAGGAACCTTGAAGACCATACCATTAAGAATGCCGATAGCTTCATAGTTGGTCATGTGCCATAATTTAGCGCCGACTTCGATGCCCATCCGAACACCGTCACCGTGGTTGTACAGGCTGCCTAGTGGAGTCAGATGTGTGACACCAAGGTAGTTTTGCAGCATCTCTTTGTTATTTTCAAACCCGCCGGTGGCTAAAACTACGCCGTTACGGACTTGAATGTTGACTAGTTTGCCTTTGCGTTCAATTTGAGCGCCAAGTATTTTATGAGTTTCGGGGTCTTGGATTAAATGTGTAGCGGATGATTCCAGCCAGATATCGATTTTATCAGCTCGTTTTGTGACTTGCTCACGCAATACTTTCCATAATGAAGCATCGAATAGTCCTTTATGAACTAAGGTAAAGTCTAACGTATCAGAACCGGGAAATTCTGGATATTCTGGTAACGCATAACTATGGATCTTTAAATCATACTTAGCGCTGACTGGGTCAACCTCTAAATAATCTTTGAGGTAGTTCGGCAGGTCATGCATGCCGTGAACATAGGTTGTCAGCATTTCCTTGTCGTAGATTTTTGGTGCATACAATGCTTGATAGTAGCTCAGTAATTTATTATAGTCTTCACCACTGTTTAACAATTGGGCAGCATAGCGGGTATTTCCACCTTCGTGTCCGAGAGGAGCAGCATCCACTAATAGAACATGAGCGCCGTTATCAGCTGCAAAACGAGCTGCCGTGGCACCTGCACCACCAAAGCCGATAACTAATGTGTCATAGGTCGCGTTCCAATTAATATCAGTTTGAGTTGTCATTTTTATTCCTCCAATTACAATTCTTTTTGTGAAGTACTTCATTAGCATAACACTAAACTTTTAAATTCTGTAAATGATGACACAATGATGAGAAAAACTTTATGATTCGAATGTAGATCGAAAATAAAACTGGTATTGGTTTTAAGACCAACACCAGTTTTACTATCTTGCACTTTAATCCAAATTCAAAGCCGAACTAGCAGCTCGCCGTCCCTGATGCACGGCACCGCCAACAGCGGTTCCTGAACCGGGATAGTAGGAACCCATCCAACCACCGGCATTCAGGCCAGCAGCATACAGGCCATTAATTTGGTTATTGTACATATCTAAGACGTTGCACTTGGCATCGATCTTCAGCCCGCCGATGGCACCCAAGTTTCCTGGGGTGTTGCGGTAAGCGTAGTAGGGGGCAGTAAATTCAGCCACGCCCATTGTTCGATTGTATTCGGGGTCGGAACCTTTTTGCGCGTTTACGTTCCAGGTATCGACACTCTTTTTCAGGTTTTCAGCGGGCACACCGATCTTGTCTGCCAGATCCTGTAAATTATCCGCGGTGACCACCAGACCACTGTCTACGTCCTTGGCCAGACTCTCTGCGGTCCAAGGGCTCGTCTTCACCTGAATGGAATCGTGGCCGAAAATTTGATAGGTTGGTTTATCCAACTGTTTTTCAGCGTTGAAGATGGCTCGGAAACCATAGGCGTAGGTTGCGTCTTCGTTGACAAAGCGCAGGCCGTTACCGTTGACGAAAATGGAAGGAATGGTTGGCACGCGGTCATCCGTCCCGTTCCCTGTCCGGGCGTCAAAGTCGATGGTTCCGCCAAAACCAGTCACGGCAGCGCCAATCGTCATACCCATGACGATGCCATCGCCGCGGTCGGTCTTCACTGACCAGCAGTGGTGAGCTTTTACATCTTCGTAGTGTTGCGGACTCAAATCTTTCGCCAGCGCCAGGTTCTGGTCGATTGACGCGGTCGCGAGAATGACCCCTCGACGTGCCTTGACGTAGCGGACTTCGTTGTTTTCTTCAACGGCAACCCCGGCAACGCTTTGAGCCGTTTCATCGGTCAACACGAGCCCAACCGCAGCGGTATTGTAAATGATTTTGGCGCCTTGATCTAACGCGTACTTCAACAAGTGCTGCGTCAGAACGATGCCGTTACCGCCGACCCCGCCGCCTTCGTACACGTGGATCCGGTCGGCAAAGTTATCCTTGGCGTAGGGAATTTCAGTGTGGCCGTAAACGCTGGTCCACTTAATGCCCATTTTGGCTAACCAGGTCAGGTTTTTCGGTGAGTTTTCCGTGAAATCGTGGACGAGGTCCTGATAGACACGGCCTTCGCCGGCTTTCATATACTCGGCTTCGTGGCGGGCAGGGGTGTCGTTTTTAAAGTTGGTGTATTCTTTTTGCCACTGGTCGCCGGCAGCTTGAATAACCCCGCCGGAGTAGTTGGTTGTCCCACCGGCGATCCCGGCTTTTTCGACAACAAGCACTGATGCGCCGCTTTCGGCAGCCGTCGCTGCAGCGGATAATCCAGCGCCACCGGCACCGACGACAACCAGGTCGTAGGACGTATCGTAATTGACGTCCGCTTCGAAGAGTTTATCCTTTAGAATCGGGTAGTTGGCAGTCTTCGGCGTGCCAGATGTGCTGCCACCTTCTTTGGAGGCGCTGGTAAAGGCATCGACTTGGTCGCCAGTGTACTGCGCGTAAGCGTTTTGAGCTGCCTTCCGGAAGGCCCCAGTCGAAATGGACGCGCCTGAAATGGCATCTAAATCAACTGTCTTGAGACTGTTTGCCTGACCCAGCCAGGTTTCAATACCGGCCGCACCAATCGTGTTTGGACTGATGCTTTCACCTTCAACGCTGGTGATCTTGCCCTCTGAATCAACTGTCACCTTAGCAGTGACGTCACCGTGAAAGCCTTTCTCTGTTGCTGAATATTGCGTCATTTGATTCACCTCATTGGTTAAATTGATGCCAGCTGACGAGTATCGCCGCTAGCCATAAAACGGTAAAAACGATTGTGAAGTTTCTAGCTATACCGCTTACAATTTGATTATAGTTGGGCTATAATCATTAGTGAAATTAATAATGATTATCAATAATATAGATTGTTAATCGTTGGAGGCTGACCATGGACATAAATCGCCTGAAAGTATTTGTTAATTTGGTGGAGACAAGAAACTACACGCGGACTGCGAAGGCCCTGCACATGTCTCAGCCGATGGTGACGCATGATATTAAAGCAATTGAAAATGAGATCGGCACGAAATTGTTCGACCGGAGTAATAAGTACGTCCATGTGACGAGTTACGGTGAGGCGTTTTATAACAAAATCAAACCGCTGATCAACCACTACTACATGGCTGTGCAGGATATTCAGCGTGCCAGCAATGACGAACAGAACACGATCACCATCGGTTTTTCGTACACCCCGTTTAACAGTCTGATGATTCCGATTTGGATCCGCGGGTTCAACGCGTTGTATCCGAACGTGAAGTTTAACATTGAAACGCTGAACCACAATAAGCTGAAACACTATCTGGAAACTAGTGAAATCGATATTTTGATGAGCAGCCGCGAAGACGAAGAGGGGCTCTCAAACATTAAAATCTATCCGCTGATGACGGACCATTTTTTTGCGCTGATGTCGAAGAACCATCCGTTAGCCAGACAACCGCGCTTGTCGTTCACGGATCTGCAAAACGAGCGTGTGATTTTTGTGGATAATGACTGGGTCGGCAGCGAGTCCGTGAAGCTGCAGGAAAAACTGCTGCAGACCAATGACCATCTTGAGGTCACGTACACGAATGATTTTGCCTCGGCTGAGATTCTGATCAATGCGGACCAGGGTATCGGCTTCGGCCTGAATTTTATTTACCCGGATAACAATCCGCGACTGGTGCACGTTCCGGTTGAATGGCCGCAGGTGATCGGCTTTGACGCGGTGGCGCATAAGGCCAATGAAAAACACTGTGTGCACGATTTTATTAAGTACATCCAAAATGAGAGCGACAAAAAAAGGCTCTTTGTCAACTGGTATTGGTGGAGAGTTTTGAAACGTATTTGACTTTATGTC
>NZ_AYYR01000105.1 GCF_001435975.1 Secundilactobacillus collinoides DSM 20515 = JCM 1123
TTTAAATTGCGCTTTCTGTTGTGGACTAGTTGCTTGTTGAATTTGTTGTTGCAAGCCTTGGTAGGACTTATTAAGTTCCTGAGCTGATAGCTTTTTTAGATCATGCTCAGGTTCTTTTTGTGCTTCTTGTAAGCCTAATTGTTTGGTTAAGCCATCGCTAAGCTCAATCACTTTGTTACTAACTTGCTGGATTTCACTTAAAGCGCTATGGATCACGGCTTTATCTTTAGCCCAGGTAGCCACATACCCGAGTGAGTAGTTACTGGTATCAACACCAATATTTTGCATGGCAACATACGCAACCGCTTCGGCTTGCGTTTCTTGATAGGCTCGCGGGCGATCTTTAAAGGCTGATTTTAACCCATGTAACTGACTATGCGCATATTCATGATATAACGTCTTCAATTTTAAAGCATTATCGGGCTCATCGCCACCAATGACGATTTCATTAGTGCTGGGTTGAAAATACCCCTT
>NZ_AYYR01000106.1 GCF_001435975.1 Secundilactobacillus collinoides DSM 20515 = JCM 1123
ATAAGGTCAAATGCGTTTCAAAACTCTCCACCAATACCAGTTGACAAAGAGCCAAATAAATAAGCACACCCCGTAATGAGGCATGCTTAACTTAGCGGTACTATAAACTGTTGAGTTTGATTTGTAAATTAGCGGTTCCGCTAAGACTGTACCACCATTTGACGCACTCCAAACAGCAGTACAATGAGTACTTTACCATAAAAAAGGCCGTTCAAGTCTAGAGAAAAGTAGGCTTAAAAAACAACTTAAACGGCCACAGTTGTGTATTGGGGAAATACACATAAGCCTTTGGAGGAGGCTTGATTGTGCTACTTCTTTTTAGCAGGATTAGGCATCCATACGGGGGAAAGTAACACAAGCGTTAGTGTATATCATATATTAACTTATGGCAAATAAAAAGCACTGACTAACTGGCTGAGTGACTGCTAGTTAGTGGTGCTTGTGGTCGTTGCCTGAGTTGTTGGTGCTACATAATCATCGCCGGTGATAGCCTTGTAATCATCAGCAGTAATCCCATCTGGCAATCCCACGACTGTTGCTAATGTTTCCTTGCTAATCGTCTTCCACTCTTGATATGCCCATGTGTAAATTTGAACCATATTATACCGTCTCCTTTGTTGATTGACTTGGTGCAGATTCCTTTGCTGATTGACTGAGCGCTAATGCAGTAATTGACTTCTGTAACTGATTGATACCAGTTGCAGATACCGTTTGCTGTTGTGCTAAAGCCGTTGCCGACTGCACAGCTTGCTGACTAGTTTCTAGTACGTTAGAATACTTGGTATTCAACTCCTCAAGAGATACGTCTGGTAAGTTACCCGGATTGAGTACAACCTTTTTATCCGTATCGTATCGGAATTTGTCGGAATGCTGGGCAAACTGAGTAATCCACGAATCGAGAATGAACACCTTCGTGTACCCGTCTGCTTCAGTGTTCTGGTACGCTGTGATGAAACCATCTGTATCAAATTTGATATAAATAAACATTTAATCGTCCTTTCTAAACTAATTCATCATAAGTAACAAAGGCAAGTTTTCCTCCCGCACCCGAAGTTGCTACAATACTTACGACCCCGTAAACAGCAACAAACGTTAAATTAGTTGAACTTTGACTAGCATAATTAAGATTCCAAGTGGTGCCGCTGTTGGCATTACTAGCATTTCCAAGATATGGGACAAAAAATGTTTTCATTGACTTAATAATGCTGCCAAGTTTAATGGTAACGGTAAAT
The DNA here is from genome assembly GCF_001435975.1 of Secundilactobacillus collinoides DSM 20515 = JCM 1123. GTDB lineage: Bacteria > Bacillota > Bacilli > Lactobacillales > Lactobacillaceae > Secundilactobacillus > Secundilactobacillus collinoides. Next base: position 1,233 of record NZ_AYYR01000106.1, read on the forward strand.
GGATAGTAAGGTACACCGTCCTCAGTCAGCGTTATGACCCCAGATAAATATAGCGTATGATTACTGTCATCTATTTTATACAAAACGCTAGTAGCTGGGGCTAAAGTATTTCTACTATCAGGAATGATATACTTATTATCTAGCTGATGCCAAGCACTTGCTTCAACGCTTTTGATATCAGCCGCGGTTGCGACATCGACACCTCCTGACTGTAGCCCGGCCGTGAAATTAGTAGGCTTGCTGGAATCAACCATGTTAGCAGTAGCCGTATTAACGGCGGCTGTAACATCTGATTTGGTGATGTACGGATTGCCAGTTGTCTTATCTATTGGTGCAGTATCAAAAGTGTTCTTACCCGTAAACTCTTGATCTGAACCCGTTCGTGCTAGGTCAGATGGTAAGCTACTTGCTAGCAATAACGGATTATTGTTAACCGTTGGAACAGTGTCAAAATTGTTAGCACCAGATAGGTGGGCTACCTTGGAATCGTTAGCAGGTGTGTAACCAATTAAATTTTGTTTGGCATTAACTTCTTCAATCCCCGCTACATCGCTGGCTGGTTTACGCATATCTGAAACGTTAACTTTATCTTCTGGCGCTGGCGAGCTATCTGTTGCAATATCACCTTTTTGAATACTGGCATTTCTAAATTGAAAAGACTTTCCAGTATTATCGATAGTTCCATCATCAGCATACATTTCAAGTGAGATATACCACCCAGTCGCGTTTGATGGAATTGTAAAGGTGTAACTAAATTGCTTTTCAGTTGATGAGGGCTTCCATGAAGGTGTTGACAGATCTTGAAAAGTATTACCATTTGTTGAAAATTCTCCTCTTGGAGTTACCTGAACATTGTCACTACTTGTTAAATCCACAACTAATGTATAAGTCCCAGAAGGTAAAGGCATTAATGCAAAATCAGGATGATTAAAACGATAAAATGTTTCAGATACAGTTGATGATACACTTGAAGCCAATTTTATATAACCATTTGAGAAAGTTTCTGTTCCCAAAATATCTGGTCCAACCGCATTTACAAACTTTACTGGATTAGTTGCAGAAGGGTTTTGGGTATTAAGCAACAGGTTTCGCCCACCAATAGTATCTGATAACTTATTATATGGCTGTACCTGAACCCCATTAAGTTGTTCAGTTCCATCTTTGTTATCGACCACTTTTTTATCCAGTTGCTGATTAACGTCAACTGTCTTGGCGTAAGCATTCCCTGCACTGTCTGTAGGATCTGTTTTAAATTTCTTTTGGCCGTCAATTGTTTCATCACCGGTCGTATGGACAACCGTATCGTTGGTAGCAAACGAATCATCAATCATATTAAATTGAATTTGACTTGCATTTGAAAACCCAATGTTGAATTTATACGTATATGATACCGGAGTAATACCAGAAAAAGCTGGTATTGTATCTGGACTATTTGTTGATGTGATAACTGCAATTAATTGTGATTGCCCATTTTGAGAATCAGATCCCCAAATTCCAAATACCCATGCCTTGTAATCAGCGCTTATGGATGAGTTATCAACGACTGTTGAAATAATCAAGGTATTACTATTTTTAGAGAATCCGTTTGCACTAACAGTTTGTACTACCTTTGGAACAGATGTCATTGTTGAGATGTCTGTTGTCGATGACAGCTGAGTATCACTTATTTCTATCTTATCAATGCTTAGTGATGACTTGTTGGCCAATATTTGAGCAATAAGGTTGTTTCCGTTAGCAGTTACTTTTGCCAAGTCATATGCCATGTTAATTGCCTCCTTTTACATTAACTTCTTTAACCATGATGGGCTGAGTCCCAACACCTACATATTCAATTAGTTTAGAATTGTTCATAAACGCAATTGTATTAATCGTAACTCCGTTTAGAGTAGCTGATGATAGACGATCCATGAGGATTATCAGTGATTGGCTTGATGATATTAAACTAGTTGGAAGGTTATCAATGTCAACAACCTGTGGGTTCCCAACCATTTTGGTACCATCCCAATGATAATCAGTATGAACTTTTACGCCTGAATTTACTGGCGATATTTGCAAAGCATTGCATATGATATTAATAATATCGTTAATGGTTCCACCAGAATGTGATGCTAAAATTTTTGTCTTAAGGATAAAACGATAAGTATCATCATTGGCTCCATATCTGGGTTGATGGATATCATCACCGATTTCGTCAAGTTGTTCTCCAACAGCCTCGTCAATTATCCATGAACTTTGAATCATTTCTGCCCCATTATCAAGCCAAAGCTGAAAGTCAGATAATACACGAATGACTGTATTAATATTGCTACCAGTTCCAACAGCCAGTCCTCGATCAAACATTTTAAATATTTGTGGATATAGTTCATCATAACTAGTTTGATACATAGTCAACCTCCACATTGTCGTCAGTAATAACTGGAATTTCGAAGGCTGTTAGTGCGATGTTATTAGTACTTAGTTTGTTCTTGTCGGTTCCAATCTCAATATCCGCGTAATCGATTCCATCAATCGCATAAATGTTAGAGAAGAATTGGTTAGTAACAACTTTGTCTCCCATCTTAAGACTTTCAATATAACCCTCAATTGCGGCTTTGACATCATCCGTTCCCTCAGATTGATCGAAGCTATCACTAACCCTAATAGATGCCTTGACGTAAATCGGTGTTTCCTGTGGTCTATCAAAGAAGATCGTTTGAATTGACCCAGAATCATCTAAAACTGTCTTGCTTAACGATCCATAAAGAGTAATCCCACCGCCTCCAACTCGGAAAATTGTATTGGCCACATCCTGATCAGTTCCCCCCTGTACATAATAATGAACTGTTTTTGGTGGGTTCCCATACGAATCATTATCGCTAATTGATGCATTATAGACACTTTTTACCGCAGTGACTCCTTGAGTGTTCATTAATGCAGTGTATACGCCATTAATTGTCCCAGATTCATTGGAGTTTGATGCCAATAGCAATCGGTTTCTAAAATCAAGATCTGTTTCCATATCTTGACCACCCTCGGCTGCCTGTGAATTGGTTACATTATCAATTTCTTCAACAGGCGACTGTTGGTTAACAATTGTACCTGCATCAACATTGTATTGTGATCCTAACTCGCTTGAAACAATAATTGTTGATCCGACTCCGTTTACATCAAGTTGACAGTCATCAACGGAATAAAATTCGTTACCATTGTCATCCATAAATACAGTTCCCGTTGGAATTACATATCCAGGTGTCCCAGTAAATGATAAGGTCACGCTGGCTGCTTCAGCTTGCTTTCGCATTAACCCGTAATTGCCACCAACGCGATCAAGATTTACTCCCGTGGCTTGCAGAATATATCCCGAATCATGAACATTTTCACCGTTTTGATCAACATTGACGGCTATTTTGGCCAAAACTCGGGCGAGCGTTCCCCAAAATGACCTGGGCGATACATTGGTATCTTCTCCGTTTTCTCTTCGAATAAAGCCTTGAACGGTATCTAAAGCATCGTCATAATTCAGCGGCGTATAACCATTTTCATCAATCATTGACGACACCCGCCTCCCATACAACTTCTTTCAATTGATTCTTAACTTCAATCGTAATGTGAACTTTGAGCACTCTTGCTTCCCGTTCGAAATCTACATCGTGAATCTCATCAATTCGCGGGTCTTCAAGAAGCGTTTCTCTAATCGCCGCAGTCACAAACTGATCGTGAACATTGCTTCCAATTACGGCTCCCCAGTCAAGGCCTTCATTGGTATCAAGAACCCAACCACCTTTGCGGGTATTCAGGGCGATCATACATGATTGTGCGATTTCATCAAGACCGTCAACCATTGCCACATTGCCTTTATCATCTTGCTCAAAATCGCCTTGATCATTTATATAGACATCTTTTGCCATTCAAACCACCTACTTTATATCGATCTTGCCGACGATAACTCCATCATTAGCGTCATGCATCCGTTTGCTATCAATCTTGTAGACACTATCGCCCTTGGCGTTAGAGGTATCTCGGTCTTCAAACACAACCACCACAACATCCCCCACTTGATAGTTGATTGTCATTTCTGCATAGAATGGCACAAAACTATGTGAGTCGCCAATGTCATCGTGGTATTTGATCTTAATCGGGATAAATGATGCTTGCAGGCTCAGAAGCTGTGGCCGCTTGGTGCCATCCGAAAACAAAGCCAGCGGCTGAACATCGTACGTTTTATCGGCATTCACCTTAACAATTTTGCAGCGAATGGAACCATGAATATCACTCATCACATCGTCCCGAAACACATTAAAAAATTCATTAACATAGTCACGACTTTTAGTCATTTGGCACGCCTCTTTTTCTGCTTTTCCTTAAGCTTTTTTCGATTAGCAGCGTCCAACTTCGCTTTGGTCTTTTTATCTTTGGTTTCAGCTTTTTTGACCGAAGCTGAATTCTTCTTTTTGTATTTAGAGTAGTCAACCAGGTCAAGTGTTGATGTTCCTGAATCATCAGTAATAGAGGTTGTGCCGCTATTAATTAGTACCCAGCCACTCAAGGTTGTACTTTCAATATGAAAGATATACCCAACGGTAAAATACGGCCTAAAAAGAGCTACAACTTGATAGTGTTGTAGCCCATCATCCGAATCGTCTTGAGGTTCCGGCTCCCCAAGCATTCCGGTATCATAGTTCAAATAGAAGTTCGATTTTTTGTTCTTGGAATAATCCGCAATCTCCAATCGACCATTAGGATAAGCTATCGGTGTCTTACACTGCGAAGCAATACTTTTAATGGCACTCATCGGTTTTGCTTTAGCCGTGTACCCCTTGGTAAACTTCTTATCGTATACGAGTTTTAGCTTGTATATTTTGATTCCCGCCTCCTTGGCAATCTTTTTGATGATTGAAGAACCCTTGGTATTTTTTGCAAAAGATAAGGGTTTGTACTTAGTCTTTTTAGTTACCTTAGCTTTAGCAGTATGGTTAGCTTTTTGCTTAACATATTCTTGCCGTTTCTTTTTGGCAAAAGCATTTTTCTTGGTAATGATTGTATGCCCATAAGCTCGAAGCTGTTTGCTTGTAGCACCCGGATGGTTATCAATCCACTTACGGCGCTGTGCATTCATCTTGCTATTGTAAGCAGTGATTGTTTGGTCAAGTGTTTTTTGCGCAGAAATTGACCTTGAAGTAGTCGCCTTTTTCTTAACTTCAGGAAGTTTGTCATAATCACTGCCATCAACGATAGTGATTGTTGTGGTTTTTCCTGATGAATCGATTGTCGATGGCGTCGGTGACGCCAACTTTCCTTCCATGATGATGCCGACGTTATTCGATGAGCCATCTTCACCATACCAGCCGCCATAAACCCGAGCGTTAGAACCCTTCGTCAAATAATTAATATCTTCAGCCGGCAAGTTCATCACCGAAACTTGCGTCGTCTCCTTGCTGCCGGATGCATAGGACGCTTCAATATCCATTGAGATGTTATCAGGTACTTTGGCATAGCTCTTTAGTGTCAACTTGCCTTTTTTTCCATCAACTTCGAGCCGCCTATAAAGCCTAACGAGTTTCATTGCTCATCACCCCAATCACTTGGGAGTGCATACTCGTTATCATCATCTGAAGGTTCATCTTCAATTAGTGAACTACCATTATCATCATCCAGCAGATCAGAATTATCAGTGTCATTCTCATCAATATCATCGCTATCGGGATCCTCAATGCCAGGATCAAGATCCTCGAAGTACAAGAATACCGAGATTTGGAAGTTATCAATGCTGACGGTGTTCTCCACGCCAGTTTCATCAAGGGGGATAATCGTCACGCTTGGCAGATTAGCATCATTGATGTTCCACAATGGCACCCCATAAACAAGCTTTTCTCCGGTAATCAGCGGATTATCGTCAGCATCGTATAGGTTGAAATAAAAGTTATCGTAGCGTTCACGATAGTCGAACTCAATGGTGAAGTTCTCGGTTCCAACCGGTAAAACCACATAATTAGGGAGATCACTTGTATCAATAATTAATTTATCTCGTAAACTCATAAGATCCCCCCTACTTGACCCTTATCTTGACGCCAACCGGTATTGATCGGTCAGCGTACTTATTCCATTTGCGTAGTTGAGCAACACTGACATTGTACTTTTGGGCGAATTTATAGTACGTGTCACCCGGCTTAGTAGTTACCGTCCTCACGGCACTCTTGCTATTTTTCTGCTTATGACCACTACCAGATTTTTTGTTAGCCTTACCCTTGTTTTTCGATGAATTGGCTTTCTTTTTGACATTTGAATCAGCCCAATCCACCTTCTGTAAAGTAATGGTTAGCGGAACTTGGTTAGTCAAATAGGTGTCGTGCGGCTTGTCAATTCCTGAGATGATCGCGTGTGGGAAAGACGTTTGCCCGATCAGTGATACTTCGGCTGTATTTTCAGCCCATTTTCTGATCCGTTCGAACTTTTTAACCAATGTTGGAACTGAACCATCTTCACCAATCAGAGCTCCGCCCACTGAAATACTTTCTGTTCCAGCCTGTGTAACCGTATTGATCGGGGTGTGCTTGATGACTGCCGTTTCATTAACGTTAACTGTTTCCGAAAAGTCTTCACTATCAGGCCAGAGAATCGCATAGCTTTCTTTGCTACCAGGGTTCACAGGCGTTATCCACGTCACATCTTTACCACCTGTTTCAGCCATCACTGTGGCGCCAATTGCTTTCTTCAGGATTGCCCGTTGTGTGGCTTTTTGAGCGGATAATGATTTGCTTTGGGCTTTTGAAAGCTTAGACTTGGCCGTAGCTTGTTTCTTTTTGAGCTTAGTTAAGGCACTATTTTGCTCTTGATAAACTTTCTTCAAGTTATCAAGTTGCTTTTTCAAAGATTGCTTTTTAGCCCTTGCTGCCTTGGCATATTGCTTAGTAACAATGACTATCTTTTTCTTGGTGCTTGCAACCAACTTCTTTTGGTTTTTAACATCTTTAGTCGCATTTTTATAAATTCGCGTATCTTTGACAATCGTTTTACTAGTCGATTGATATTTTTGAAAATCAGACTTAGCAGAATTGAATGCCGTTTTAGCATCGGCTAAGGATTTCTTTAAATTATTCAATGCTTTTAAACGCTCACTAACCGTTGAATCAGCCGTCAGTGTAGGAATTGAAAATAGATAGTTAATTGAGTTCGATCCATTATCATTATTATTAAACGTCACTAAAACAGCAGATCCAGTTGAATAGATTCCTTCTGGCTCATTATAGGAATACTTCATACCATAGCTACTCGTTAGATAGCTTTTGACAAATTCCTTAGTATTTGTGTCAGCATTAAAACATCCAACAGTCGCTGGATCACTATTTGAGTTATAGGCACCGCTTTGCCAAAAGATATATGGATAGCTTAACGACTGTGATTGCCACGTTTGCTGGCCGACACTAAATCCCATTGCTGACAGACTAACTGTCTTTTTAGGATTGCTTAAATTTCCCGGGTCACAAACGCAATAACTTTCCGCCGTAGTGTAGCCAACGAGGTTATTACTGGTATCATAATTAACTCGTAAAAGATCAGGTGAATTGTAGAGCGACGTTAATGAACTTGCGTCAATCGAAGCCCCAGGCTGATAAGCGAACTTACTTATTTGGTAACCATTATGCCTGACAGAAGCCCAGATATTCCCTGAGCCATCAATTCCGAACGAGGATCCGTGGCCCCCGTTTTTAACCGTCATTTTAGAAACATACTTCATCGAACTATCCATCTGCTGATAGATTGTATCTTCTCCGGAACTATAGGAAATTAAATAGCCTCCACCATACGGGATGCAATACTGGGAACCGACATATGGCGACTTACCAACTACATATTGTGCCATGAGTTGATGAGCCGACTCATTTATATCGAGTCCGGCGCCATTAGCTTGATCGTCGAGGCTATCTAGATAGTCGGCATTTGCCTGATCATACGCTGCTTTGACATTATTTAAAACGGAAAGCGTTGAATTATAGGCATTTTTAGCTATATCTGCCGTGGCTGCCATTAAATAAACCCTCCTTCTCTTTTAGCCATTAAGTTGCCAAAGATTGCCTGAACCTGTTCGTTGACCTGCTTGGAAATATCATTGGCAACTTTAGTTCCAGCATTTTTATCATTAGCATTAACTGTGATATTCATGTTCAGGTTGACAGTAACGTTGTTATGCGCTTTAGTAGTCGAATTGGAATGACTTGATAAACCTTTGAGCGGATTATACTTTCTAAGATTTTCCAGAAGTGCTTTGTGCATCTTCTTTTGAGATTCATTGCTGAATACGGAATTTGATGTTTTGCTTCGAGCACTAATGGCAGAGCCAATCAAGTTATCCGCATTAGGTTTCTTAGGATTGATGGCAATTTCTGGATCCTTCTCACCGTATACATTTAGCTTACCTTTGGTTGACCAACCGCCGTTATTATGGAGTGCTGCTTGAATTTCGCGAGCGCCATTAACATGATCTTGCGTATGACCGCCACGTTCCCACAGATTAGAAAATTCGGCTGCCAAAGATGAAACCGATCCATTACCGCGTAAGACGCGCTTAAGAATGGCGCTATTCGCTCCATCACCGTGAAGTGCAAAATCAATTTGAGCTCCAGCATTTTTCCAACTCATATGATGTTGTGCAGCATATCTTCTTAAAGCAGGTCCACGATCGAGCCATTGCCCCAAGCCAAGGGCGCCAGCCGAGTTACTGATACCTGGATCCAAATGCGATTCAAATTTCCAGTTTCCCAGAACCGCTTCGATTCCTTTCTTAGTAGCTGACGGATAGGCTTTCTTAATTGCGTTATACAAAGTCTTCGCACGCGATTCGATACTACCAGAAACTCCCAGTGAGCCGATTGAACCGGCACTTCTTTTAAGGTGCTTACCAACCCATTTAAGTTGTGGTGCAATTTCTTTCGCAACTAGCTTTGATAATACCGACGAAGCTTTGTGACTTTCTTTAGAAGATTTCTTAGCTTTGGTAGACTTCATCTTGGTGACATCAAACCAACCACTAGTTGAATCCGGATTATTAGAAAATGGGTTACGCTTTGAGACACCAATATGCACATGGGTCCCAGCTGGTCCAAGAGCAGCAATTCTTTGCCCAGCTTTTACATCATCTCCAACGCTTACAAAAGTGTGTGCACCAGAGTTATTCTTGCCATTAAATTCTTGATAAATGACATAGTATCCATCAGCTGATTTGGTAACCATATTTTGACCAATACCAATTGGCCCACCCCAACCACGAGGAGCACCACCAGAACGGATTACTTTGCCGGGATGAACTGCATGAATAATATGCGCTCCGGAAAAGTCGTTGCCATCGTGAATAGACAGCCCACCGGAAACTGCACCTCGATAGCCCATTCCTGACGTATCATGAAACCCACTACCTGGACTGTGCAACCAAGTACCGCTGCCATACGCGCCACCACCATCGCCTCGGGCATTGTCCATCTGTCGCCATACTTCGGCCGACCAAGGATTACCATATTTGGTGGTAGATAGCTTGCTTAGCCCTTTAATAGCATTTCCAAGAACTGTATTAGACTTGGAAATATTTGATGAAAATTCATTTGTGAAAGCTCTGTTCGGATGGGCATTATTTTTACTAATAATTTTGTTGAGTTCAGTGTGTGAGATACCTGAACCTTTAGCAAAGTGCTGAATGCCCATTGAACGTCCCAATTCTTGGGTTTGTGATCCGTTAAGGACTCTGTCACGTTTCTTTAGGGGGATCATCCTATCATTCCCGTGAGGAATCAACAGGGAATTATTACGAATAATAGATTCTTGACGTGGACCAGACTTAGCATCATTCACGATCGCCAACTGGTCATTAGAAAGCTCTCCGTTTGAACCCTTAGCGTAGTGAATGGCATTGATGACGGAACTATTACCACCAAACTGTCCAAGGACTTTATCAATTCCTTTAATACCACCATTTAATTGTTGAACAGTATTGGACATTGCTGAATGTGCGTAGTTATCCATCTTACCAAGTGCATGACCAAATCCGGTTGCAGTAGCTTTACCAGATGAGATAACTCCCGACTGCATTTGGTTAACTTGCTTCTGCACGCCTTTTTGCATGCTGTCATAGGTCGAAATTGCTTGGTTCTTTGATTGATTGGTGTAATGCTTCGTATCGCTATTGATGTTTCGCCACTTAGAAGTATTGCCCTTATCAAATTGTACAAGTTGCTTGTAGGAACCCTTTTGCAATTGATCATAATCTGTAACAGTTTTCTTTTGCGTACTGTGCGTGATCTTTGAAGTTGCCTTATGGATATTAGACCATTTAGATTTACTACTCTTACTAAATTTATCTAACTGCTTACTTGATCCATTTGATAAATTTTTGTAATCTTTTACAGTCTTCTTGCTTAACTTTTCTACGGATTTCAGAGAATTACTTGAACCAAGCTTCATATTCCCAGCAGCATATCCCGGCAATACGTTCCCATATGAACCGCTGAGGACCTTTTTAGTATCTCGGTGGTTAAGGATTCGTTCACCATGTTTTACGTGAGCAATTTCAGGACCATTAGCACCCAACAAACGCGCTTTACGACCGTTTACAGTGTATGCAAGCTCTGTGCCACCTTCGCCAACGAGGGCAGCGTGTGAGTGCATTTCTGCGCCACTAGTTCCTAGTGCATGCGCAGCAAACACGTTTCCAGGAAGCTTATTAGCATCTTTACTAGCAGTTCTTTTAGATTTAGATGGATTTTTTTTGCCATTCTTCATCTGTGTGAGAAGTGAATTATTTTGTTTAAGGCCATTAGTTAAATCACTTGCCATTGCCTTAGTTCCAAGATGACCAAGCTTGGTTAAACCACCCCAAAGGTTCCCCCACCAGTTGCCAAAGTGGCCCCAAATGCCTTTAATTTTTCCGGTCCAGGTATTCATTTGTTTCAAATTACCTTTAACCATGGCTGAGGTCTTTTGAACGACCTTTTCATGCATTGTTTCAGCATTATCAATAGTCTTATTCTTAGTAGTTCGGGCGGCACTGATGGTTTTATCCCGTTGACTGCGCGCGTTGGAAATAATCTTATCATGTTGCTTTTTACTAATTGAATGAGTTACATAATATTCCTTGTCGGCCGCGTTACGAACTGAATTGTACTTTTTATTAGCAGCACTTTTAGCAGATTTGTAAGTTTTGTTTGCAGAACTTACAGTTGACTTCATCGTTTTATATGAAGACCTGATAATTGAACGAGCCTGTTGCTGAGAAAGTTTCGAGGTACGATCTTTTAATCGACCGTAAATAATGGTTTCCTTGTTGGTATTATTGGTAAGTAACTTAGATACTGCCCGATTAGTTGCTGAAATAGCAGCTTCACGGCCTTTACCACCATTTTTTTCACTCCGGTTAATCTTGCTAATTCCTTTAGAAGCATTCGAATAGCGTTTATTCCAATATTTACTATCCGATTTTTCCATTGAACTAGCTCGTTTCTTAGTGATGACGCCTTCTTTGAGCAACCATTGAACTCGTTTGTTGGACGAAGATTTCTCCGAGCTAGTATATGACTTAAGCCCCTTACGCATAGATCCATATACGTTTTGATTGATCTTCGAGCCGGTTCCCTTGGATACGGTAGCCCAGTTATCATTAGCTTTATCAAATGAAGATGTAAATGACTTTAATTCTTTATCTCCAAACTTATCTAAGCCAAGAGTAACTCTTCGATGATGAACTTTGTTATTAGAATTTTTACGGGCGTTCATAGCCTGTCGGTAACCAAGCTCATTAGCCACTTGTGCCTCGGGTCCTTGAAGGCCAGCACCAGTTTCCCCAGGAATAGATTCCTTTCTATTGCTTCCGTCAATGTTGCCGCCTCTGGCAAGATTTTTAATATATTTGCTTCCCGCAATATATTTAGCAACAGAACCACCAACAGACGATCCAATCATGGCAACCAATGGATTACCACCACTTAGTGCAAGACCCAGGCCAGCACCGACAGCATTACCGCCGGCTTGCCACATTTGACTACCACCTTGTTTACTATCTACACCTTTTTTAAAAGCACTTACAGCATGTCCACCTATTTGTAAACCGATAGTGGCATACGACATCCCTTTGAGCAATCTATCACTGCTTAAGGAACTGGTAGCTGCACCGAATCTTGATTGCGCAAAACGGGTACTGCCTGAACGGGTTGAACTAATTGGCCCCTTTCTTCCAGTAAATCTTGAGCCAACTTCAGCCTGTTCAATATCACTAGCTGCCGAAACAGCACGGGAGGTCAGAGAAGCACGCGATTTACTACCTCCCATGCCAAGCATGCGTCCAGATAACCCAAGGAGTCCTTTACCAACTTTTAAGCCTCCCCATACTCCCGCAAACGCTGCGGCATAACCGGCTGCTTTCTTAATTGGTGAAGGAAGGCCAATTAAAACTTTAAGGAATTTGTTAGCAACTCCCAATGCTTTGGTGAATAGCGGAAGAACCGTTTTAGTGAATCCCATCCCCATGATATTGATATATTGTTTAAACACATCAATTTGGTTTTTCCAAGATGCCATATTTTTCTTAGCAAGAGTGGCAATATAGCCATTCTTACCGTATTTTTGAGCACGACTAACTTGTCCAGTTAATGATCTTAATTGTTTAGTATTATTGGCCAGGATTAAGCCTGATTCTTGCCCAGTTGTCCCAAAGAACATGTGAAAAACGTTAAATTTTTGAGCAGAGCTCATGCCTGCCGTGGCTTTCTTCAAGACATCCATATTATCAGCAAGACTTTTGACTTGCCCGTTGGCCTTTTGAAAATCTGATGGCTTAAGCCCCAGGGCTGACATAACTTGTCCTTGTTGAGACTTAGCAGCCATATTAGGCGCGGCAAACGAATTCATAACCTTACGTAAACCAGTACCAGCAATGGAACCATCTTGTCCGTTATTTGAAAGAACACCGACGCCGGCGACGGTTCTGGCAAGCCCCTGGTTAGAGCTATGGGCAGTTGCACCAACATATCTCAGCGAGTTTCCCATACCTTCGAAGTTTGTGGCAGTTAGATCTGATCCATATGCCATTTCGTTCAGAACTTTCTTGGTGTAGGCAGCCATCTTCCTCCTTGAATTACCAGCTTTAGTTTTATAGCCAAACTGTTCAAGCGTAGGAGCACCATAATTAACAACCGCATTATACGGATCTCCTGAAGCTCTGGCAGCCTGTAGGAAGTATTTATGTGATGCTAATTCCTGACTACCGTTATATCCACGTCGGACAAGTTCTTCACCGCCTCTTGCCATCGCTGTTGGTGAAACACCATACTGTAGTGCAAAACGATTGTTTTCTTTTTGCATTGCTGAAGTTTCACGTTTTGATTGAGAAGTCGATTCTCCACCAGTCTTTAACAAGTTTTTGATAGTAATATACTTATTCTGCAAATTTGTAGCTTCATTGGCTGATTTAAGGAATGCGGCGCCAACCATTCCTGCTCCCATAGCAATCTGAGAACTAATATTTACAAAGTCGTTGCCGGCATCGTACAGATTTCTAAACGACTTTGTTGTCTTGCGACCACTTCTGCTCAGATTATCAAATGATGTCTTACCATTTGTACCGAACCTTTGAACACGTGTATTTGCATGATCAATATCACTACTTGTTTGCTTGAGATTTGTCTTTACTTTGAAGTTTGCCTCTTTAGGCAAACGTTTAAATGAGTTCCTGGCTTCCTTGGAAGTATCAGAAAAAGCCTTGCCGATTTGCCCCGCATATTCACGCGAGCTATCAGCAAGGCCTTTTAAACGATTGTTTATGTTATCGACATCACTTGTAAGATTATCTGATAATTTTTTGGATTTAGAGATTAGACTGTCATATTTATCTTCAAACTTGGCTAATCCCTGAACCGACATGCGATCGCCAAAATGGGAAAGTTGGTTATTAGCCTCACGGCTTGATCTGATAAGCCGATCCATCTTGTCATTCGCACGATCAATCGCATCCATGTTTTCTGATACAACTCGGAATCCAACTTTGGCACTTCTTGCATATCCCATGTTAGAATCCTCCTCGCATTTGTGACTGTACTTCCATGCGCTTAGAAATCGCCCAATTGAAGACAGACAGTTCATCAGCATTCATATACTTAATTGGCCGAGGCAGTCCGCTTTCTAACCCATTATAGATATAAGCAGTCCAGCCAATTGATTGAGACGTTGATTTATTAATTAATGCCTCAAGATCCGTTTTACGAATAAAGTGATTAGTTAAGTTCTTGCACAAGAAACCGGTCAGCTTCTGAGCAAACCTTCATAACGCCAGAATGATTTTCCCAGAATTTCCAACTCATTTTTTCCGGTTTTCCGCCAACAGTGGGCGTACCAATAAGCGGATTAAGTCCAAGATCATCATTACCGTTAATAAAGGCATCCCAGTAGGCATGACGACTAACATCTGCCAAGTCAGTAAACTTAACGGCATTTTCTACGCCCGGAAAATTGAAGGGATATTTAATGTTTTGCTTGGTCTTTTTGTCCCAAAGGGTTACAGAGCCAACAATCATGCCATTTCGTTCAGTTCTAACCAATTTTGGTTCTTTAATAGGTTCTTCAACCTCTTTTTTTACAGTTTGTTTAGTCTTTGTTTCTTCAGTCATCTTAAAAAGTCTCCTTCGTTATTTATCTCTCTTTATGCAGTAGTGACAGGATCCACTTGTAATACCGACGCCTTGAATACGACACTGACGCTTGGATATTCAGCGTTAAGAGTTGTATCAGTAGGACGGGTAATTCGTGCACTATCTGTATGGAAGTGAGCAAAGCTTGATGTTACTGATACAGGGACGCCAGTCAAATTGTTGGCCAAGTCAATGAGATGAGCATAATTGGCAGCATTAGGATCAACACTAAACGTAAACGTACCAGAATGATCATGGTTAATGGCTGATTTACCATTACCATTATTATCAACCGAATCAGTAACGTTATCGTTGTTCCAAGCAACAGCGACTTTATCGCCAGTGCCAAAGTCAGTAAATGGGAGGCCATCAATTTGAACTGACACTTCCCAAGGGTCAAATGTATGTTGAGTAAGTTTCATTTTCTACGTCCTCCTATAAATCGATTTCGCCAGAGATATACGCATCGTCAATCGCATCTGCTGGATGATACTGCCAAGATAAACCACGATAAATACGTTGTGAGACATCAGTGTCCTTCATATCTTCTCGTGGCAACGCAGTCACGGTATAATCTGGCTTCCCATTATCTTTCTCACCAATTCCACCATTACGGTAAAGCTGATCAAACACGCTTTCAATTCCAGACTTGAGCAAGTTAATACCGGTGTTATCATAAGAAATTTTAGGATTTTTAACCATGATTTCAGTAAGCTTCTTGTTGCTATGCTTGATAATAAAATCACGTCCCAATAACATGTCAATATAGTCTCCGCTTAAGGTTTTACCATCACGTACGATTGGCATCCCTTGAGCAAAATAATACGTATTAATGTTACCTTCTGAATATGGAACTAATTGGTCTTGCTGGAATGATAATTGGTCTTGTGGTAGCACGCTGTCATCAAGACCTGATGTGTTAGCAATATCGAAACTACCGACTGGTAATGCACTTACCGCCCCTACAGTGCCGGATGATAATACATTTGCGTGATCAGTATCAGTATTAGCCTTAAATGCAGCTGTATTAACATTGGATGCGTATGGTGCGGTATCAGCAATATCATCGACATCAACAAGCAACAGTCCGGTGTTCTGGGCTTCAATGTAATTCGATAATGCTGGAATCTTGCTTTTATCAATTCCAACTGGAATTAAATATTCATCACCAGAGTTATAAAACTTTTTAACAGCGGCAATTAAATTATCTGAGTTTGCCATTATATTTTCCTCCCTTACTTAGTAGACTAAGCAGAAACTGTTACATTAGAAGTTGCGGTGAAACCACCATCTTCAGTAGTTGCGGTGATAACAGCCGTCCCTGCTTTGACATACGTTACTTTACCAGTATTGTCTACTGCAGCTACAGTATCGTCTGATGAGCTAAATAAAACCCCCTGGTTAGTTGCCCCAGAAGGTTGAACATTTGCTGTTAATTGATCATTTCCGCCAACTTTTCCTGATAATGTCGTTTTATCAAGCTTTACACCAGTAACTTTAGTTACGGCTGCGGCAACACTAACATGAGTTGTAGTGGTAATTTCATCATTAACGCCAGTCTGGAAAGTAATAGTTGAATTACCTGCTGACTTGAATGCAATAGTAAATGAGCCATCACCGTTTGGCGATACACTTGCAACCTTAGTATCGCCAGATACGGCACTTACTGACTTATCCGTTGCAGTTGCCGGTAATACAGTAGTAGTTACTTTAGTAGTTCCACCAACTGTTCCTGTTACACTGGATTGATCGACGTTAATACTTGTAGGTGATACAAATGAATTTTCAGCGACTGCCTTGACAACTAGAATTGCTTCCGGTGGATTTGGACCACCGAATACTGCTTGGGCATGGAGATATACCAAGCTATCTGGATCAAAGTCGTCCCCAACTTCTTGAAGACTGTTATAGCGAGTTTGAGTAGCTTCGGTTGCGTCTGGATCTTCAATTAAATACTTTGGAATTTGATCGCCCAAGTCCTTAACTGGTGTTACAAGCTTAACGGTTGTATGCACTGGGCCAAGCGGTTCATTAGTAATAGGCATTGTGTTTCCTCCTAATTTCTATTTATATTTTGGTTGTTATTATCAATCGATTCAATAGTTGGTTGATCTGATTCAAAGTTGCGTTCAACTCTAATTACCAAATCAAATCCATATTGCTGAATGGAATTGTTAATCCCAATAAAGCTGTTGTCTTGTGGATCTTCTACATCAACAATGATGATTCCCTTTTGTTTCACCTGATAGTGAACCTCTGGGTCTCTCAAATTAGCTTGTAGGTTATCCATGAGGTCTAATCCACGTGATTCATTAGCCGTATGAATGACAATAGACAGATGAGTGTCTACTGGTTCATGCATGGGATACATGTGCTGTACAGGCATCACGATACTCCCACGAGGATGCACAGTAATGAAGGGAAGTGATGGCTTATTTCCAATGGAGTAATCTTCAACAACGTGTTTTTCATCGAGGTTAGTTAAAGAACGGATCTCCTGAATCATTGTTGACAGTATTTCCTGCCAATTGATCGTTCGCTTCATTATCGCTTTGCGCCTCCTGACTGTTCGACCTTAGATAATAGATGCATGCATCCGAAATACCATAATATGGGTCTTGACCAACGACTTGAAGATATTCCCACTGAGTATCATCATCACCATTTTTAATGGCAACGACGGTTCCCAAAGGAACATTTAGATGCATTGAATACCATTCGTGACTATAATTGACACTTTTACCATCACCAGTAAGGATTATTTGGTTGGCATCGGTAGCGGCATTAGGACTAACTGGGGTTATCGGTTCACTATCGTCAATATATGGTTGCTGACGAAAATCAGTTCTTAAGAAATCTCCCGTTAATGTTGCTCCACCGTCAGTATATGAGGTATTTTGATATATTCTAATCGGAATACCATAACGTTTGATCAAACTCTTTTTACTGAATTTCATATTTCTATCACCTTCACACCAATTGACTTGTGGAGTGCGCCTGTATCCACTAGAGGATCGTCTTTTCCCTTATTTTCAATAGTTAAAGCAGCATTGTGGGGACTAGTTTTAAGAACTATTTCATCTTTAATGCGCTGCTCTATCAGTAATCCTACAGCTTCATATAGTTCTCGTGCTGTCATATCACCACTCATGATGCCAGCTAATCCGTCCTCGACACATGAAACAATTTTGTGCATCCCTAGATCAACTCCATCACGTAAAAATGAACGTTCTGGTATTTTGACGTGCTTAAGCTTGTAAAATGTACCATCCCTCATTGGCACAATTAAATATGGACCATTCTTGGGATATATTTCAGCGCCAAACTCGTTAACCGTAGCAATCATCTGCATAAATGCTAACGACTTATTACCCACGGGCTTCATTACACCAACTTCAACCATATAATGATTCAATTTCCTAAACTCTTCCTTGATTTCAGGGAATCGATTGTCATCTGAGAATAAATCATCCAAGTTTAGTCCTCCAACCTGAATATCCATACCGGATCAGGAAATCATTTAATAATTCTTCCCATTGGTTAACTGCATTCCCGTTATATTGGGTGTGTAAATCTTTGAAGTTATCCACTAGAATTCCCTTTCCAAGGTCAGAATTAATCCAGATAAGCGATAACATCTTCATTTCCATAATTTGGTTCCAAACGAACTTGTCATTAATGGGAATATTCAATGGTTTAATCAATCCATAAGCAATTGGCAGTAAGCTATTAAGAATATCATCACTTAGTTCAACGTCAGATAAGGATTTGACACTGGCAATAACGTCATTTTGGTCGAACGGATAATCCATGTGATCACCTTCTACTTAGCACCTTTTGAAATAATAAGTTTCTTTCCTGGCTTTAAATCTTCTTGTGGATACATCCGGTTAAGGTTGGCAAGCATACGTGTTGAGGTGCTGTTAGCCGTAGCAACTGCCCACAATTCGTCTCCTTCTTGAACAATGTAATAAACATTGCCATTTTCGGAGAAGTTCTTTGATGTATCAATTTGATCTGGAAACATGTAAATTCCTCCTTTTAAGCCGCCGTTGTAACGTCAAGAATAAACACTTGTTTAGCAACGGTAATTGTTGGCACAAATTTTTCATCGACAATGGTCTTGACAGTCACTGGATCTGAGGAAGCACTAGTTGAAAGAGAAACACCAGTATCAAAAATAGATACAGTCGTTCCTGAAACTGGAACACTTTCTTCCGGTGTTTCAACAAAATTCATTTGACCAACCGGATCATTGGCAGTCCCTGGTAAGAAAATAATCTTGCCATCTGGAATGAACTTTTCAAATGTACCGTTGTTATTCCATCCTTTATCATAAACAACTACCTGTAATCCTAGGAACGCTGAGAACCATTGCTCAACAACAGGCTGAGTAAGAATGCTTCCCTGTGGTGATACCGTCCCAGAAAAAATGGTGTTTTTTAGTGCGGCATTGTGCATCAAAATATACATAGTCTTTGAATTCATTAAGGCTCGAGTTAAAGCCGTACCAACTTTTTGCGAGGCAGTATCCTTAACACTACTGATGTCATCATATGGATTAGATGAATCATCAGTCCATACTTTAGCAACTGTCATATTCTGGAATGACTCATAGCCAAAGTCTGCCAGTTGATTACCCAGAAGTAGCTTGCCGTTCAAAAGTGCTTGGACAGCGTAATACTCGCGAGTAAACCGAGCACGTAAAAGTAAATTTGCTTGATCATCATACAGTTTCTTAGTGATGGTCAAAACCAAATTTTCGTCATTAGATGCAATGGCATTATTCAAATCCTTAAAATCGTACTCATTAAGGTTCAACTTGTTTTTAAATTTGTAAGTTGGCAATGTGCCAGTTTGAAGTGAGCCACGTTCAACAGGCAATGCTGCTGAATCTTCTTTGGTTAAATCAAGTGGTGCCGGATATAGATCTTGGCCGTTGATTAATTTAACATTATCGGCCTGCTGTTTAGTGGGGGTAAATAAAGCTTCCATCAAATAGGGAGCTGTGTATTGCGGATTAGTGTTCCAATAGCCCTGCAGGTAATTGGAAGTTAGTAAATCAAATGCAGTTGCCACGATATAACATCTCCTTATCGATTAATTAATTTAACGCCGGATGTCTTACCAGCGACCGCCTGTAATGCGGCTACAACAGTGCTATCAAGTAATTTCTGGCGCAAATAAACATTTTCAAACCAAATTGTTACGTCTGCGTCTCCTGCAGTAACATCTGTATCTGCAGCAACAACGCCCGCAAACACTTGTCCTTCCGCACCCGTAAATTCTGATAATTTGGTAACGCCTGCGGATTGATCGGCACTTAGCCAGTCAACTGCCGCACCAACTGGAGTACCTTGTAAAATAACTTTCTTACCATTGGAACCAGCAGTAACAGTTGAACTGTCAATTGTTCCTGGTAAGCCAACAGTTAAATCTTGCCGAACTCTTGGATCAGAGTTGGCAAAGTATTGTGTATCAGCCATAGGTTACATCTCCTATTTTTTTATTTATCAAAGAATTTTCCTTTAAATCTATCTGGATCTCCCAGCGTTTTTTTAGCAACTAATTCGCCAAAACTAGGAGCAGCATTATTTTGCTGTGTATTACTATTTGGAATTTGATTATTTTTAAACATGTTTTTCTTGGTAATCTTAACTACTCGATCAAGCATTGACTTGAAGTTGTCAACATTGTGCTTAGTTGTGTCAGGATCGTCACTAACCAGTGTGTCAACATCCTCGTTGGTAAATTGATACCCAGTATCTTTAAGCTGGTTAAGCACTTCACTGCGCATATCTGATCGATTCTTTTCAGCTTTAAGCTGCTTGTTTTCTTCAAGGATTTCATTGATTTTCTCTTGCTGTTTTTCATCGTCAGTCATTTGGGCGTACTTTTCGGCACTACTCTTGCCGACCTTTTTTCCTTCTTCAATGCCTTTTTTATGAGCACGGAACTCACGATCTTTCAACATTTTGTTAACTTCCGCTTGGGTAAAAGTCTTGTCATTGCTACTGTTATCGCCATTATTATCATCAGTGTTGTCATTTGACGATGTGTCATCATTATCTGCTTGATCACTATTACCATTAGTATTTTGATTGTTTTGATTCTGATTGGCATTATTGGTGACAGTGTCGACAAGCTTCTTAATAAAGTCTTGAGATGGTTGGCCGTTTTGATTACCAGAATTTGTTGCGGTGTTGTTGTTGGCATTCTGGCCACCTTCGCCACTTTCTCCACCTTGTGCACCAGGTTGGGATTGGCTACCTTCTTGGCCGGCGTCAGCAAAATACTGCAAATTCATGTTTAATTTATCTGATTCCATGTGTTACCTCCGTTTATAGCCTGTCGGCTGTTAATTCCTTGCGCAGTTTAATGTCTTAAGCATGTTTGGGACAAAGTGAAAAGCAATGAGATTCGCTCACTGCTCATCCTTGTTTTATTTCTCTTGAAAACCATCTGGGGTTGCGATTAGATTCTCATAACGAAACGTGTGCTATTTTGGTGCAACGACAGTTAGGATGGGAGTCATCAGGGATGCTTGGAGAGTTTGCATCATTAACAGCATACGGGCCATCATCAGCGATCTCCTCGCATTTATCACACGCTCCTGGTTGAGTTACCCAATCGAAATACGCGATTCCCTGCGAACGAAACACTGTCATAGTGGCACGATCAAGCACTCGAGCCCATTCAGTAACAATCAGTCGTTTAACATACGCATTATTAGTTTCAACCATCCCAGTAACTGTATGCGGTTTGGCGGTGCGAATACTCGGAAAAAGTTGACGAACATCAGATTGTTTTAATCCAGTTCGCAATGATTTAGCCACTAACGATTGAACATTATTAACCAAATCATCATTGTAGAGCCAAAGATTGTCACTCCACTGACTGCCATCAATTGTCTTATTGATAATCTTCTCAGAGTTACGCAGAATCTCTCGTTTAGGAATAGCCATTCTTTTGACAGTATCGGCACCGACTTTCCTGGCTAACCGATTGTTATTAAATTGGCGACTAACATCGCGCTTAAAATCACTATTCAATGTTTGATTAAGCAATTTGATTGTAGCGATTGTTGCTCCAGCGATGCTAAAACCAATTAAGGAATTTAATGTGTGATATCGATCAATCGGGGCATTTCTGGTATATTCTTTAGATCGATTTTGAGGCTGTGAATCATCAGTTATCCGCGCGTTGGCTTTAAAATGAAGCAGACGACGCCTGTCAGCATCGGAATCGCGCTTCAAAAGCTCAACATATTTTAGCAATCCGTCCACCCCATATTCAGCAATAAAAAAATTAAGATGATCTTCAATCTCTTGCAATGCTAACTGATAATAGTCATGCGATTGTCCACAAACTTTTAGATCATCCTTCAACAACTTAGCAATATACTTCTTCTCTTGAGCTTCACTAATCGGCTTCATTAATCATCACCTTTAGTCTGTGAAGTATCATTCTGGCTGTTATTACTATCACTATATGGATCCGGCATTCGTTTCTTGTTCTGCTCAGCCTCTTCATCTTGCTCAGCCGAAATCTTCTGCATTTCTTTCTTCGCATCTGGAACGTTTGAAAGTGACGCAATGGCTGTCTCACGTGAGGTAGTTGATTGTAACTCATTTGCTGTTTGAGCCTCCGCCAACAAATTATGCGGAATGGTGAAGTTAAACGTATACTCCAAATTATCGACATCATTAACGTCAATTCCTTGAGCTTGTAATGCACATGCCCAAATTTGCGTAAGGGCTTTTTTCATCTTGATTTCTTTGTTCAGCGCTTTGATTTTCATGGAGTGAATTTTAAAATCAAGTGCTTGTGCGGCCGATGTACTGAAATCGATATTGTCTAAATTCGGAATCTGTGCGACCTGATAAATAAAGTCAGTATCATGCTGAATCTGGTTCTCTTGTAATTGATCCCCAGTTGGTTTTTCCATAAATTCAGCATCAGGAGTTGGTAAAGCTCTCGACTCATCTGAATTTGCCCATGCTTTATCCAAAAATAGGTTGAGTACCCTGGATTGCTTAATATCATCAATTTGTTCATCAGATAATTCAGAATTAATCACTTTCAAAACACTAGCCGCAAACGAATCCGAATCGTTGGCCTTGGCACTCATGGCGCTATCTAAATCATCGACCAGGCTAATCAGATCATCAAACACGCCGATCCGTTCCTCGTTATCCATAATTTCTGCCATTGGTAGTTGATCAAATGGGTGTGCTAACTGATCATCCACTCCGGTGTCTGGATCAGGCTTTTCGTCAAAGGTTAATGAATCGTTAGCGGTAGCTGAATTGCTGAACGGCACGGTATCATTGACCTCAATTAATTGCCCATGTAAAGACTCATTGCCTTTATTGTCTGGATAGTAACTATAGGTCACGCCAAATAGCGGCTTATCTCGAATTGTGTTGTCATAAACCATAAACGTATTGAGAGGATCCAGGAAAGTGATATAGGGATAGGCCTTTTCGTCAGTGTATAGATACAGATAAGCGCGCCCATACACGCTTGACCATTTAGAAGCTTCCGTAAACACATCGTCCAAGACTTGATGTTTAGTCATTGCCGTGATCAAGTCATTAACTTTGTTGCTCTCCGCGGTTCCTTCATCAGATGGATCCTGATAAGCAATGTCAATTGGCGTGCCGATAAAATAACCGTTGAAAGAATCAACCAGTTTCTTGGGCATGTTCACGATGCGCCGATTATCTGGATCTCCATGAGGCGTTGGTTTGCGATTAAGAATGTTGATATGTCGGCCTTTGTAATATTGGCGCTTCATAACGTAGGTTGGCATCAGCTTTGTTCGATGCAGATTAATCATGTTAAACAAATCGATGGGATTGTCCTTGATATTTTGACTAGCGGAATAATGAAAGACGTCGTTATCATCAAGATAAGCACTGCCTGACAGATTAATGGTCTCGTCGTTCTTCCACCCCAAGTTCGAGGCATCCCGCCCGGAAATAAACGTATCTTGAATATTAGGATATTCTTTTTGTAAAATTTCACTAATTTTCATTAATTAAATACCTCGCTTAAACAATTTAACTTTGGCATTACGTTGTGGAGCAACCTTTAGCCCCAACATTTTTGCATTATCAATGGCAAAATACTTAAACGCATCAACAGTATGGTCGTTTTCCTTGACCACTTTAGGATTGTCACTATGAACCGTCTTCTCATCCCATTGGTATTGCTCATGCTGTTTGATAAATATTTGGTTTTCTGGTGTATCAAGATAGTACACACGCCCTTGTGCCAACAGGGATGATACATAATCGATCATGGTTGCCTCATCACTCTTAGCAACCCCATGCCAAACTTCGTTATATTCTTTAACAAATTTGTTTCGTAGAGCTCCTTCGGCCGAATCAATTGTTCGTTTGCCAATTGGTACTTGGTAATGCATTGAGCCTTCGAACGACTTAATTTCAGGAACCAGGTCACTAGGAGCTTTTTTACGAGATTGATGTTCAGGGCTGTAATAGTACGTGTGCAGCAAAATAACCTTACCTTCGGCGGTAACGCCAATTGCCAGGCAAGTAGTTGCTGAATTAATGTGCCCAGCATCGATTGAAAAGTAAAGATTGACCAATGGGTCGTCATCAAACAATTTAGTTAGGGGATGGAACAAGTTCATATTG
Source organism: Secundilactobacillus collinoides DSM 20515 = JCM 1123 (assembly GCF_001435975.1). Classification (GTDB taxonomy): domain Bacteria; phylum Bacillota; class Bacilli; order Lactobacillales; family Lactobacillaceae; genus Secundilactobacillus; species Secundilactobacillus collinoides. The sequence continues at coordinate 25,540 of NZ_AYYR01000106.1, forward strand.
TAAACATTGGTTCCCAGGCCAATTATCTTCCCAAGATATAGCCACTTGTAATACTCGGGGTCATTCTTTTTGTACGTTTCAATCAAGGCCAGTTGCTGTTCCTGGGTGATCCCGAGCTGATCATCTAGATACGTTGAAGTGTCCACATAGCATTGTGGGTTCTGTTCCTGGATAGCAATCCATTCATTAATCCAGTCATAGGGATTACGTGGTGGATTATAGCTATAAAATACCTTTACATCATTAACCCAGGGAGATTTTTGCCGAATAAACGTTGGATTGGTCTGGTCAAATACTTCTGCACTCTTAAAGTTGGCTGCTTCTTCACATTGTGTTATGAACGTCCCGTTTCCGAACGATCTCTGTATGTTTCCATACAGTTCAGACTATATATTGACTGCTAAACAGTCCTCCCTCTTTCAGCCTCACTTAAGGCTTACTCTACTCATCGCACAAAAAAGCAGACATTTCAGTCTGCTTGAACGCTTTCGATAGTCGTTACACGTTTTTTATTTACCAGCAAGTATTTCTTCAATGTTGGGGTAATGCTCTCAAAATTTCTGGTAAATAAACATTCGCTCGGTATTGTCCGCGACTTTCACGTTTGGAGTTTCACCGAATTAAAGGAGTTTAATGTGGCCTAAAGATTAAACCACAGAGCAATAACATTTTGGATCGTGTTTGATTTCAGTTTCTCAGGCTTGTCACCGCCGTAAAAATAGAACGCACTGCCCGATGAAATATGGGTGATGCGCATTGGTGAAACTGAATATTTAAATTCATCTGTCATATGAAGCTTGTCAATTGCCCAACAAATTTGTCCATATACAGAATCACGCAAGTTAACCGTGTTTTCCCGAATGCAGACGACGTTCGCTTTATGGCCTAACTGGGCCTGCTTCTTGAGCATAGTCAACAGCTTTAAGCTAATGGTTGATGATTTGAACGAACCACGACCGCCCTTAGCAATAATGTAAGGACGTTGGGTAGACCATAACTTCTTAAAGTGCGGATTAACAAGCTGTGATATTTTAATCACTCGCTTGGTTTTCGTTATCATCATTAACACCTCCCAAATCGTCAACTACCAGCGTCCCATCTTCATGATGTTCAACTTTTTTAATTTCTTTTGCCTTCGCTTCAGCAATTTCAGCCTCAGCACTCGTTTTACGTGCCTGTACCTTGGATGATTTTTTCAATCCAAGGACATCAGTAATATCTTCGAGGGACTGGATCATGGCATCCGCCGTTGCTTTCCTGACACCATTGGTTAGAATGTCAGCCTTAGATTCATCATGCAGGAAAGTATATGAGTCAACCACACTGTCAATTGACCAATTATACTTGCGAGCTATCTCTTGGGAAATCTGAGTTATTCTGAGTTTAACTTTATCGTTTTTGGCAAGCTTCGGCCCATTCGTCATAGCTGTTGCCAGTGAAGGCTTAGTTGCTGAATAAGCTTCTTGATATGCTCGGTATAAAGGAATTCTCTGACCGCCAACCAATTGTGCAAACAATTCTTGTTGGGGAGTTAATTCATCAGAATTATCTTCTTTTTTGTGTGCACCCTTTTTCGGTTTTGTGTGCACCCTTTTTGCCGTTTTGTGTGCACCCTTTTTATTTTGTGTGCGTTGCCAACCGTATCGTTTTTTCCATGATTTAACCGTGTTTATCGATACTTGGTACTTTTCAGCAATGTCCTTATACTTCATTCCTGATAGATAATCCTTCTCAGCTTGTTTCTGGTTATTCATTACATATCACCACACCTCCTACATTCTATGTATTAAAAGTCAACACAATTATTCACCACGGTATGGCGGTGTGATATTGCTACCAAATGTCTCTGTTAGCGCGAAGAAGTATCGATAATCTTCATTGACATTGTCATATTGACTAATTGTATCTAGTGACTTGGCCATAATCTCAGCAGCCTGCTGAATTCCTTTGTCAATCGTGCCGTTATCTAGCTTCTTTTGAACAGCACTTGTGTCCAGTACGGCATCTCTCAATGTCTTATTTATCTCCGTACTAAATTCGTCTTGAATCATGCTAACGATTGCCGATTTATTAAACCTTTGATCACCTGAATTGAACATTTTTGTCATTTTAATTCCTCCCAGTTGAACCGAAACCGTTACTACCACGGTCACTGTCATTTAGTTTGTCGCATTCAATAGACTGTACTGAGGCATCACGCCGAATAACCAACTGGCAAACCTTATCGCATTTGTTAATTTGATTAGGCCGATTAGATAAGTTAACGAAAATCGCCATGATTTCACCACGATAGCCAGGGTCAACCGTTCCGAGAATGCACTTTAATGGTGTCCTAAGACTCATCCCTGACCTTGGTCTAACTTCAGCTGAATATCCTTTGGTTAACTGAATTGAAATCCCCAAAGAAATTCTTTTCGTTTCGAATGGTGCAAAATAAACAGTTTGATCAGCATATAAATCAAAGCCGGTATCATCTGGATGTGCCTGATGTGGTGCCATGGCAGACGGGGTCATTTTTTTATATTTAAGGATTACCTTAGGCACGTTCCCTCATCCTTTCCTGCTTATGTCGCATGTCGTCTGTTAACCGTTCTTTAAATGGTGTCTGTAATGTGGAATTAATATTATTAACATCTTCTGAACTATACATAACACCACTAGCAAATTGAGCCTCAGAACTAAATATAATCAAAAATTCAATTCCATCAATATAATATTTAGCAACCCCGTTTATAAGCTTTCCCTGCGCATAAATATATTTCATCTTAATGTCATTGCTTGGAGACTTTTGTTTAAAATAATCTCTTAACTCATCGTATCTCATTTTATTTTCGCCTCTATACAGGCTTTTCCTTTTAGTCTAAACTCATTCAATTTACGTGCCTGTAAAGCTTTACGCTTGCGATCCTTAATTTTGGACTTCTTGTGACTCTTCGTATGTTTATTATGCTTACTCATTGAATGCTCAAAACTCCTCCGCAATTCTCTCTACCGTTTTTTGTTTAGCCTGTTTAATTGCTTTTTTGACCTTCACCGCATTTCCACATGCATCAATAGAAATGTCGTAATGATCTTCTAGCTTCTGCTTACGAGCCTTCATCCGCCTAAAACCTGCTGTATTTGTCATTGCAAGATTTCTCCTTTTTGTGCAAATTAAAAGCGCCATGCTGTTTAGCACGACGCTGCTTTTGCTTTAATTCACGATCTAATTCACTAAATACCTTGAGTTCTGTCGGGCTCACATATCCATACTTGCAGTTAATCATCTTCATGATAACCACCACGCCATGATTAGTGCCAGCACACAAGCTACGATAGCCAGCACATCATATTTATCTATTTTCATACTGACACCTCCAATAGTTGTATGTTAGAATTCAGCTGAGACCTTGTGTCTCAAATATATATCTTGTGCCAAATGTCATACGTTACCCACTAGAAAATAGTGGGTCTAGTTATGCTCTTTTACATAATACGTGTTATTATAACTTTGGACAGCTTAAGCGTACTCTTGAGTTGTCTATTAATAAATCGGTTTGTTTACATTGCCGCCCACCAGAAATGGTGGGTGTTTTTGCGCTAAAAAGTGCTATTATTGTGTCGGGAGTAAGTGCATTACTTCCAACGAATACTAACCAATTTTTCCCAACACCTGCCAGAAATGGTGGGTGTTTTTGTATATAAAAAAGCCGGCACTGCTCGGCCGACTTTATAGCAAGGGAAAATTTAGCTGCCCGTCAGAGAGGAGCTTCACCTCCAGGAATACGGGCAATTGCGAGTGCCGGAGTTGAACCGACAAAATTCTGCTTATGAAGCAGTTAAGCAACCGTTGCTTGAACTCGCGATCATGACCGTTTCACAACGGCCAACAACATTTAAGAAGACTACGCAGTTTCATGACTTACTTCATGCGTATCACTCACATTGGCATACTATTAATTTACACCCAAAATCAGACGTAAACGACGGATTATGAACGAATCATGAACGAATCATGAACGGATTATGAACGAACTTTTTCGGCAATCAATTGCTTACGATCTGGATAAATTCTTGCAAATGCCAACAACGCGCTATTTTGATGGTCATTAAACGTTGTTTTGGGCAATGGGGTCCCATCATACTGTTCCTTTATATAAGACTGTTCCCCCAACTTCATGCAACATTTAACTACCCGCCATCGCTTAATATAACGATACTCAATCACTGTGGCCAGATAACTAGTCCAGTCATCAATGTCATGCATGGTCGTGAGTGTGCCATCAACCATGGCAATCTGATGAGTCAACAGATCGCGCTGTCTTTGTTCTTTGGCCAATTCATTTACTAAACTTTCCTCAGTCCCATTAACGTTTGTAATGCTGTGTGGCATGCCATCGTACGTGACACCTGATAAAGATGTATTCAGCCTAATAGTCGCTAATTCAAGTTTGAAAGTATGATACTGTCTCAATAATCGTTTAACATTTGCTAATGTCGCCCATTCGTCCCAGCTCTTAAAACAGTCGTTCAAACCGCCCACCCCTTGTCATGTCAATGCTTTTAGAATATAATATTAATCGTTGTGTAGTATTGCCATTCCTTTTGGGGTGGCTTTTTTTATTGGCCAACTTTATACTTTTTGATTTCTTCTACTAACTTCTTGTTAGCCACTCGTAAGTCATTAGTTGCTTGTTCTATCAGATGGACGCTGTTTTGTGAATCAAACTTGATGGCTACATCTCGATTAGCCTCGGCACGTCCTACTGATATGGCTGCTTCAATTACTTCATGCATTTAATCACCCCTACTTAAATTTTAAAATGTTATGAACAATGCTATAAACTAGAATTATAATGGCCGCCCACTTTGTCCAGCCCTTGCTCAATACATATGGCCCAATATTAAATTCACCGAACATAAATATTAATAGGAACATAATTTCCATGCCAATACCCACGCCCGAAAGTAGCGAGTCCCATTTCATTAGGCAACATCCTTCGTGAAAACGATCCAGCGTGTTTTACTTCGCTTATCTCCGAACAACGGCTTGCATTCACATAACGACAAAACCTTTTTCATTGGAATCTGTTCGGTATTCCACTTGAATATAAGCGTTCCGTGCGGTTTTAGAACACGTATACATTCAGAAAACCCTCTGCGCAAGTCATCTTGCCAAGAATCTCGATTCAGTGTTCCGTATTTCTTGGCAAGCCAACTTGTTTTCCCTGCCCTTATTAAATGTGGCGGGTCGAAAACAACCATATAGAACTGGGAATCCTCAAAAGGCATGTTGCGAAAGTCCGCAATAACATCTGGTTTGACAGTAAGAAGTCTCTCCTTGTCACCATCTTTTGTAAGATAGGTTCCAATGGAGTATGTTTCTTCCCGGTTGTCCATAAAGGTTACAGTTGGGTTATCCTTATCAAACCAGCACATTCTTGATCCACAACAAGCGTCCAAAATTGGTGTCATTCGATAGCCTCCTATCCCGTATAGTCCTCGCTAAGATGCTCAATTTCAAACAGTGCAACCATTATCCCTTCTGCCAGTTTATCATCACCGTTTTCTTGTTCCCTCTTTTGGTCTTTAATCAATCGACGTTCTAATTCTTTTAGTTCATCGCTCATGCTGTTCCTCCAATAATTCTGGGTTCTCGTGTACGTTACCGATTATTTCAGGGAATGTTTGTGGATACTTAATTTCGTTATCCCATTCGCCTAAACAAGCATAAAATTGCTTTTCTCCCCAGAAAAATCCTGCATACTCCTCTCGCCACTCAGGGGTTATATAGTCAGTCACACTACTTCCACATATCACAGACGATGTGGCTAAAATGTCACCCTCGTAGATTTCCTTGCCATTGGCATCTTTCAGTCCGGTATACTGTTCTAAAATTAACCCATCACCATCATAAGAATATTCCTTTGATCCCTTAGATCCTCTATCGTCTAAGTAACAATGCACTTGAGTCCCCTCAATTGGTCCATCAAAACTAAGTCTATATACTTTGAGCATTCGTTTCTCATTAATGTCCCATGCTCTAAATTTTATATCCATCATTCGCCCTCCAATAGATAATTAATGCTATCTAGCTTTGATAAAATATTGTCGGTTTCCTCTTTCTCGTATTTTTTGACAAGTTCATTACGAATGTCTTACCAATTAGTGTATTTGTTTAGGATCTCTTGGCTGTCAAACATACCATTACCGCCGTAATAGTCCGTTTTGAAATATATTTTTTCCTTGCTATTTGTTAAAACAAGTTCATTTACCAATTCACTGTGTTCACGGAAAAAATTATTAAATCCACGAAAATATCCATCTGCACGTTCTTCTGCCTTGGTATGAATACGTTTTTCTAAGATCGATTTATCCATCATTCACCCTCCATATCTTTAACCTTGACCACACCGTTCAGAATTTTGGCTACTTTGTGACCAATAAATTTGCCATCCTGTTGACCAAAGCACGCTGCCTCATTGGCATTTTTACTAAAGCTAAAACACTCTGAACTAAAGTTACTAAGGTAATACACGTTGCTATCTCGTAAATCCGTAATACTAATTGTTTTCATTTATGGTTTTCGCTCCCATTTCGATAGTGGCGCCGTTGTTCCGCATTACTAATCCGCTTATGCTTGATGGTGTTAAGGCCCATCACTGCTAACCGCCTGGTTACCCAGATGTGATCATGACCCATTAGACGGCCAATTTTACGTGCATTGTGAACGCCATGATCCCAATAGTATTGAATCTCAATCACATCATCATGACTAATCGTGGCACTAATTGTTGGATACCTAACTTGTGGATCGTCTTCGTTACCAATCGCGGACTTTCTAAGCTTACTTAATACCGGATTATCTTCTGGCACTAAATTAATATTGCCATATTGTTTTTCTAGCTTATTTAAAGCCTCGTAATCAAGCATTATTATCACCCTTCCGCTGTTGTGCTATAAGGTCTAATTTACCGGCTGCGGGATCAGTCCAATACTGACTGATCACCTGGCGTTTCTTATCTTCAAACAAATAACCGCCGGTAGGTGCATGCCGAATATTAAAGGGGTGCAAATGCCACTGCCTAGTTAGGCCTCTCACCTGTCTATATTCACGGATCGTCATTGTTTCATCTTTCATGCCTTCACCTGCTTAGCCTGCTGATTTTGGGTCCATTGCTCATCGAGTTCAACTAGCGTATGAATCCCAGCTTTTAGCAAACGAGTACGTTCTCGAACTATTCTGCTTGATTCCAACCACGTTGGTTGCGCCGAATGACCACCGATATTAGCATAAATTTTGTGACCGTTTTCCATTCGATAAATTGCGAACTTGTGTTCTGCCATTATTATGATCCCCTTTGATTAGCGCTATAGTTACCCTGCACGCCGATTCTTTTTAGTGTGTCGGCGTCTAGCTTGATACCCGCTGTCGTTACATGGTGCTTATATGCAAAGGCTGTTGGCCCGATTGTTTCAATTTCAGTATGGTGTTCTCGACATAAACACATTACATGCCGCTTTGTGTGGTCCACGTGGTTACGGTTGACTCCACTGCCAATCACGTCCACATGATGGATATCCGCATGCTCAGCACCACAGACACAGCAAACTCGGTGTCGACAACATTCAAACATGTAATATGCCTCGTTTCTGGGCAATAGTTCATAGCCTTTTTTGAACGGCACCCGCCACGTAAACATGAAATCGATGACGAGGTCTAATAATATATTCCCATCACTCACCGAGTTTGTGGAATCGTCTGCCAGACTGATTTCCTTGCCGTCCGAGTATATCGAATATTGCATGTAGAACAACTCTTTGAGAAAATCCTTTGGCGTTATTGACCATTCCATGATGTCGTTCAGCAGGGCGAAGAATAAGCGTCTCTGTGCCGGTCTCACCTTACGGGTATCAGCCAGCTCCCAATCCATGTAGAACTCGCTGGTCGAACCCGCCACAGTCTCGATATGGTCAAGGTTCGGTGCTTCGTCCAGCTCTGTGACGAGATATTGCTTGCCGTCCTGTTCAACTAATGTCGTCCTAGATCTCTGCAATGCATCACCCCTTGTATCTCTCGTCCATCTGGATTGTACCTGGAACGCTGTCACCCATTTTTATGGGGTCTGTTTCAGTTATTTTTTTCTAGCATTGCGATTCCTCCTAGTGATTCATGCGGTAATCCTTGATACCGGTAAAGTCCATCGTGTGACCCATGACGTGAGCTGTAATTCGACTAACAACACGATCACCGTAGATACGCTTTAAATCGACGCCTACGCGGTTTGTCGTAATGATCGTGGGTTTATTCTCACGTGCTCGGAAAATACCAGATACCGTGTCTAAGTTGAACTGTGAGGCTGAATAGTTATTCGACCCGTCCCCAGCTTCGGAGCCTAGGTCGTCAATGACCACTACATCGGCTTTGCTGATTTCAGCCATAGTGCCTTGGTTGTAACGAGCAAACTCGTTATCATCGCCGAAACCTATCTTCATGTGCTTTATCAGCTCCTGCAAGTCGATGAAGGCCACCTTCTTGCGGTAATTGGACTGTTTGAGTACCTCGTACAGGATTCCCATTGCCAAGTGCGATTTACCAACCCCCGTGGAGCCGGTAAATACCGCGTGCACCGGTTGACCTGAACCGATGTCCTTAGCAACGCGCTTCGCAACGCCAAGCGCTTTCTGCTGGTCAACAGTGCCGGCGTGGAAGTTTTCAAAGTTCTTATCCAGCACGTCCTTATCAGTCAAGACCGACGTATGAGCAAGATACATGATGGCGTCGCTTCGGTTCGCTTCGTGGGTAAATTCGGCGTCCTGTTCGCGTTGACTAGGTACGTGGCCATTGACACGGTACCCGCAGTTTGGACAAGCCGGTTTGCACATAGCCTTTTGGGTATCAGGATTAAAGGCTTCAAGCATGTCATACCCGCATTCGGGACACGCTCCGGCGTTCCGGAAACGATTTCGTAATGCTGGAATCGCCGCCATGATACCCGTTAGATCTAACGTTTTTTCTGGCATTTATAAGCCTCCTAAAACGGAATATCGGAATCATCGAAACTGCTATTGGACTGGCTAGCTACAAAGCCACCCCGACTATTCGCTTGCTGATGCGGTGTCATGTCGTACTCGTCAGACCATCTGCTATCGTCTAGCCAGTTACTTGCCATAGCTGAGAACGTGTGTGTAGCCTTAATAAACTTGGCATAGCGTTTAGCGCCCTGTAACAGTTCATCAACGCTTGCACCCCCTAAGCGAGCTTCATAATAGGCTTTGCTGGCATCCTGCTTTTTCTCTTTTTTGGGGTATTCATCCCAAAAATCGATGAAGTCCATGAGAGTGTCGTTTTCGGTTATCTCTTTTTTACTTCCCTTTTCTTTTCTTTCCTTTACTTTACTTTCCTTGCCATCACTTGATGGTGGCTTTGCTATAGCATTGCCATTTTCAGTTGATGGCTTTGCTATAGCATTGCCATTTTTATCTTTGTTCCATCTCTTACTTGCGCCTTTTTTACCGGCTGCTGCTCGTCGTTTGGTTTTTTCATCCTTGATCGACATTCGTTTGTTGAAGCCTTCGGAGTAGAAGTACTTACCGTTTTCGGTAAAGGCAAATAACCCAAAATTTTCAACAACGGCTTTTATCTGCGAAGCATCAACACGAAGGTCAAAGGCTATAGCGTTATAATCTTTGATACTCATGTAGTCGTCTTCATCGCGTAGTCGCTCTAAAAGCATGAAATAAATTCCATAACCAGCAGCACCCAATTCCATTCGTACTCGTAAAAGCTTGTTAGAATTTCTGGCGTTGCTATCGTGGGAAAAGTAACCGTTCATCTTTCCCCCACCTTCCTAATCAACCAGATCCTCAATGGAAATAATGTCGCCCAGCGTCTTAGTGCTCCGGCAATAGTCGCATTGCTCACAGCGAGTGGGTTCCGCCTTGCCATGCCTAACGTCTAAAATATGCTGTTGACCTGCTTTGACGTCGTCTAAAGCCCAGTCAAGCTGTTCATCGGGAATCGATAACACCGCCTTATCGGGCGGGTCTTGTTTCGTGACACCCACGATGTACGGAGTGCACTCAATGCCGAACGTCTGCTTGATCAACTCTCTGTATACCGCCATTTGAAGCTGGTAGTTGTACTTGGTGACAAACGGTACATATTTGTGTTCGTCGGTATCCCAATATTTCATATGGAGGTCACGAGTCGTTTTTAAATCAATGAAGTAATTATTGTCGAGATTCAGGCAATCGATTTTGCCTTTCCACGGTACCCCTTCAATCTTGCCGGTGACGATCACTTCTTTGTCGCCTTGATAGAACTGCTGGAACGTCTCGTCTTCATCAAGGGTTTTAATCATCATCTCGGCCTGCTGATAAGGTTTCAGTAGCTTGTACGGCTTACGTGAACTCTTGATCTCATCCTTGTGTTCCTCGATAAAGGCTTCGTGAGCTGCCGGTGATTCAAAGTAGCTGTGGAGGTAGTTGCCAACGAGGAGCGCTGTGGCGTCCATCTGCGCCCATTGGCCAGCTTGCTCGGCTAATGCTTCAGCCTCACAGGCTTGGTACCGTTTGTAAACGGTGGGCGATAGATAGATATCGTCTGTCCAACGATCATAGTAATTACTTTTCGTTAACGGCTTCGAAGATGCTTTGTTGTTCTTCGTCGGAGAGATACTGGTCGTCATGCGGATCACCACCTTTATTTACGATGTCGGGTTCAGGTTCTTTAGCTGAATCGGGCTTAGCTTGCGTTTCTGCGGTAGGCTTGTCGTCTACTGATTTAGCTTCCTGTGTCTTTTTAACCGTTTCGCTGACTGCTTTACTAATGATATCTTTAACGTTGCTAGGCGTTGATTCTGTCGCTTGTAAAGTCTGTCGCGCGTTCGCGTGGTCATTGGGATTCTTGTCATCCTCGGTATACATATCACCTAGTGTTTCTGGAAAGGCTTCTCGTAATGCGTTAACCATGGCTGACTTACGAATCATGTTATTTGGCATTGACTTCCACGTTGCCTGTGACTTACTAAATTCCTTGAAGTCGATTTCGACGTGTGTATCGTCACGATCATCACGTTTAACGGTCGCCCAGCCACCAATCAACACGTCTTTCGGTAACTTCACAGCACCGTTTAATTGCACGATTTCATCACCACGAGCGACCATGATGCCAGCCTTGATCCCCTTGTAATGTGGGTCGCTGTTGGCCCGTTTCATAAATGCTTCTTTGCTGGTGATGATGGAAGCCGGCGAGTTACCAAATTTAACTAGATATGCTTCGTTAAGAAACGGGTTTAAATGCTGGTATTTCGCTAGATTCATGAACATGACAATTTCTTGTTCGGTGACGTTACCGTTTCCTCTCACTAGGTATTGTTTGACCATTTGACCGCTTAGCTTAACCTCTTCGCCATTCGCTTTGTAGATGATCGGCGTGTTTAAAATTCCTTCACTCATGTGGTTGACCTCCTGTTTTTTTCATTTCTTCGTGCCAGTCCTGGCAGAAAATATTGTCCTGTACGTAAATGACGTAGCTTACTTCAGGAAAGGTGGTCACCAGTGCTTGAACTAATTCGGCATAAGTGTCATAGCCGCTCTCACCATATGGTTCCAAGTAAGCATTAATATTGTCCACGTCATCTAAGATAAAAGTAGCATCGTCTACCTGCCAGTAGTAGCTAAAATCGGCTAGTTCATAGCCTTCGGTGTCTTTTCTAACCGCCTGCTTATCCAGGTCTTCCCATTTATGCCAGGCTATTGAAATCATTAGATCAACCTCTTTTCTTTGATCTGGCCGCGAAATGTTGATTGAAGTAATACGCCATTGCGTGTACAATTGAAATGTAAAATGTTTACCAATGCGTAGATGTTAGCTTGCTCTGAGTGGCCGCTCAGAGCTTTTTTATTTGCCCTCAATCCCGAAAAAATCATCGGTGAAGTTTTTAAATTCACGTTTCACATCCCCTTTCTGATACCGGACGTAGATACCGCCGGCCAGCATAGTGACGACTACGATTAAAACGATGATGCCAAAGCCTAATGTTTCCATGTGCTCATCTCCCAGCGTGTGGCCCGTATTTGTGCTCCAACATCAAGCGGTCTAAATCGTAACGATCTACGCGATTAATACCACCAATCTTGATAACGTCAACTAAGCCTTGCTTGCGCCATTTATCGAACGTACCGCCTGTGACACCCACATAAGTTGGCGCGTCATGTAACTTCAAGTATCGAGGCTGTAATTCATCGGCCATTCGGTCAGCGATTAGGCTTAGGAGCTTCGATACATCTGGTAATTCCTGAACCTCTTCCATGTGGTCATCCCCCGCATTTTTCATTGAATTTCTTGATAAGCTCATTTGCGTCAAGTCCTACATATTTGCAAAATGTCAGTAGTTCAGTGATTTCTGAACCAATCTCTTCCATCAATTGTTCTACATAGTTATTGATACATTCATAGTCCTTACCCGTGCGATGTTCCTTGGGAACCGCCGCACTCTCGAACGCCTTATCTTGAACCTCTTGCCGATCGTGCTCTTCCTTCTTTTGGTCTGCTGTCGTAGCAAATAAATCTTTGCTAACGCGTTTGCTTTCCTTAAATGAGAGAATGTTGTAATCGGCTCGGGCCAGTGAGTAATGAAGTGCGACGCTGTGAATCTCTTTAGCGACGGTCTTCATAATGCTGGAGTCCATCTTGTTCTTGCCGTTTCTCCATCTTGTGACGGACGATTTAACAACCGGAATGGATTTGGCTAGCTTAGTAGCGGTAATTTCGTGTTGCTTGTCGTTCAAGGCTAAGTCGAGTTGGACTGCTTCCTTACGTTTCTGCATGGATTCACCTCCTTTCAGCAACTTAATTTACTGATATTGTCTCCTTTATTGGATATATTGGAGACAGGTTAAGCTAGTTGCTTAATGAGTGCCAGCGTCGCAGTTGACGGTACCCAATTGCTCACGTAATCCTGAACATTTTGGAAGTCACCCTCGCGAAGCTGTGAACGTGTTTGGATACCAGTAATCTTCTTAACACCGCCATTGATGTCCTTGTACAATTCGCGACGTTGTTTCATATTCAAACCTGTTTGCTGAGCATTAATGAAGTTATTGATGGTCTTGCTAATAGCCTTAGATAAATAGTTGTATTCGCCTGGAGCAAGAAACTGGTTATCTTCTAGATCAGTTACGCGACTGTCGATTTTTTCTATCCGCTGGGTTTGGTCGTTAGTAACTTGCATAACTAGCTGCAATCGTTCAGCGGGGCTTTGTGGCAGTTGAGCTTGCTTTTCCATGTGAATGAAATATCGTCGAGCTTGCTTACCTTTCTTAGTTCGTTGGATCATGGATAACTCTTTTGCCATGTCCAAAGTTAAAGCATGATTTACCTGTGGGCGACCGCCTTGAGGTTTCGTACTTTTTTGTTCAAAACCTGCAAAATCAACATCTTCAGTAAATCCATATTCGATTATTCGTTGAATCCAAATTCGATATGGTGTTTCAACTTCGAGGAAGTCATGCAAGTCCCGACCGTCGACAGCAACGGAACCGTTACTTCGTTTGAACGTCTTAATTAGTTCTTCCATTTGTATCATCCTTTCGTTCTTTGAAAACTAAATGTTTTTTATTGCTTCCACTACTTGGTCACCTCCTTTTCAGGTAATAAGTCCTCTGCATCAACTCCCAAGGCCTTGGCAAGCTTAATTGCAGTTATAAGACCAGGTGTTTTCGTAGTGTTTTCAATTCCACTAATGGTTGTTTGTGGAACCTTACTTAAATCAGATAGCTTAGCTTGAGTAAATCCTTTTTGGCTTCTCAACAAGATAAGCTTTTCACCTGTTGTCATTTGATCACCTCACCTTTATTACTCTTTAGAGTATATACTCAATTGGTTTAATTGTCTACTCTTTTGAGTAACTTTCTTGAAATAAATAATGTTATGTTTGATTCATACTCAATTGAGTTAGGATGTGATATCTATGGATAAACAACACAGCGAACTTTTTAAAGAACGGTTATATTCTTATATGAGAGAAGAAAACATAACATTAAATCGGGTTGCTACTCTTTCTGGAATGGCAACAACTACATTAAGCAACATCGTAAATCGTGGATCAGCTCCAAGAATTGATACAGTTTATAAAGTTTGCAATGGTTTGGGAGTATCATTTCACGACTTCTTCGATTTTCCGCCCTACAACGAGGTGGAAAAATGATTTCATTTGCCTACTTTGAAAATTGAATTTCTTCGTCACCTTTTAGTGGGATAATTAAGTTATTCCATTAAAGGTGGTGAAATAAACATGAACTATAAATCGTTAATTTTTTCAGCTCTTGCCAATACCCCTAAGGTGATTGGTAACAATAACAAAGCTTTATTTGTGACATCGGATAACCTAATCAGCGGTATTCAACTAGAAGATCCATCAGAGCTTGGTGATTCTCCCGTTTACGAGGAACTTTATAAAGCCTTTTTGAAGGAAGAAAAAGAGAGTGTCAAACTCATTTCTGAGTTATCTAAAAAGGTCGACTTTGATAAGACCACTGAGGATAAATTAAGAACAGAAACTTTAAGCTCTCAAAATGAATTGATTTATTTAAAAGATGTTACAATTCAAGCAATTTCGACTGGAAGAGAAGCTTCTATTCCATTTTTAGTGTTAGATTCTAGTAAAATAATTGGCATGACGATTGGAACCGCATCTAAAGGTTAAATGGTTCATTTTTTCGCCGTAATTGAAATATCATGACGCTCTTGGTTACTAGCGATAGCCTTGAGCGTTTTGTTTAATTCGTGTAACTCATCAATTAGTGCGTCTGCCTGTTGCTCATTCATTACTTCACCTCCTTACGTGCTTGGTTCCTGCGCGGAATGTTGAGATTTCGTCAACGATTCAACAAAAATTTTTTTGCTAGGGATTTTTAATACTTTTTCTATTATTGGAATCTCACCAACTTGAAAATTCAAATCTCCATTTTCACGCTTATAATAGCTAGATTTGTCATGCAATCCAATAAAATCAGCCATTTGTTGCATTGTAAAGCCTTCATATTTTCGCTTTTTCTTAATCAAGTCAAGATTGATTTCATATTTCATTAAATCACCTCCGTTTCGATTATCTCAACTTACAATTTATAGTATACGTTGAGATTTTAGAAACGTCAACCTATTAGTTGCGATTTTTTCAACTTTTCGTATCTTTTTTAGAAACTTTGATATTATATAGTTGTGAATTTAGAAATGAGGGATAGCATGGCCGATAAATCTTTAGCCAATAAAATAGTTAATCTAAGAGAAGAAGGAAATATTACTCAATCTGAACTCGCACGTCGCCTTGGCCTAGATAAGTCTTCGATGAGTAAGATTGAAAGTGGATCAAGAAAGGTCTCGACAGACGAATTAAAAAGAATATCAGAAATTTTTGAAGTTTCTACTGATTATTTATTAGGAAACACTACTGATCGAAATGGTCATACTCCATCTTGGGCAACCAATGATGATAAAAAAGACCTCAAGAGATTTCTTGAGGAAAATGCCAATGGCATGACTTATGGGGGTGAGGGATTAACCGATGAAGAACAGAAGCAAGTTAGAAGAGTTTTGGAAGGACTTTTTTGGGACAAGCAGAAACAAAAAGATAGTCGCAAATAATTTTGTCAGAGAAATGGTCAAAAGTGTTGTATTCAATAATGGAACGGCTAATCCTTTTCTTATAACAGAGAAATTGGATATTGAGATTTGTTGGGAAGCATTTGGTCCCCACCCACTCGGCCAAACTGCTTATTTTGATAAATGCCCAATTATCTTGTTAAATGAAAGCATTCGTGATTCCGTACAACGCAATTTTACCTGTGGTCACGAATTGGGTCATATTATTTGCCAACCAGGAATATCTGGGTATCAGACTGGGAAATTAAGCCATGGAACCTGCGAATACGAAGCCAATCAGTTCGCAACTGCGTTGATGGGACTATTATATGTTGAGGAAAATGGATATGGACCCGAAAGCTATTATGACTTAGTTCATAGCTATGGGTCGCCATACAACGAGATAAATTAAAATTATTGGAGGGGTTACATATGGACGAAAAAACAAAATATTGTATCAAGTGTGGAAAGAAAATTCCTAAAGCTGCTAAATTTTGCCCATTTTGCGGAGCTAGTCAAGAACCTGTCAGTCAAAAATCGGAAGAATCCCAAATTAAGCCACAAGAGACTTCTATTAATTCTGTGAATGATGAAGATTATAGAGACAATAACAGCAATCATCCAGGAATGATCAACAGTTTTAAATTATATCTTGCAGATGCTTTTACTATTTCAAAACAGATGAATTGTGCTGATTATTGGTGGTCATATTTAACCATTGCAATTATTCAATTTGTTTTTAGTATTATTACTTTTCAAATAGTTTTTAACTATCCACTACTAACCGTAGATAGCATTGAAGGAGAAACTTACATTGATCATCCAGGAATGCTTATTTTGGCTTTCTTCTTGTCAGTAATCTTCGCATTCTTTTCCGTTGCAAGTTTTACAAGTATGATTCGTCGCCTTCATGATACAAATCATTCCGGACAATTTCTTTGGCTGCTTTTAATTCCTTTTGTAGGTAGTATCGCTATCTTAGTGATGCTTATTCTTAAATCTGACAGTCAAGGCGTTCGTTTTAGAAAAAAAGATTATTTACAAAATTGGTATAAAAAATGGTGGCCATGGGTCATTATCTTGTTATTGGCTGCTCTCGATACTTTATTATTAATGCTAATTTCATCCGCATATGCCTACATACTAAACAACTAAGTTTGTTTTGACCTGTACAATGGCGTAATAAATTATTAGAAGAAATAAATTAGGCAATTGATTATTGGAGGGAGACTAATTATGAATGAAGAATTGAAATATTGCATCAATTGTGGGGAAAAGATACCTAAGGAAGCTGAGTTCTGCCCATTTTGTGGTTCAAAACAAGATAATTCAGGTGCAGCTATTAAAGAAAAAGTGCCGTCGCAAATTTTGCCTAATAGTGATGTCACAAAGCACAAACCGTGGTTTAAAAAAGCCGGTTTTTGGATTATTGCAGTTATAATCTTGATTATTATCGGTGGTGCCGGATTCGCGTTTCACACACAAACCTCTCAGGGGGCAGTAAGTAGCGTTAAGGAAAACGTTGTTAGTGATAACACCGATTTTGGAAATGCAACCGTGAAATGGAATAAAGATTATAAAATAATTGAAATTGACCTTCCCAAAAATGCGAGAGTTATTAAAGATCTAAATGGCGGTTCAATATCTGTTTGGAATTCTCTTGTAAGAAATGCTAAAACAGAGTCCGCAAAATTGAATCACAAATACAGTCATATAATCGTTCCCAACCCATCAGATAAAAGCAAGGAGCTTCTGGAAGTCCAAAATGGGGAAATAAAATATAACGTTGGTGATGATTACTAAGTGGGTCATCGTTGGTTGCACCAATTAGAAGAATCAGTTGTAGATATCGAGTTTGAATAAACCCACCCTATTCATGAGGGCGACACAATCACCGTAAAGGGGTCTGGTCTAACTGACACTGTTACGCTAAATGGTAAAACATTAAAATCTGATATCATCGTTGACTACGCCAAGGTGGACTAGCACCACTTCGACAAGCACGTCGAGGGAGATTGAACGCAAGTTAGGCTACCAGTCCAAACACTGATGACTTTAAAAGCTGAAATTTAGGGGAGAATTTTTATGAAGGATTTTGTAGAAATAGCACAGATCATAACGGGTTTTGCAGCAATTGTTTCTATTTTTTTTACAGTATACGCCTTTAGAAGCCAAAAAATAGATAAACAGTTAGATACGGCAAAAAACATATCTAGTTGGAATGTCACAATGGCTAAAGATAAGCAAGAATCTCTGTCAAAGGAAGCCAACCCTGGATTTGATGGTGAAACCTTCACCGATGAATGGCATAATGCACCAAATTGTACCAATATTACGGTTAATAAAAATCCTTTCCCTGTATATAATTTGATAATTGTTTTTGTTCCCAATCATTTAAAATTCAAGGGGAATAATTCCCTATCTAGCCAATACCAATGCTTTTACTATGAAATATTGACTCCGGGAAAGATAATAACAGATTTTGTTAATGACCATACACTGGGAAATGGACATTTAATTCCAGAATTGTATTTTACAGATACTCAGAA
This sequence comes from Secundilactobacillus collinoides DSM 20515 = JCM 1123, assembly GCF_001435975.1. Taxonomy (GTDB): domain Bacteria; phylum Bacillota; class Bacilli; order Lactobacillales; family Lactobacillaceae; genus Secundilactobacillus; species Secundilactobacillus collinoides. The sequence continues at coordinate 43,714 of NZ_AYYR01000106.1, forward strand.
CAACCAATGGCGTCGCAGCAAGAATGGAGAATTAAAAAAGACTGCCTATTTGAAGAAGGCAGTCAAGTTAGGAATTATTCAAAAGCATTTGTAAAACAGCCAAAAAAGTTAATATGCAAACCAGTGACAACGAACTTGAAATTAACAAAATAAATGTTTTTCCAATTGCTGTTTCATCTTTACCCCAATCAAAGGAAATTTTAATTATGAAAAAATCAATTAAGATAATTGATACTTGAAAAATAATCAGAAAAGTGTATGATATTTGATTCATAAGCGATCCTCCTTCTGATGTAAATCATACATATTATAACACATTTCACCTTCCCCACTCGGAACCAGTACCTGTTCGACTCAGGCATGGGGATTACAGTCCAAATACTGATGACCATAATATGGAAGGAGACATGTATCTATGCTTACATCTAAACGTAAGATGTGTCTAGAACTGAGTATTAACGGATTGTTACTAATAACTCCAATATTTTTAATCATCGATGGCAATGTTGGATTAGCCGACAATGACCCTTATCATCCAGATGTTTTTATTCTTATTGGTCTACTAATACTGGGACTACTCGGATTGGCAATGACCGGCCTAACAATTATTCGTATGCGTACTCATGGTTGGCACAGTTTGGCACTTTACCAAAAAGCGTTATCCATATTCTATTTCATCTGCTTAATAATCGGTGGGATTTGCTGGTTGATTTTTACAGAGGCCATCCCACCAAACTGGATTTTTCATTAGTAACTGAACAAATGTTTCGGACCTTTATCTCAGTTGGTTAGAGCAGACGGCTCATAACCGTCTGCTTTTGAAAGCTTTTTAAACATGAAGATAGATAATCAATTGTGGGGTATCTGAAAGACACGATAAAACTCAGGTTTTACTAATGTTTTCGCTAATTAATTTTTATTGGGGGGGCGTTTCAAGTGCTTAAATTCAATAAGATGGTTTTCACTGCAACTTCAAATGTAGTTGTATTATTCTTATTAGTGTTTGAAGGATTTTTACTATGTAATGTTGTTGTCTTTCCTATTCATGAGACTTCTGTATTTGCAGCCTCATCGTCGTATGATGCTGCACTTTCCAACGGATATTTCTATGCGAAACACAATCACTTGTCAAAGCATATGATCTATAAGCATTTGTATTTTAAAAACGGAACGGCTTTTTCTAAGCATGCTGCCATGTATGCTGTAAATCATATACATGGCATCAATTGGAATCATAATGCTTTGAAGATTGCCAACTTCTATCGCCACAAAAAACACATGTGTAACAAAGAAATTTACCACCGACTAATATCAAAAAAGGGTGATATGTTTACTAAATCCCAAGCTAGGTATGCCATTCATCATCTGTAATAAATGAACTCGGCGGAAAAATTCAACTTGTAAAACCGTGATCTATTAATTGCCCCTGATTGGGCTTTTATTTAGCGCGTAAAAAGAACATACATTCGATTAGCAAAGGAAACTTCAACCAAATAAGTTGCCTAAAAGGAGATGAAACAATGCCAAAGCGAAAAAATACCGCAATCAAGAAGTATAAAAAAACCGAGCGTAAAACTGGTAAGCAGTCCACCTACTACCGCTTTTCGCTCTACGCCGGCATTAATCCAATGACTGGCCGACAGCGCAATATCCACCGACAGGGATTTAAGACTTATGAGGAAGCAGACAACACGTACAATGAAATATCACTGAAAATTTCCAACGGCACATTTTTTAGGAAAGAAAGCCCGCGTAATGCAACCTTTCGCGAAGTATACGATATTTGGTGGAAGACTTATGAGCCGACAGTTCGCGTGACAACCGCACAGAAAACGAAGTCATGGTTTAAAATCAGAATATTGCCTGAATTTGGCGACTACCTTATCAGCAAAATAACACCCGGTCAAGTCCAAACAGCCGTTATTAAATGGTCGGCTCAAGTCGTGCGTTATAAGACCTTTCTCGACTATTTTAGCCGGGTCATGAAGTACGCTGTCGTCATGGGATATCGCGTGGATAACCCTGTGGATAGAATCATTATCCCTAAGAAAGGCAAGCAGTCTATGCGCCACGCGGACAAGAATTTCTGGCAACCAGCGCAATTCAGGAAGTTCTTAAAAATCATTGATACACAATCTATCGATATACTCGCCATTTTTCGTACCTTAGCTATGACGGGCATGCGTCGCGGTGAGTTGCTCGGCTTAACGTGGCGGTATGTGAGCCTAAAACAGGGCTACATCGAAGTTAAGCATTCAGCCTACCGAGATGATGAGGACAAGACATTGAAACTAGGACCGCCAAAATCGGACGCTGGTTATCGTAAGATACCACTTGACCCGAAGACAGTTCAAATATTAAGGGATTGGCGCTTCACACAGAAAATGTTGATTGGGCGTGGAACTAATTTCAAAATCGACCAGCTTGTCTTCCCCAGTCCGGCCGACCCCACCAAAATCATGCAGCTAACGCGCCCTACTAATCTGCTGGAAAAATTAATCGCGGGTACTGGCCTACCGCGTATCACGATACATGGTTTTCGACACAGTTATTCCACTTGGTTGTATGAGGAGAACTCATCTGTCACGCTAAAGGATATGCAAACGATCATGGGGCACGATGATATTCAGGTAACAATGAACACATACACGCATTCAACCGAAGACGGGCAAAACCAGATTGCCGAGTTTTTGAAACAAATTGACTTCTAAAATGGCTTATCGACCTGATTATCTAAACTTTCAGAAATAATATGTAGTGAAAAATGCTTATAAAGACCGCCATCATGGGATTATGACTAGAGTATCTTAGGAGACCTGTACTCTCCTTCAAAATTAAAGGTTCTGAAGTTGCCTGTGGCGACCTCAGGACCTTTTTTTCGGTTTTTAACGTCACAACATTACCCACACACAATATGCCGATGGCACTAAGATTATACTTTTTATCAATTACAACACCATACAAAAAAGGACTGATAAGAATTGGCAGTCACCAATTTCTATCAGTCTTTTTTAATATTTAGTACTCCATCAAACTAAAAATATCATGACCCTTGATCTTATCGCGACCATGGAGATCCTTTAATTCAATGATGAAGGCTGTCCCGACCACGATTCCACCCAAATCTTCGACCAATTGGATGGTTGCCGCGATGGTGCCGCCAGTTGCTAACAGGTCATCAGTCACTAAGACCCGTTGGCCCGGCTTGATTGCATCTTTGTGCAGATAAAGCGCACTTGTCCCATATTCGAGACTGTAAGTTGCTTTAACCGTCTCTCGGGGTAGTTTCCCCTCCTTACGAGCTGGCGCAAAGCCAACGCCAAGTTCGTATGCGACTGGGCAGCCCACAATGAATCCGCGGGCTTCTGGACCCACGATCATTTCAACGTTCTTGCCGCGGGCGTAATCCACCAGTTGGTCCGTGGCGTAACGGTAAGCTTCACCGTCAGCCATGAGTGGTGAAATATCCCGGAACATGACGCCGGGTTCTGGATAGTCGGGAACGGTTGCGATGTAATCAGTTAAATCAATTGCCATTTGAAAAACTCCTTTATTAATCGGCCATAAAGCTGGACAACAGTTGTTTTAACGCCGCTGTCTCACTGTACAGTAGCTGTTTTTCGGTTTCAATCTGTGTTTGACGGGATTGATAACTCGGTGCCGTCTCGATTTTTTGACTTGTCGGCTGTGCAACTGGGTTCAGGACCCCTTTTGCGATGGTTGCAAAGTGCAGTTCAGTAAAAATCTTGAGCATCAAAACGAGTTGGCTGGCGTCGATTTTGAGATAGGCGGCTAATTCAGCTAGCCGGTGGCCAACATCCACGTTTTGATGCGTTTGAACGAACCTAAATAGTTTAGCATATTGTGCGCGTTCTGGCATCCCTAAAAGGTAATGACTTTGCTTCAAATAAAAGTATGCGACGATTCTGTCAGCCGTCAAATGGCTTAAAACCCGCTGTAAATCAGCGATTGAGGCCGGACAGTCCACCAGAAAAAGCGTGTCGATTTTTTGATCAGAAATTTCTTGGCCAGCTGTAACTACGATACTTACAGCTGTTGGCGGTAATTGCGTTCGGAGTTGCGCGTACAAGCGCTGATTGAAAAAGACGTAAGTCCCGGCCTCGCTGAACATTGTTTTGTGGAGCTGCTGCGTCCGCTTATCCTCAACAACCATACCGCTCACAGCAATATCTTTAACCATCAGCTGCATGTTCGTCCGGCCCTGCCAAACATTAATATCGATTTGTGCCAGGAGTTTGACCTGATCCGGTGCACTTGCCAGAACCGGTGCCAGTGCGCCCTGGCCAAAATCAATCGCATCAACGCTTTGACCATTGTCCGCCACTCGAAATTTCAGGTGCTTGCCATCCGCTCCGATTGCTTTCACATTCTGCAATTCATCGGGATCAAACGCAAACAAAGGCACTGGATTATCCGTCCCAAACGGTGCTAACCGCTGCAACTGTTCGTACAGCGGTAATGTAACCTTATCTGCAGTCAAATTTGCGGCAACGTTCAGCTGAATCTTTGGCTGATCCGTGAGATGCTGGGTAACTGCACCGTCATCGAAAGCAGCCTGCAGGTCAGACAAATGGTCCGCTTTAGCGGTCATCCCGACAGCTCCTGCATGCCCGCCAAAGGCAACCATCAAATCACGGTGGCCATCAAAAGCCTCGAACAAATTAAAACCGGCAACGCTTCTACCGGAGCCCTTTGCAGTATTATTCTCCGCATTTACGTTCAGAACAACGGTCGGTTTGCCTGTGGCTTCAACAACCTTGCTAGCAACAATACCAAGCACCCCTTCGTGCCAGTGTTCACCAGTGATGACGAGTGCCGGATGGGCGCTGTGCGCAGCATCTTGTGCCTGAGTTAAGGCCGTCTCACTAATGTCAGCAACGAGTTGTTGACGATATTTATTTTGTTTTTCGGTCAACTGTGCAAGTTCACTGGCACGCTGATCGTCCAAAGTAGTCAATAATTCCACTGCTGGTGCCGCGTCATCTAACCGTCCCAGGGCGTTCAACCTAGGGGCGATTCCAAACCCAATGGATTGTTCCGTCAACCGGCTGGGATCGATTCCCACACCCTGCATCAGGTTCACAAGACCTAGTCGATCCGTTTGCGCCAAGATTTGCAACCCAAGTGAAACAAGAACTCGGTTTTCATCAACCAGCGGTACCAAATCGGCTACTGTCCCGATGGCTGCCAGATCCAATAACTCCTGAGGAACCTCTTCTAGCAAGACTGTGGCGACTTTAAAAGCAACCCCAGCACCGGATAAGCCGCCAAACGGATAGTTGCCGTCCGGGTGACGCGGGTGGATAACGGCCGCGGCATCTGGCAATTCTTCAGGCAGTTCATGATGATCCGTGACCACCACATCACAGCCGAGTTCGTTTGCTCGAGCAATGGCATCATGACCAGAGACCCCGTTATCGACCGTCACAATGAGTTTTGTCCCGCCCTCAATCAAGCGTTCAAAAGCGACCGTATTTGGCCCATAACCGTCGACAAACCGATTCGGAATAAAGTAGTCCACGTTGGCCCCTAACTGGTCGAGCGTCTCGTACATAATGGCCGTGCTGGTCACGCCGTCCGCATCGTAATCACCGTAGATGGTCACCTTTTCAGCGTTCATAATGGCGGCTTGAATCCGTTCAACACCCTTCTGCATGTCATGCATAGTGAGCGGGTCATGCAACTGACTCAAATCGGGCGTTAAAAACGTCTGCATCTTTTCGGTCGTGTCGTACCCCCGGTTGATCAAAATTTGCGCGATCATCGGGTCAATCTTCAATTGTTCAGCTGCTTCCTGCGCAGCTGCTGCCGGCTGGTCAACGTGTTTAACCTGCCAATCATAGTGCGAATCGATCACTGGTCGTCATCCTTTTCCTTTTGTTCATGCGTAGGTTGAGTCGTTTTTGTTTGTTCAGCCACCGCTCCGGTAATCCGGCGGTTATGTTGTTTAACGGTTTCCGGTTCCAATTTTGAAGCCGGCGCTTCCCCCTGTTGTTTATCTTGTCGGCGCTTTTGAAAGTGATTCACAGTCGTTAATAGAAACATCAGTAACGCACCAATAAATACCGCGCCCAGCAAGACAATCACCAGTGGCCAGCGAACGGTCACAACCCCAAAATTGATTGGTACCGGTGTCACGTTCAAAATGGAAAATACTGCAATGATAATAATCAAGATAATGCCCAAAATAAGCTGTCCTTGACGTTTCAACCGCATCATCCCCCTAGTCTGTTTGTCGGTCCTTATCAAACGGAATATCAATTAAATCAAAATCCTTGACCACTTTTGTCCGTGGAAAAATCGACTTCGCTTGTTTTTCAAGCTCAAGCGCCATCTTACCGGTGTACCGGGCCGAAATATGATTCAACAACAAACGGCCAACGTGGCTGTCGCGGGCGATTTTGGCCGCCTGCATATTTGTTGAATGGTAGTAATTATGAGCAAGATTCGCTTCATCCTTCGCAAATGTGCTTTCGTGAACCAGCACATCGGCATTTTCAGCCAAGACGCTGCTGTTAGGGGTTCGCCGCGTATCTCCCAGAATCGTGATGATCCGGCCCTTTTGCGCGTGGCCAATGTAATCCTGACCGTTAATGACGCGTCCATCCGGCAGCGTGACTGTCTTGCCCGCCTTTAACTGGCCATAAACGGGACCTGATGGAATCTGGTCTTCACGCAGCTTATCGACCATCAATTCACCTTGATGGTCATGTTCTTCAACACGATAGCCGAAACACTCAATTTTATGGTCAAGTTTACGCGCATAAACGGTGAACTTGTCATCGCGATAGATTTCGCCCTCTTCTTCAATCTCAACGAATTCGATATAGTAGGACAATTTAGTTTCGGAGACCTTTAAGCTCGTCAGCACAAAGTTGCGAATTCCCTTTGGTCCATAGATGGTCAGTTTTTCATTGCCACCTTGAAACGAACGGCTGCTTAACAGGCCCGGCAGCCCGAAAATATGGTCGCCGTGCAAGTGGGTAATAAATATTTTATCAATTTTTCGCGGGCGAATCGTGGTTCGCAAAATTTGATGTTGTGTCCCTTCACCTGCGTCAAATAACCAGATTGAATTCCGTTCTTCAAGCAGACGGAGTGCCAGGCTGCTAACGTTTCTAAATTTTCCCGGGGAGCCAGCACCCGTTCCTAAAAATTCTATTTGCATTTAAGTCGTCCTCTTCTAAAGATAAGTCCGCAGCTAAAAGGTGATCAGTTACGCAATGGGCTTGCTACGGTCAAGTCTCATCGTTCACCTCAACCTTACAATTGTAGCATATGCGGACCCGTTTTTTGTGAAATAACGTCGATAAACTCAGCAATCTTTACCAAGGTTCGAAGAGTGCACGGTCTGGTGGTTCGGTCAAAGTACGGTATAATGGACTTAGATGATACACCACTTACTGCACAACTGAGGAGACTGGCATGAACTTAATTGAATTAAAGATCCTGACTGGCCATTTTGACCCGACATTGCGCATTGCAATCGACCAGGATCCGCTCATTCCGATAACGGGCATCAAACTGGATCATTTAGGTCTGCATCTCCGGGCAGAGCCTGACCAGCCAGTGTTGAACATTCACGGACTGAACCGTCAAACACGGGAACTCAAGGGACAGCCGACCCTGTTTTATGAGGGGCAGCGACTGTATGGGTTCCGTCATAGTCAGCAGTGGCTGTTATTTAAATAAGGGGGAATTGGGCAATGAAACATCGCAATCAATTTTGGGTCGCCGGACTAGCGGTCTTAGCCTTAGTCCTGGTGGGGTGTCAACAAACCAGCACAAAGTCTCACGCAACATCGTCAAGCTCACAGACAACTGAATCAAGTCAATCGTCAGTTAAAAAAGCTGAGTCAGCAGCAAGTGCGTCTTCTTCGTCTAACACGACCGCCGCTACGATGAAAAACTATCAGGTCCCGGCTAGCGAAAAACAAAAGAGCACCTACGTGAAATCTGGACTGCTAACGATTCCGGGTGAGTTTTCTTACGACAAAGCAGGCACTAAACTAACTTTAAAGAAAAAACAGGCTACCAATCGAAAAACGACCAGTACTGGCTTAACCTACCAAATGGTCAGCACCAAGGTGATTACAAACAACGCGAAAACCAAGCAAGCCAAACAAATGGCGGAACAGGCATTTAACATTGCCACGATTCCAAATCCGTACCAGACCATTCAACTGAATTTTAAGATCAGCAATCAGTTGGATCAGGCTGTTCGGACAGATGGCATCAATAAGGTAGTCTTTAACGGCACAAATACGGCATCAGGCGCCAGTGGCCTCAGTGACAGCAGCGCCGGGCAAACCATCCAAGCCCACCAGACCAGAACCTTCCACGCCATGATTTTAACTGGAACAGCTGATACAACCGTTTCAAAACTGGCCATTCACTTCTCCGGCAGTTTTTCAGCATCTGGTGCAAAACGGGCTTCAGCACCAAAAACGCTCACCGTCACGTTAAGATAGCGATCAAATATTTCGATCACAACCAAAAAGGTTCAGCTTACCGTCTTATTCGGATGGTAAGCTGAACCTTTTTATGACAGAATGCGTAAGCACCCTGTTGATGACCTATACTCACCTAAGAACTTTCCTGCGTTAAATGCTTCGCAACTAGCGCCGTAAAATACTTGTTCCCAGTCGGGTTCGGGTGAACGTTGTCGTTATAGAACCACGACTTGTGGTCGGCACTTAGCCCGTGCCAATCGATAACGGTCACGTTTGAGAACCGCTTGCTGGCTTGATTGATCGTTGTGTTTGTCTGAGTCTCCCAGTTACGGGTCGGCACGTGTGTTGTGACCCAGTATATATGCCGTTTCGGACCAATGGCCTGAATGACATTGTTAATTTGCTGCGTTGTCATCGGACCGTTTGTCCCCAAGTTGATCAGCACGTTATGTGATAACGCGCCCTTAGCTTCCAACCCATGGATCTCAGAGGGCGCCTGCCAGACTTGACGCCCGACTTTAGCCATCACGTACGTGTTTGGAAAGACTTGTCGCAGGTCGGTCGACACATCGACCATTACTGAGTCGCCAATCGCCGTCACCGGCATGTCCTTAGCGGTCAGCAACTGCTGCTTCGTCAGATCATAGGTCTTCGCAACGGTTTGCTGTTTGTTCGTCAGCTTAACGTTTTGATACTTGCTTGCTGCCACCTTTTTTTGAGCCTTTTTCTGCTTGGACAGCACGGTCTGATTATCCTTCGTCGCCGTTTTTTGGTTGCGTTGAATATGGTCTTGCAGCGTCGTTTGGCTGGCGGCTAAATGCGTTGGCGAAGAGGCTGCACCATAGAGGGCAATCACTGTGATCAAGCCCGCCGGTACTGCCAGCCAACGCCGCCACCCGTACCGAGAATTACGCTGGGCACAAGCCTTGATCAACTGCGGCAGCTGACGGTAATGGTAGTGCCTTGTCGGTGATTCCAAGTACCGGTAGGACAAATCGCTGACAACCAGGATCAATACCGTTTCGATCAAGGCGTTCATCAGCGGATGTGCCGCAATGTTTGTGACCTTGGCCTCATAAAAGATCATGATTGGAAATTGATAGAGGTAAATGCCGTAACTGCGTTTACCGACCCAGTCAAACAGCCGGTTCGTCAGTACTTGATTCATTACCCCTGCTGGGTGCGCCACTGTTGCAACCAGAACTGTCGATAGGAGGGTGAATAAAAACATCCCGCCGCGGTAAGTAAAACCGCTCTCACCTGATAGTTTAAAGAATAGCAAAATAATCAGCAACAGACTCGCAATACCCGCCGCATTTAGTGCGTGACGCGCCTTATCCGGCAGATCCGTCTTCAGCTTGGTAGCGGGCCACATAAAAGCCAACCCAACTCCGAGCAGAATTGCAAACATCCGCGTATCGGTCCCATAATACACTCGATTGGTGTTTGCAGGATCGTATAAGACCGCCATCGCAAAGGCAGAAATGACCGCCAAGCCCATCACCAGATAGAAAATCGTTTTTCGTTGATGAAAGACGTACAGCAGGACGACCAAGATCAGTGGCCAAAACAGATAAAATTGACCTTCGATCGATAGCGACCAAAGGTGGGTAAACGGCGATTCACCGTTAAATCGGTCAAAGTATGATTGCCCGTGACCAATTTCCCACCAGTTATAGACGTAAAGCAGGTTCGTCCAAATAATTGATTTTAAACTAACGAATAATGACCGCTGAAACAGCGTAATATACGCCGCCGTGGTCAAAACCATTGTAACTAATGCTGGGTATAACCGTTTCATCCGGCGCCCATAAAAGGCCCAGATATCGATTCGCCCATTTTGCTCGTACTCCTGTAATAGCAAGTCCGTAATTAAATATCCTGAAACAACGAAAAAGATCGGCACACCCAGATAACCGCCCGTTAGGCTGTAAGGCAGTAAGTGATAAACGATCACGCCGATCACGGCAATTGTTCTAATACCATCAAACCCTGAGATGTAGCGGCTGTGTTTCAACCGCTTGCTCCCACTTTGTTGTTGCATGATTCTCCCCCGTTCTCCTTTAACCACAACCTAATCAATATTCATTGAAAGTACTGTCTATTCAACGAATTCAAAGGTAAAGTCGTCAATTTGAACGAGATCCCCATTCTTAGCACCCTTTTCGCGCAAGGCATCATCAACACCCATACCGCGCAATTGACGGGCGAACCGCAACGTGCTTTCTTCGTGATCCATGTTGGTCATCTTAAAGAGCCGTTCCAATTTTTCACCACTCAGAACCCAAGTCCCATCTTCATCTTGTTCGATGGTAAAGTCACTGTCTGGTGTCGTTGGCAGATCAAGGGCTTCATCAAGATCATCCAGGCCCTTCACTGGGAAGGCTGGTGTGTGATCAAGAATTTCAGCTGTTTTTGCGATCAATGGTTTCAAACCATCGTGCGTCACACTTGAGATGGCCATAATAATTGGCGTGTTTGGCAACGTGTGGTCATCTGCTAATTTGGCTTTAAGGTCGGCAAGGTTTTCCTTGGCGTCCGGCAAGTCCATCTTAGTAGCAACTACGATTTGCGGCCGATCCAGTAATGCCGGATCATACTTCTTTAATTCTTCATTGATCTTCAAAAAATCTTCGTATGGGTCGCGTTGTTCATAACCGCCCACATCAATGACGTGCAGAAGGACCCGCGTCCGTTCGATATGGCGCAGAAATTCTGTTCCCAAACCAACGCCGTCCGCCGCGCCTTCGATCAACCCTGGCAGATCCGCTACCGCGAAATCGTGGTCGACATCGATACGCACCATCCCAAGATTAGGCGATAGCGTTGTAAAGTGGTAATCGCCGATTTTAGGTTTGGCATCCGTAATGACCGACAGCAGCGTTGATTTCCCAGCTGATGGGAACCCGATTAAGCCGACATCCGCCAATAGTTTCAGTTCCAACCGGACGCGACGTTCCTGACCAGGTTCACCATTTTCAGCTAATTCCGGTGCCGGGTTCTTCGGCGTAGCGAAATGCACATTTCCACGGCCTCCGCGACCACCTTGAACGGCAACAATCTCATCATTTGGTTCAACCAGATCGGCAATTACCGTGTTGGTCTCATCATCAATGATCGTGGTACCCTGCGGCACGATGACGATCTTGTCCTCAGCACCACGGCCGGTCATACCTTTAATGCCGCCATTCTGACCGCTATCGGCTTTGAATTTTTGGTTATACCGAAAATCCATCAGCGTCCGCAAGCCGGTGTTGACCCGAAAGATCACACTGCCGCCTCGGCCACCATCGCCACCGGCAGGTCCGCCGTTTGGCTCATACTTTTCACGCCGGAACGCAACCATGCCGTTGCCGCCGTTTCCTGCTTTTAAATTAATCGTTACTTGATCTACAAACATATATTTTTCTCCATAACTCTTCTATACTCAGTTACCTTGCCTGTGCCATTATCTAATGAATCCAACAAAATTACCATATAAATTGGCATATTTTTCCTGAAAATGGGAAAAAACTAATTTTCAGCCTTTTCAGTGGCATCTTTTGCCAAGGTTAGTTTGATCGTATCAACCACCGTGTGTGAAATACCGAGTTTCAGCAACTCTTCCGGGTCAGCTTCAGCAATCTTAGGCAGCGACCCAAATTTTCGTAACAGCTTTGTCCGCGTCTTTGGCCCAACACCTGGAATGTCGTCCAGCCGCGAGCTTAAGGAATGCTTCGTATGCACCTGTCTGTGGAAGGTGATTGCAAACCGGTGAACTTCGTCTTGAATCCGTTGCAGCAAATAAAAGCCCTGCGATTTTGGATCAAGGTGCATCGGCGTGTCGTTGACCTCTGACAGTAAGTCGGCCGTCTTATGTTTATCGTTTTTGACCATGGCAGCAACCGGCACACTCAACCCCAGTTCATTTTCCAAAACGTCCCGGGCTGCGTCTAACTGAATGTCACCGCCATCCATCAAGATCAGATCAGGTAATTCAGTATGTTCTTTGAGCACCCGGCTGTAGCGCCGCCGAATCACTTCTCTGGTGCTGGCAGCTTCATCCGCGTGGTCAACGGTTTTAAGTTTATATTTCCGGTAGAGTTTTTTATTCGGTTGGCCATCCACAAAGACCACCATGGCTGACACAAGGTCGGCACCTTGAATATGCGAATGATCAAAGGCCTCGATCTTATGCCCCGGCCGAATCCCAAGCGCATCGGTAATTTCCTTCATGGCACCAGTCGTTTTTTGCTCATCCAGCTCCAGTAACCGGAATTTTTCTTCCAAAACCAAACGGGCATTTTTACCGGCCATGTCCAGTAAAGCGCGTTTTTCACCCCGTTGCGGTGTTCTAAATGGTACGCCGAGGACGTTGCTCAAGACATCCTTAGGCATCTCCTCTGGGACTAGAATTTCCTTTGGCAGCACGCTATTGCGCCGGTTATAAAACTGGGTAATAAAACTGCTCATTTCTGAAACCGCATCGTCCACGATTGGGAACAAACGCTTCTCACGTTTGATCAAGCGTGTCTGGCGAATAAAGAAGATCTGCACCGACAACCAGCCCTTATCAAGGTAAAAGTTAAAAATATCCCGTGGGGTCTTATCCGTTGAGATGATCTTCTGTTTTTCGACCGTCACTTCAATGTAGTGCATTTGGTCACGAATGTCAGCCGCCCGTTCAAATTCCAATTTGTCTGAAGCAGTTTTCATCTGACCATTTAAATGCCGTTTGACTTCCGCAACGTTGCCATTCAGGAACGACTTGATTCGGTCAATCTGTTTTGCATATTCCTCTTCTGGCACTTCTTTAAAGCAGGCACCTAAGCATTGCCCCATGTGGTAGTACAGGCACGGCCGGTGCTGAAAGCCATTGCAGCGCCGTAATGGGTAAACTTTTTGAAGAAAGTGCAGGGTCTCTTCAGCCGCGTAAACGTTGGGATAGGGACCGAAGTAGTACCCGCCGTCCTTTCGCACCTGACTGACAATTTTTGTCTCTGGATCCCGCTCATTGGTAATTTTAATGTAGGGGTACCCAGTCCCCTGTTTTAATTTAATATTGTAATGCGGCTGATGCTTTTGAATCATCGTAATTTCCAACAGGAAGGCTTCCTTATCATTGGAAACGATGATGGTCTCAAAATCCGCAATTTCAGACACTAACCGGGCCGTTTTGCCTTCGTGGCTGCTCTTAAAATACGAGCGGACCCGGTTCTTAAGGTTTTTGGCTTTACCGACATAGATGATGTGCCCGTTGATGTTTTTCATCATGTAGATTCCCGGCAGATCAGGCAGTAATGCCAGCTTATGCTCTAAATATTCAGATGCCAATGCACGCCCTCCTTTATCACTTGATGCGCTCAATATCGCAATTGTTCAGAACACTCATTATAGCGCGAATGCGTGTTTGGTTCAACGGATTAGGATGTGATGACGAAGTGAACCAGATTCAGATGCTCGTGCCGTTGTGTGCCACCCTTTGAGACAGCGCAGTCATGAATACAGTGACACGATAATGAGACTAATGCTGACCAGCCGTCGCTCGATTCTTCTTTGTCACTGAGGCCATTATCTGACCATGATGATTGCGGCGCTGCCTCTGGGGCAGCCGTACGTTCACCCGGTGAAACAAAGCGCCCTTCTTAACCCTTATCTATTAAGCAACAATGACAGCAAAATGCAAAACACGACAAACTTGATTGCAAAAAACAACTCTGGCAAAAATTCCAGATTCGGAAAAGTCTGCCAGAGTTGTTTAATGCATTACTGTCTCAAATAATTGTTTCTGCGCTAAGCGTTAATGATTTTACCAATAAAGTCCTTTGCCCGGTCGTTTTGCGGGTTGTTGAACAATTCATTCGGCTCGTTCTTTTCCAGAATGTAACCATCAGCCATGAACCACACCTCATCAGCCACTTCACGGGCAAAGCCCATTTCATGGGTCACGACGACCATGGTCATACCTTCGTCTGCCAGTTCCTTCATAACGGCCAGCACTTCACCGACCATTTCAGGATCCAGGGCACTGGTGGGTTCGTCAAACAGCATGACTTCAGGATCCATCGCTAACGCCCGTGCAATGGCAACACGTTGTTGCTGCCCACCAGACAAGCTGCTTGGATAAACGTCAGCCTTTTCGGATAAGCCGACCCGGTCCAACAATTCCTTGGCCTTCTTGGTGGCTTCTTCATCACTCATGTGCTTGACCCGAACCGGAGCCAGTTTCAAGTTTTCGATAACGGTCATGTTTGGGAATAGGTTGAAACTTTGGAACACCATCCCCATCCGCTCACGTAAGGTCGTCAACTCGTTGATTTTTAACGACCCCAGGTCCATCCCCTCGAACAGCACCGTACCAGACGTTGGTTTTTCCAACAGGTTCAAGCACCGCAAAAAGGTACTTTTCCCAGCCCCGGAAGGTCCGATCACACAAATCACTTGGCCCTGGTTAACGACGCCGTCGATATCCTTTAAGACATCGGCTGAATCATACTTTTTTTCTAGGTTTTTAACTTCAATAATTGGTTTGCTACTTTGCATGGTTCATCTTCCCTTCGTAGTGGTTCAGAATTCTGGTTAAAATAAAGGTCATGATGAAGTACAGGATCATCGCGATGAAGACTGGCATAACACCACGGTAGGTGTCAGCTCTAACAATGTTCAACTGGTAGATCAGATCGGTGACCCCAATGATGGAGACGATTGAACTTTCCTTGATCAGGGAAATGAATTCGTTCCCTAACGCTGGCCAGATGTTCTTCAAAGCTTGTGGCATGACCACGTACCGCATGGTATCAGTTCTGTTCAACCCAAGACTTTGTGAAGCTTCGGTTTGCCCCTTCGCAACGGAATCGATCCCGCCACGAATGATTTCCGCGACGTACGCGCCACTGTTCAAGGAAACCGCGATGATACCTGATAACAGAGCCGGCAGGTTAACAATGATCCCGATCCCGAAGTAAACGAACATCACTTGAACCATCAACGGTGTGCCACGAACAAATTCAATGTAGGCAACGGCAATCGCATGAACCAGCTTGTTGTGGCTGAACCGCATCAGTGCTAACAAGGTCCCAAGCAGAACCCCGAAGACAACTGAAATAGCGGAAATAATCATGGTGTATTCGACCCCTTTTGCGAAGTACTTCCAGTAGTGGAACATGCTGGTGTTGTTTGTGTTGGTCTTCATGTACGTACCGGCAGTCTTTAAGTAACCGTCAGTCAAGTTCTGTTTCTTAATTTGATCAACACTCTTATTCATGGCGTTGATCAGGGCCGTTGAGCCCTTAGGCGCGGCAATCGCTGCACCAACGTCGTTCTTGTTCAGCTTATACCCTGAAGGAATCATGGCTAGGCTAGAATCGTTTTCAACATAGGCCTTTGCAGTAGGTGTTTCCATCCCAACTGCGGCAACCTTGTGGGTCTTTAATGCTAAAACGAGGTCGGTGTTTTTATCCATCCCCTTGACCGTGACACCGGGAATCCGTTGCTTTGCTAAATCATACTGCAAGGTCCCCGTCTGGGCGCCGACCTTTTGGTTCTTTAATTTGGCCCGACTGGAATACTTTAACTTTTCAGCCTTATTGACCAGAAAACTTTGACCACCTGAGTAATAAATATGGGTAAAGTCAACGGATTGACGACGTTTAGCGGTTGGGTTGATACCCCCGATAGCAACGTCGGCCTTGCCCGTTTCAATCGCAACCAGCAATGAGTCAAAACTCATACTTTTGACAACAAGCTTGACGCCTAAGCCCTTAGCAACTTTCTTGGCAACAGACATGTCCATCCCAACAATTTTGCTGTTCCCATTTTTCGTGGTCTGGAATTCATACGGTGGATAATCAGGTGAAGTTGCCACCACCAGAGTGCCCTTCTCCTTAACTTTCTGTAAAGAATTATCAGCCGCGTAAGCTGTTTGGTCGTTGGTCGTCACGTTACTGAAACTGACAAAGAATAATAGCGATAAGCATAATGCAAGCACTGCTTGCAACACATGTTTCCCCTTAATGGTCATCCGCGAACTTCCTCTCTAAATTTGTATCCTCTAATTTTTGATACTTCTAACAATACACCATTCACATTCTTTATGCAATAAAATTTAAGAAAAAGACTTTTTTATACACATATTCTTGATGTAACCGCTTTTTTATTCAATATCATCACAATATTCAATTATGAGAAACCGCAAAAAATGACAAATGGCCGATTTTCTGCTAAGATATAGTCCAAAGTAAGGAGGCATCAACCATGGGTCTTAAGGTAAAACGACAAGATAATCTCGACTCCATGTTCGGTAAATTTGCCGAAATGGATCTAAAAGACGACAAGCGTGATAAGTTCCTGAAGCGCGATGAACAAAAAGATACAACTAAGACAGCTAAAGATTTAATTAAAGAAAAGCGGAGTTACCACAAGTAACAGTTGTGGGACAACGTCTAAAGACAAACACAAAAGGCCCCAAAGACAGTAATCTCAAACGAGATTCTTGTCTTTGGGGTCTTTTGTGCGCCTGTCTATGTCTATTCAATTCAAATACAGTGCCGCTAGTGCGCCAAAAAATACAGTGACAAACCGTTCTGTTCCCTATTCGTCCAACTTGTCGCTATCTGGATTAAACCGCATCCCCACCAGTAAAATTTGAAGTGTGACGACCACCATCTGCAACGCTGGCACGTAAATCAAAATAACGACCACCACAGCAGTTTGCACAACAAAGATCTTCCAATTGCTCAGATACCGATAAATCAGCATATGACTAATGTTCTCAGCAACTTGTTCGTGCCCTGACTCCCGATTGGCAACGATCAGCACCCGCGACAACCAAGCATAGGCAAAACTCCATGCCAGATAGACGATAAAGTAAAAAATCTCCGGTCCTTGTTCATTCAAACCGCGACCGACCCAGGCCGTCGCTACGGGCAAGAAGGAAGTTGTAAACATCCAAAAATTGTTTGCCCAGTATATCCGTTGTGTGATGTGTTTGGTCTGGGTAAACATGTAATGATGGTTGTACCAAGCCGTCCCAATGAATAAGTACCCGATGGCATATGAAATCAAATATGGCAACTGATCAACCATCGCCGATAACTGAAACGACTCCGGTACCTTAAATTCTAGGATCATAATCGTTAAAATAATTGCTAAAACAGCATCCGTGAATGCCTCTAAACGCCCTTTATTCAACCGAATCACCCCCGTATAAGCCCAGAATACCCCACCGTTGTCCAATTGACTACTATGCAGACTCCAACACAAAGCGCGCGGAACCGAACGACACCAACCAAAGATTAGCAAAGAAACGGCCTGTTTTACAAAACCCAAATTTGGATTCTATAAAACAGGCCGTTTCTGTCCCAGTCTTTGACCGGTTTATTGCATTCGTTTTAGTGTTACAGATTCAATTCTTGTTTCGCAACTTCAATCTGATGCCGAACCTGGTCAAAACCAGTGCCGCCTTCGGAATGCCGGCGCTCAACGGCCACTTCCGACTTCAAATCATTGTACACATCTGCTTCGATGGCTGGTGAGGCCTTCTTTAAGTCTTCCAGGGACATATCCTGCAGGTTCTGATGAGTTTGAATCCCCTTCAAAACAAGCTGACCCACGATGCCGTGCGCTTCTCTGAACGGTACCCCCTTGGCTGCCAAATAATCAGCCAGTTCAGTTGCGTTAGAAAAGTCGTTTTCGGTCGCGTGCTGCATATTATCCTTCTTAACGGTCAGTGTTGAAATCATCCCGTTAAAGACACGCAGGGCTGGTAAAAGCGTCTTAACCGTGTCAAACACGCCTTCCTTGTCCTCTTGAAGGTCCTTATTGTACGCAAGCGGCAATGACTTCATCGTGGCTAAGAGGCCCATTAAATGACCGTAAACGCGGCCGCTCTTGCCACGAATCAGTTCAGCCATGTCCGGGTTCTTTTTCTGCGGCATGATTGAACTGCCAGTCGTATAGGCGTCACTGAGCTCCAAATACTGGAACTCGTGGCTGACCCACATACTGAGTTCTTCACAGAACCGTGACAGATGCATCATCATGATCGAGCTGTTGCTTAAAAATTCCAGCGCGAAGTCCCGGTCAGAAACAGCATCCAGCGAATTAGCATACACGTGGGAGAAGCCCAAAGTCTTAGCCGTCATCTGCCGGTCGATTGGGAACGTGGTCCCAGCAAGGGCAGCGGCGCCCAGCGGTGAAATGTCGGTGTGCTGTTCGTTAAACGTAAACCGTTCCTTATCACGTTTAAACATTTGGTAGTACGCCATCAGATAATGCCCATATGAGATGGGTTGTGCGTGTTGTAAATGCGTGTACCCTGGCATAATGGTCTCGACGTTTTCTGAGGCCATCTTGACCAATGTTTTTTGAATCGTGGTTAATTCGTCAATGATCTTGGGTAACCGTTTCTTCAAATACAAATGAAAATCGGTTGCCACCTGGTCATTCCGTGACCGGCCAGTGTGCAATTTTCCAGCAACGGCACCGATCCGGTCCGTTAAGATGGCTTCGATATTCATATGGATATCTTCGTTTTCAACGGTAAAGTTCAGCTTGCCGGCTTCTAGATCTGTTTGAATCCCTTCCAGCCCAGCAATAATCTGATCACTGTCATCAGCATTCAGAATTCCAGTGGCCTTTAACATCTTGACGTGAGCTAATGAGCCCTCGATGTCCTCTTCAGCCATCAGTTGATCAAAGGAAATGGAGGCACCAAAAGCATCGACCCAAGCGGCAGCCTGTTCCTGAAAACGACCGCCCCATAGCTTTTTGGTACTCATTATTTAGCCCCCGTTTTTTCTGATTCTGCCTTCTTTTCTGACTTTACAGCAACCTTGACCTTACTCTTGGAGTTCTGAGTCACGGCGTTCACAAAAGCAGATTGTTGGTTCTTCATCTTCACTTGTGAATAAACTTGCGTTGGCAGGCCCCAAAGTTTGATAAAGCCCTTGGCTGCGATTTGGTCAAAGGAATCAGAAGCCGTGTACGTTGCCAGATTCTTGTCGTACAATGAGTTTTCTGACTTCCGGCCTAAGGTGATGACGTTACCCTTGAATAATTCAACTTTGATAACACCGTTAACAACTTCTTGCGTGGTTTGCAGGAATGATTGTAAAGCACCCATCAGCGGTGAGAACCATAACGCGTTGTAAATCATTTCGCTCAAC
Organism: Secundilactobacillus collinoides DSM 20515 = JCM 1123; assembly: GCF_001435975.1. Lineage (GTDB taxonomy): Bacteria > Bacillota > Bacilli > Lactobacillales > Lactobacillaceae > Secundilactobacillus > Secundilactobacillus collinoides. The sequence continues at coordinate 63,332 of NZ_AYYR01000106.1, forward strand.
TTGTTTTCGATGACTGGCTTAAAGTGGGCCAGGTCACGTTCGAAAGTCAAGTCTTCAAGTTGTTTGTGGGCCTTCATCAAAACGGTTGCGGCCGGTGCTTCGTAAACTTCACGAGACTTGATACCGACTAACCGGTTTTCAATGTGGTCGATCCGGCCGATACCGTGCTCGCCGGCAATTTTGTTCAGTTTTTGAATCAGGTCAGCAAGCTTCATCGACTCGCCGTCCAACTTGGTTGGCACACCCTTAACAAAAGTGATTTCGATATCCGTTGGTGTATCAGGTGTCTTATCGATCGGGTTGGTCAACGCATAAGCGTCCTCTGGTGCAGAGACCCATGGATCTTCCAGCACGCCGGCTTCGTTAGCCCGGCCCCAAATGTTAGCGTCGATGGAGTATGGTGAGTCCAAATCAATTGGAATTGGAATGTTGTGTTCCTTTGCGTAGTTGATTTCTTCTTCACGAGACCAGTGCCAGTCACGAACTGGGCTTAGAACTTCCAAGGCTGGGTTGAGTGCGTGAATTGCAACCTCAAACCGGACTTGGTCGTTCCCTTTGCCAGTGCAACCATGGGCAACGGCGGTAGCATTTTCTTGTTGCGCAACTTCAACAAGCTTTTTACTGATTAGTGGACGGGATAATGCTGAAATTAATGGGTATTCACCCTCGTAAAATGTGTGGCCCTGTAAAGCAACCAAGGCGTAATCTTCGGCGAATTCATCTAGAGCGTCGATGACGTAGGCTTTTACGGCACCAACTTGTAAGGCCTTTTCCTTAATGAAATCTAAATCCTTGCCTTCACCCACGTTAATGCAGCAGGCGATAACGTCATAACCCTTATCTTTGAGCCAAGGAATGGCTACTGAGGTATCTAAGCCTCCGGAATATGCTAATACTACTTTTTGGTTTTCTGTCATATGATTATCCCTCTCATTTCTTAATTTCAACTTAATAAATTAGAGGTTAACACCTTTATTCAAGAATTACAACCTTTTTTATGGTTTATACACAAAAAAGACGATATTCACGTTTTATATACATATTTTTTCTCGATATTCATCATGAAAACAAGTAATAAAATTAGAATTTCTGTAATAATATACACAAAAACGACTTAAAATCACATAAAAATTGATCTTAAGTCGCTCTTATTTTAACGGATTCTCGTCATTTTCTGAAACCGTCATCAATACTGTAATCATAGGAAATCAAATTATGATTCTGGTTGGTTTTGATAGCCATTTGGATAGCGTTCATTAAGCCGTTCAATGTTATCTTTGGCAACGTCGTCAAACGGAATATTCGCCCATTCAGCAACTTGCGACAGGTACCAAAGGACATCGCCCATTTCTTTTGTCAGGGTATCACGGTCGAGATCTTTGCCCTGAAACGTATACTGCTTAACCAGATCCACGACTTCACCGGTCTCACTTGAGAGCCCCAGCGCACAGTTCGTTAACACTTGTTCACTACCGTACAGCGTTCGATTAGCTGCCTGCTGGTAATCGTTAAAATTCATGCTATTTGCCTCCAAATGCTTGTGTCTCGATCCAATCCCAAACTTCATCCTTACCCATCTTTGTTTGCGCCGAAAATGGCAGCAGTGCATCCTCGGGCTTTAGTTCCAAGGTCTTTTTGATCACACTCAATTGTTTGTTCCACTTACCACGTGGAATTTTATCCAACTTAGTGGCCACGACCAGCGTTGGAATGTCGTAGTAGGCCAACCAGGTATACATTTGCTGATCATCCTTAGTTGGCGCGTGCCGACCATCCACCAAAGAGACAACACCGCGCAACTGTTCACGCTGCGTGAGGTAGGTCTCGATCATTTGACCCCACTTTTCACGGTCCGTGCGCGACGCCTTAGCATACCCGTAGCCCGGCACATCAACGAAGTATAATTGCGATTCCACATGATAAAAATTAAGTGTCTGTGTCTTCCCAGGCTGACTTGACGTGTGCGCATAACTGTTTCGATTGATCAACACGTTGGTCAGTGATGACTTGCCAACGTTGGAACGCCCCACCAACGCAATTTCCGGTTCACCGGTCGTTGGATACTGTTTTGGATCAACGGCGCTCATTACTAATTCCACATCATGGACTTCCATGCTGAATCCCCCTTAAATATTCTGTGTTCTATCATATCATGGATGGTTAAACGGTTGAAAGTAATTTGTGCGCAGAATGCGGTTACTGTGATAAAACTGTATTTTTGTCTGTAAATCGAAGTGCGTTTATGGGTCAGATGTCGTCATTAGTTTCAATATGATGCTGTGCAAACCGCTTACTGCAAAACCGTGTTCATTGTCGCGAAGTTAACTGTGTAGATCTGAGATCTTGCTCGCTAGCAGCCTAAACGCGCGAAAGAAACCAGCAGAATGCCTGATAAACGGGACAATCTCAAAAAATCAGGTCAGAATTTTCCGACCAGTCTCGCTGATGTGCCGTCCCCCTGATTGCCTGTATGCCATTGCAACACAAAAAGCCCACTGCCGGCAGCATCTGTCTCCAAATACTGCCGTTCAGTGGGCCTCGTTTTGATAACCTTAAAACCGGTCACCGTAACGCCTCCTTAAGAGGCTTTTTGATCCTTTAAAATCAATTGCGGTTCTTCGTGATCCTTCACTGTTTCACCAGTGACAACCACTTTGTCAACGTCATCGCGACTTGGCAATTCAAACATAATGTCACGCATAACGTCTTCGATAATTGACCGCAGACCACGGGCACCAGTGTTACCCTTCAAAGCTAACTTAGCCATTTCACGCAGCCCAGCGGCATCAAATTCAAGTTGAACCCCGTCTAGGGACAACAATTTTTGATACTGCTTGACAAGCGCATTCTTAGGTTCAGTCAAAATGCGCACAAGGTCTTCTTCAGACAATTTTTCAAGCGCCGTCAAAATTGGCAGCCGGCCGATAAATTCAGGAATCAACCCAAATTCAAGCATGTCTTCTGGAACGACCCGTTGCATCAAACTTTCATCACCCTTAATCGGCTGGTGCGTTGAATCGGTGCCAAAACCAATCGTCTTGTCACCTAAACGGTTCTTAACGATGGTTTCGATGCCATCAAACGCCCCACCCACGATGAACAGAATATTCGTCGTATCGATCTGGATAAATTCCTGTTGCGGATGCTTACGGCCACCCTGCGGCGGCACATTAGCAATGGTGCCTTCCAAGATCTTCAATAAGGCTTGTTGAACCCCTTCACCCGAAACATCACGAGTAATGGAGACATTTTCAGCCTTTTTGGCGATCTTATCAATTTCATCGATGTAGATGATGCCTTTTTCTGCGCGCTCAACATCATAGTCGGCGTTTTGCAACAGCTTCAAAAGGATGTTTTCAACATCTTCACCAACGTAGCCGGCTTCAGTTAAAGTCGTCGCGTCAGCAATTGCAAATGGCACATTTAAGATTTTTGCTAACGTTTGGGCAAGATACGTCTTCCCTGATCCGGTAGGTCCAATCATAGTAATGTTACTCTTTTGCAATTCAGGGCCATCAGCGCCATCGCTGGTTGCCATTTCGTTCACTCGCTTATAGTGGTTGTAAACAGCCACGGAGAGTGTTTTTTTCGCTTCAGTTTGGCCAATGACGTATTGGTTCAATGAGTCCACAATTTGTTGAGGGGTTGGGACGTCAAACACAGTCTCCTGAGCCGTCTCGTTGAACTCCTCATCAATGATTTCTTTACATAAATCGATACATTCATTACAAATGTACACACCAGGACCCGCAACAATTTTCTTGACTTGATCCTGTGATTTACCACAAAAAGAACAATTTACGGGGCCATTTACGTCGGTATTTTCAAACAATTTATGAGTCACCCCTTCGTAGTTTTAAGGACACTAGGAACGTTTCCCAATGCAATTGCTACTATACCATAGAAAGTACGGCATGCAAAAGAATTTACCCTAGACCCAAACAAAAGGCCCTGGAAAGATCAGAAATCTCATCTCAGGGCCTTTCGTTGTTGACGACTTAAGTTAGACGGTCAAGTAAATTACTTTTCGTCTTCCTTTTCGTCCTTCTTAGACTTGTCTTGCTTTGCAGAATCACGGACCAAGGCAACAGCGTCTTGAACAGCGATATCATGCTTCAACATATCGTCACTCAATGCTGAGCGAACGGCTGATTCTTCCATCCCGTATTGGCCAGCAAGGTCAGTAACTTCCTTGTTGATCTCATCATCAGATGGTTCGATCTTTTCGGCTTCAACGATGGCTTCCAAAACAAGGTTGGTCTTCACACGACGTTCTGCATCAGCAGCAAATTGCTTGTGCAGGTCGTCTTCGGTCGTCCCAGTTAATTGGAAGTAAGTCTTAGGGTCGATGCCTTGTTGTTGCATGTTGGCAAGGTATTGATCCATTTGACGGTGAATGTCGTCTTCAACCATGGCTGCTGGTACTTCAGCAATCGTAGCGTTATCTACGGCTTCGCGGATAGCTTCGTCTTCGATAGCTTCTTGAGCAGCGGTCGTCTTTTGTTCCTTTAATTCATCTTTGATCTTAGCTTTCAATTCTTCAAGACTGTCGACTTCTTCGTCAACATCCTTAGCAAATTCGTCGTCAAGGGCAGGTAATTCCTTTGCCTTAACTTCGTGAATGGTGGTCTTGAAGATGGCTTCTTTACCTTGAAGGTCTTCAGCTTGGTAATCATCTGGGAAGGTTACCTTAACTTCAACGTCTTCACCAGCTTTGTGACCAACTAATTGGTCTTCAAAGCCAGGAATGAATGAGTTAGAACCTAATTCAAGTGAGTAGTTGTCGGCCTTACCGCCATCAAACTGCTTACCATCAACGGAACCGTCAAAGTCAATGACAACAGTGTCGCCCTTGGCTGCAGCTTCGTCTTCCTTAAGCACTAATTCAGCTTGTTGTTGTTGACGACGTTCGAGTTCAGCATCAATGTCCTTTTGATAAACCCGTGTGTTTTGCTTAGTCACACTGAGATCCTTGTAGTCGCCCAATGTAACGTCTGGCTTAACCGTAACAACGGCCTTCAAGACCCAAGCTTTACCCTTTTCCATTGATTCAACATCAACTTGTGGTTGGTCAACTGGTTCGATTCCTGCTTCTTCGATAGCAGCAGCGTATGCGTCTGGTAAGACGATGTTTAATGCATCTTGGTAAAGTGCTTCTTCACCGTACATTTGGTTGAAGATTTGACGCGGCACCTTACCCTTACGGAAACCAGGAACAGCTAAGTTCTTCTTGGTTTTAGCAAAGGCTTGATCTAAACCTTTCTTAATTTGGTCGGCACCAATTTCAAAGGTCAGTTCGCCCTTGTTGGTTTCCTTCTTTTCCCATTTTGCAGACATTATTTTCCCTCCGAATCAAATATCTCTTCGAATACGATCATATTCAAATTGCGTACAGACTTTAGTTTAACGTATACGCCAAAAAAAGTAAAACTATTTCGGCAAAAATCGGCGTCATAGCAGTGATGTTAATGAATTTGCAACCATCGTCACCAATAAAAAAAGCCCGAAAAGGAAACCTTCTCGGACTTCTCTTGTTCATTTAGGCTAAAAGCTTAGTCCATGATGTCTGAAGCGACACCGGCACCAACAGTATGGCCACCTTCACGGACAGTGAACTTAGTACCCTTTTCAATGGCAGCTGGAGCGATCAAGTCAACTTCGAAAGTGACGTTATCGCCAGGCATAACCATTTCTACGCCATCAGGCAATTCGATAACACCAGTGATATCAGTGGTGTGGAAGTAGAATTGTGGACGGTAGTTTGAGAAGAATGGCGTATGACGGCCACCTTCTTCTTTAGAAAGGATATAAACTTCACCCTTGAACTTCTTGTGAGTTTGGATTGAACCTGGAGCTGCAAGCACTTGGCCACGAACAACTTGTTCACGGTTAATACCACGCAACAGAACACCAACGTTATCGCCGGCTTCACCAAATTCCAAAGTCTTACGGAACATTTCCAAACCAGTAACAGTACTCTTCAAGATTTCTTCTTGAAGACCAACGATTTCAACTTCATCGCCGACTTTGATAGTACCACGATCGATACGACCAGAAGCAACAGTACCACGACCAGTAATAGTAAAGACGTCTTCAACAGGCATCAAGAATGGCTTGTCGTTATCACGAACTGGTGTTGGGATGTATTCATCAACAACGTCCATTAAGTGTAAGATAACCTTTTCTTGTTCTTCGTCGCCTTCAAGCGCCTTTAAAGCAGAACCGCGGATAACAGGAATATCATCACCAGGGTAATCGTATTCTGAAAGTAATTCACGGACTTCCATTTCAACCAAGTCGATCAATTCGTCGTCATCAACTAAGTCGGTCTTGTTCAAGAATACAACGATGTATTCAACACCCACTTGGCGAGCCAACAGAATGTGTTCACGCGTTTGTGGCATAGGACCATCAGTTGCGGCAACAACTAAGATGGCACCATCCATTTGAGCGGCACCAGTGATCATGTTCTTGATGTAATCAGCATGTCCTGGGGCATCAATATGTGCGTAGTGACGCTTTTCAGTTTCATATTCAACGTGGGCAGTGTTGATCGTGATACCACGTTCACGTTCCTCAGGTGCCTTATCAATGTCAGCATAATCTTCAGCCTTAGCCAAACCTTTAGCGGCTAAAACCTTAGTGATTGCTGCAGTCAAAGTGGTCTTCCCATGGTCAATATGGCCAATAGTACCAATGTTTACATGGGGCTTAGTTCTTTCATATGTTTCCTTTGCCATTAATGAAACCTCCTGTATTTTTCACAAAGATAATGCTGGCAAAAAACCAGCAACCCTTTGATGTAAATTATACTACTTCTTCCCGAAAAGGTAAATCGAGAATCCCTCAAGAAGAATCCTTAAAACATTATATAGACTGGGCAATCGTTTGTAAACAAAAATGTGTGTTTTTTCGCGATTTTCCATAACTTTTTTCAATTATGGGGTCATTTCCTGCATCATTTTCGCTAATTTGGCCTGCCACTTCATCATCGTCTGTAATTCCGAATTCGGATCATCAGGCGAAATCTGTCCAGTTAGAACCCGCACCCACTTCTTCGAGTTCGTGACCGCATGATCGACAAACGGATATAGTAGCGATAATTGCACCCTAAGCGACTCTGAGTACAACTGCTGAGTAATCGGGTCATCGTCAGCCACCACCTGTCCTAACGCCGCCTGTGTCGCTTGAACGATTGGAATGTCATCGAGCTCTGGAAGATCACTGGGTACCACATCATGGGGCTGGCCGTCCAACCAAAGATAATGCACAGGCGTGTCCGTTTTTAACTTGTGCATTAATTCCAACAAACTCACCCGGACGATTGGCTTCACAAACGGGTCAGTGAGCAGATGGGTTGCTGCAGCCAACCACTCTTTCAGTGGTAAGGCCTTACCAACTTCAAATTGATGCCGTTGACCCGTCAAATTCTGCGCGCTCAACTGATAAAACTGCTGGTAATCCTTTGAAAAGTGTGCGGTTTGCAAATACACATCTTCATATTCGGTCACGAGTACGCCCATTTCGTGAGGGACAGCAGTCAACGTTTTCATAGCCACCCTGACCATCACGTTCAACCGGTTGGCCAACATTACCTTTGTCCAAAGAATAACGTGGTAATTATCTTCGAAGTATGATTGTTCCTGTTCGCGCATCACCGCCAAGGCCGTTTCGGGACGACCCATTTCATAGCGGCTTTTCACCAATAGATGATTTAATTTAACGGTTTTTTCAGCCTGGTACAGCTGATCATATAAGTCCGCAGCCTTCGCCCAATTTTCATCGCTAAACGCGTCATTTGCAGATTTTAACAGCCTGTCGTTCGTCATTTAAGCCGCCCCCCTCAAAATAAAACCGCGCTCCATTACTGGAGTACGGTTTTAATTAGTCGTCATTTTTAGCTGGCGTCTTCGTCTTTGAAGCGCCTTTTTTTGTCTTATCAGCAGCTGGCTTGTTATCGGCTGCCTTCTTTTTTTTACCCTTATTGCTCTTTGGCTTATGCCGCCGCGGATCAACTTCCATGATAACGGGCAGAATCACCGGATGACGCCGTGTTTGGTCAAACAGATAGTGGTTCAGCTTCTCACGGACGTCTTGCTTCAGGTGGGTCCAGTCGTACTCCTTGTTATCAAGGTTCTTTTGAACAACGTTCTTGATAATTTCAGCGCTTTCATGCATGAGATCCTTGTTCGCTTTTACGTAAACAAAGCCACGGGAAGTGATCTTCGGCTCACCAATGATCTGCTTCTTTTTATGGTCGATCGTAACCACAGCCACAAAAATACCGTCTTCAGACAGGACTTTTCGGTCACGCAGGACAATGTTGCCGATGTCCCCGACCCCGATACCATCAATCATGGTGTTACCCACTTCAATGCTGCCGCTGAGAACCATTTCGCCCTTATCGTAAACGAGTTGATCACCCTTCGCAGTCAAGAAAATGTGATCGGCCTTCATACCAACTGCCTCAGCAGCGTGCGCATGCGCTGAAAGTAACCGGAATTCCCCCTGAATGGGAATCAGATAAGTCGGGTGAAGCAAGTTGATCATCAACTGCAGATCATTTTTGCTGGCGTGACCGGAGGAGTTTAACTCATCCGAGATGGCTTTGACTTCGCCACCGGCCCGATAGATCATGTCCCGTGTTTTGGCCACAGTCGTTTCCATCGCGTGGGATGGTGTCGTTGTGATAAAGACGAGGTCGCCCTCATCAATACTGAGCCCTTTTTCTTGGCCGTTTGCCATCCGTTGCAAGGCCTTAATTGGCTCGCCCATCCGACCGGTCTGAATGATGGTGACCTGTTCAGGGGCCAGTTTTTCCAAGTCTTCTTGTTTGATCAATAAATCGTCGGCCGGCAGAATCAATTTGTTCAGTCGCAGTGCGGTATCTACGATTTTTTCAATATCGCGTCCCGTTAGCAGGATTTTCCGATTGTTGCGCGCAGCAGCATTAAAAATCTGCTGTAATCGCACAATGTTTGAGCCGACACTCGCAACAATGACCCGCCCATTATGGTAGTTCAGGGTCTCGTCGACCATTTCAGCGATATCACGTTCACTCGCTGTTTCATTAGGATTTTCGGCATTAGCAGAATCACTCAACAACGCCAAAACACCCTGTTTCCCAATTTCAGCTAACCGGGCATAGTCGGTCTGATAACCCTTGGAGGCCGTCTGATCAAACTTAAAGTCGCCGGTATACACAATGTTGCCAGAAGCGGTGCCCAACACGATACCCATTGATTCTGGAATCGAGTGTGTCGTTTTAAAGAACGAAACGGTCACATCGCCAAAATCAATTTCAGTACGCTCGTCAACCACGTGAAAATCATCAAAATCTTTCGAGTTAGGATCATCTTTAACGTTAAGTTTCGCCAATTCAATCGTCATTTCTGAGCCAAAAACGGGCACGTTGAATTCACTCAAAAAGTACGGCAGTGCCCCAATGGCATCCGCGTGACCGTGAGTCAAAAATACCCCAACGATCCGGTCCTTATTTTCACGTAAATAATTATAATCTGGAATCACAATATCGATCCCAAGTAGTTCGTTTTCAGGGTATTTCAACCCGCAATCAAGAACATAAATACCATCGTTAACGTCAACGACGTACATATTCTTACCGTTTTCGCGAACACCGCCCAACGGCATAATTTTTACTGTTGCTTCTTCCATAATTCACCTCAAACTGTCTTCTATCTCATTTTTGAGCGTATTTGTCATTCTTGATAAATACACATCACTAACTTTTTCCCTAAATTCACTAATTTAGGCACGACTACAAGCTGTCATTAGTTTATCACACTTTGGTAACCTGTGGAAGAAGCTAGCGGATGGAAGTCTTTGTCCGCCAAAAATGCACCCATCATAACTGAATAAGCACCCCCGACTTCACGCAATATCCCTCATTAGCCTGCTTAACTGACAATGTCGCTGAATTGAGATTTATCATACTTCGGCCGCTTGGAAAACCTCATCTCCTGTTTCCTCCATGCGGAACCGAAAAACACTTTTCACTGCTGTCCATTTCAAAATATGAACACTGCCGTCCACCGTTTGCACAAACGCAGTCTAGTTGGTTTATTCTACTTTAATAAGCGGAGGCAGCTGCACCTCGCCGTATTTTAAAAGCAAATAATTTTGACTATTATTGTTTTTGGAAAGCCCTTTGAAAAAGCGCCTCGCCAGCAACAAAGCTTAAATTACGGTTAATTTCAGCACGCACTTTTTAAATACGTTACCTTAACACAATATTATGTATATTTCGTCAAAACCCTAACGTGCCCATCGGGACAGCTTTGCTGTTTGGTCGCGACTCTACGCTTCAATGCCGCTGTCGTTCATTCACAGTTCAAGGAGGTTGATTGCTATGCCGGCTTCTCACCAGACAAAAAAAGAGAACCACCGAAAGGCAGTTCTCTTGATAAGACGTAATATTAACGACGCAGACCCAAGTTTTGGATCAAGTCACGGTAACGTTGTACGTCTGACTTACGAAGGTAAGCCAATAAGTTACGACGGTGACCGATTTTCTTCATCAAACCGCGTTGTGAATGGAAGTCCTTCTTGTGGGCCTTCATATGATCGTTAATGCTGTTGATATCAGCAGTTAAAACAGCAATTTGCACTTCAGCTGAACCAGTATCGCCATCGTGACGTGCGTATTGCTTGATGATTTCGTTTTTCTTTTCTTGACTAATAGCCATGGTAAAAATTCCCACCTTAATATATTATTTTGATTCACCCAATACTGAGTTACCGTGAGTGAGATCACGCGAAACTAAGTACGGGCATCTGAACCTTAATCATTGTACACAACATCGTGCTTGAACACAAGCCATTTCATTATCAAGTATTTTTACTTTACATTTCGGATAGAGGTGTTGCAATCACCCTTTAGATTCTGTATAATAACACTCGTTGAATATTTAAAAAGCCATTTGGCTCTTTTTTACTGTGGAGGTGAAATCATTGCCAATTATCAAATCTGCTATCGAACGTGCCAAGACTAACGTTAAGGCAAACAAGCGCAACTCAGCACAGCTCAGCACTATGCGGACTACTGTTAAGAAGTTCGAAACTGCTGTCACTGCTCATGATGAAAAGGCTGCTGACTTATACGTCGCTGCATCAAGCGCTGTTGACAAAGCCGCTTCAAAGGGTTTAATCAAGCGTAACAAAGCTGCTCGTGACAAGTCACGGATGGCTGCTCGTCTTGCTAAAGCAAACGCCTAACTTAAACTTAAACACCATAAAAAAGACTGATTCCTTGCGAATCAGTCTTTTTTTGCGTTGTCCTCGCAAACCATTAATTTCGCTAACATCCCAAGTGCCTGCTTGCCGTGTTAAGCCACCTCATTCAAAAATTTTAGCATAAACAGTTCGAATAAAGTCTCGGGATCCTTAGTCGATGATTTCAACGATTTTTCAATGTCGATCAGGCCTAGATAAGCCCGTTTTAAATCATCTAATTTCAGCCTTCTGGTACTTTGCATCGCCAATTTAACACGGTATGGGTGCACCTTTAAAGTGCTTGCAATACTACCCTGGCTATAACCGTTTTTCACCAATATCTTGGTTTGAATCAACAGTCGAAATTGGCTGACCAGCACGGCGTTAATTCTAAGCGGCTCTTCCTTGGTCAAAATCAACTGACGATAAAGCGACAACGCCGCATCGATTTGCTTGGACATGACATCGTTCACCAGATCAAAAACGTTTTGGTCCAGCGACTTGGTCACCAATTCCTGGACCACATCCACACCGATCTGCTTGGAATCATAACTGGCCATTTTCAACTTAGGCAGTTCGTTCATAATCAACGACAGATCTGATCCTGTTCGTTGCAGTAGTTTGCTAAACGCTTCCGGCTGCATCTGAAACCCATTATTTTGCAAATCAGTTTCAACCAACTGCTTGATTTGGTGTTCGCCGATTGCTTCCAAGGAAACGACTTCGGCCACCTTTTTGAGCGTTTTGACCACTTTTTTTCGGCTGTCAAGCTTACCAGTTGTGGCCAAAAAAACGATGACAGTCGTGGGCTCTGGATGTTTAAGATATGTCAAAAGACTGTCCATATCATGATCAACCTTAATCCCCTTATGCGGATCAGTCGTTAAAAAGTAGGCATGGTCCACAAAGACCAGCCGGCGGTCACCAAAAAACGGCGCCGACATCGCATCATCTAACGCCTGTGCAATGGGTGTCGATTCCATATCATAACTCGCAAAATTCATGGTCCGTTCCTCTTCCGGGATCAGTCCGGTGAACGTGTTTTTTAAGCGGTTCACTAAATAGGCCTGATCACCAGTAATCAGATAGACCGAGACCGGCGTGTGATTGTGTAATGATTTCATGACCGTTTCGTAACTCAATCTTTTTCCTCCTTCATCACCGTTTCCCAGTATCCGGGGTGATGATCCCGAAACCGGTATCGGATCATGCCGTTTGTTTGCGTATTAAAAAATGGCACGTGCTGCTGTGCAAGGGTTGCTAACGTTTCTGGATTGGGGTGTCCGTAGCGATTATTGCGTCCCGCTGAGATAATGCCCCACTTTGGTTTCAAAGCCTGAATAAATTCAGGTGCCGATGCCGTTTTGCTCCCATGGTGCCCAAGTTTCAGCACATCCGTCCTGAGGTTAGGATAATGCGCAATGACATCCTTTTCGCCCTCCTGACCCAAATCACCAGTAAAGGTGAAACGCAACCCGCCATATACGCCCGTTAAAACCATTGAATCTTCGTTGCCGCCTAATCCCGGGGTGAACGGATGAAGCACATCTAAACCGGACCCAGTGATGTGCTGACCTGCATGAACGCTAATCAGTTTTGTGTGTTTCAATCCAGGCCTAATTCGTCTCATAAACTGCGGGTTGGCCGCCATCCCCCAGGGGATGTACAACCGTTTAACATCCATTGTCTGCAAAACATCGCCAACAAAACCAACGTGATCCGCGTCCTGATGTGATAAGCATAACGCATCGATTCGATGGATACCCATACTCTTCATATAGTTAATATTCAGGCGTAATGCCCGACTGCGTCTTTTGACCTGGTGGCCGCCAAAGAAAACGTCCCCACCAGTGTCAATCATGGTAATCTGACGACCAAGTGGTTCCCTGATCATAAAACTGTCACCCTGACCAATATCAAAAAACGTGACCTCGCCTTTCACAGGAAAGTGGATCAGCATAAAGGCAAGCGTGTAGACTGCTGTCAACCCAATGATAACTTGGCGCTGATGCCGACCGGCTAAAAGAAGCAGGGTCAGCACAACCAACGCAATAACGAGTAAGATATGCGGTTTGCCGAAAGTGATCATCCCCGGCATCGCCGCGATTGCGTCCAACGCCCGCGTAAACCAGCCTAATAAATGATCGCACATTTGCGCCAACATTGGAAATTTCAAGCCGACAACGGCCCCAATGAGTGTCACTGGAAAAATAAGCCAGCTAAATACTGGAAGAATCAATAAGTTTGCTAGTAAGGACCAGATGTGCCATTGGTACACATGGTAGAGCACAAAGGGCAGACTCACCAGATTAAGCAGCATCGTTTTGGCAAAAGCCGACCGTCCCTCAACGAAAATCAGTGCAAACGCCAAGGCATAGCTTAATTGGCCGCCCAGTTGCATCAGCAGCGCGGGATACCAGATCAAAGCCAGCATCAAACTCAGTCCCCATAACGTTAATGGCGATATCTTCCACCCGGCTAATGCGGCAATTATAACAAGCATTGACACTAATATTGCTCGCAGCAGGCTCGGTGCCGCCCCAGCCAGAATATAGTACGAGGGCAGCACTAGTATGAGTATCACGTTCACCATGGTCTCAGAGCACCGCAATCGTTTCAGAACAAAGGCGACCAACGCTGTTAACCACACCACGTGAAAACCTGAAATACTAAACAAATGAATCAGACCCAGGTCAGTTACAGCAGACAGATTATCGTAAAAATTATCCGCACGAAATCCGAGAAACAGCCCTTGAACATACATTGCAAGCAATGGCGGCAGCCGTTTTGTCTGAAGAATCAATCGTTGTCGAATGGCGTGACAGCCATTCAGCCAACTTTGCCAAAGCGTTCTCGGAACCGCCGGGCGAACCGCCACCAACCGTGAAATCTTGACCCGGTTAAAGACCCCGTTTTGACGCTGATACTCACCGTAATCAAACTCATTGACGTTCGTAGCCGGTGCGAATTGCTGGATGTCTCCAGCCACTGTCATCACGCTGGTTTTCATAACCCGCCATTGCGGCTCCGGTTTTTCGCCTTCGCCGACATAGTACTGGCCGGTTACAAGTTGGCCAGTCGGCAGCCGGCCCTTCACCTGAACGCTATCCGGGCCAACCAAAACGTCATCTGGTTGCACGCGCAATTGAACCGTGGTATTTGTCATTTCTGGCAGGGTTCGCTGCTGGCGCTGATCATGCTGAAATGCAAACCAGCACCCAAATACCACGCTCACAACTAACGCCCAGATGGCAATCACGCGATCCCTCAACAAAAGAATTCGAACCGCCCAGATGCCAGTCAATCCAGCCGCCACCCAGAATTGGCCAAAGAAACAGCCGCTCAAACAGCCTACTAAAACAGCAAGCCAAATAATTGTTTTATTGATGGTCAGTTAAATAGGTCTCAAAAGAAGCCCGTTTAATCATTTCCTCGTCCAAAGTGACTTGGTTTAATTCAACATTTTTCATTTTAATCAATTCCATTGCGTACGGATCATTATGGTAGTTGCGCAGGTATGAAATCTTTTTGATGCCAGCTTGCAGCAACATTTTCGTGCATTGCAGGCACGGAAAATCGGTGACATAAATCTCAGCTCCATCCGTCCGTTCGCCAAATTTGGCGCACTGCAAAATCGCATTCATTTCAGCATGAATCGTCCGCACACAATGCCCGTCAACGAGGTAACACCCCTCATCGATACAGTGCACATCGCCGGAAACAGACCCGTTATACCCGCCAGCTATGATTCGCTTGTCACGAACAATCGTGGCCCCAACGGAAAGTCGATTACAAGTACTTCGACTGGCCAACAGGACAGATTGCATCATAAAGTATTGATCCCAAGGAATTCTCTTTTTCGTCATGTTTTTGCCTCCGATAATGACGTAACGCTCTCAATTTTTCACTTAAGTTGAACAAAACTCAGTATACCAAAAAATTGAAAAACCACCTAACATCTCGCAAGATTCAGACCGCGAGTTGCGGTTTTAAACGTTCAAATGTCTTGTCACCAAATCCGGAAACGTTCTTAATATCTTCGATGGATTGAAATTGCCCCTTGGCACTCCGGTAATCAATGATTTTTTGTGCTTTCTTTTCGCCAACACCGTCAAGTTGTTGAAGTTGTTCTAAATCGGCCGAATTCAAATTAACTTGGGGTGCTTCGCTGCTGGCACCCGCACCAGCGCCGCCTGTTGCCATAGACGGTGCCGTTTCGCCGCGTTTTGGAATATAGACCACTTGCTGATCAGTTAACCGCTGGGCTAAGTTCACTTGTTTCTGATCCGCACTGGCCGCAAATCCACCGGCCAATTGAACCGCATCGATCACTCGCATATCACCGGTCACTTTTTTTAACCCAGGATTCTTCACAGCACCTTTGATATCCACATACATCGTCATTGATTGACTGGCAGCCGCACTCGGTGCACTGCTGCTGGCCACAGCTAAGCTATCAGATATCACGGCAGATTCCGGTTGCGCCGTTGTCTGTTGTGGGGCTTGATGCAGCATCAAAAACATGATTCCGATTGCTGCAACGGCAATCCCCGCAATGAGCCAAACTTCTCGCCCCATCGTTCCTAACAGTTCCTTTAACCTATCCAACACTATTCCTCCCTTCTTACCCCTTAACTACGTGGGAGAAAATAAAAAAGTTTGTCGCGATTGAAAATAACGGCAAACTTTTTTGTTTTAGAATTTGGTATGGTGTTAACTAAATGTCGGTTGTTTGTCGGTCAGTTAACATTGTTTGAAATGACTTGATGTGAATCTGGTCGATGGTTCTTAGGTGGGCGAATAGCGCCCATTTTCGCACGTTATTTGTCCTTTTTGGATTATAAATCTCAGATAACTTTTTGGGTCTCTGCTTTCGAGACTAAACGTGCAGTGGGATACCCGGGTGTTTTGGCTGTGAGGTTTTGGTTGCTCACATTGAGTTGCGAGCATTATTTGGGACTTAAGGAGTAGAGCTTCCTGATGGGTGGGTCTCTGTCCTCGAGACTAAACGTGCTGCGCAAGCCAGGGGGCTACTACGTAAGGGACTCTGGCAAATATGCCAAGTTCAGGCATATCTGCCAGAGTCCCTTACGCTCCGCCCCCTAAACGGCTTGCTCCGCACTCTCTCTACCTATGCTCCTCCAAATACCTAACCGCCTGCTTAAAGCTTGTCACAGGGACCACTTTCATGTTCGGTGCGACCTTCTTTGCTGTCTTTTTGGCCATTTGATAATTTGTCTCGTGGTGTTCTTCCAGTTTCAAGACAGCCTTTGTTGGTTTGACGTACGGTGCGAAGAAAATGGTTGCGCCCGCTTTTTTGGCTGCCACGATTTTTTTATCGATCCCGCCAATTTCGCCTACGGAGCCATCTGGATTAATGGTTCCAGTACCTGCTATCTTTCGGCCATGCCGCAAGTTGGTGTTAGTCAGTTGTGTGTAGATCTGCAGACTCATCATCAACCCGCCTGACGGACCACCGATTTGGCCGGGGTCAACGGAGACCTTGGGCGACGTTTTAATTTTGACATTATCCGTCAGAATGATGCCGATGCCCGGTTGGCCGCTCGACAGTTTGATCAGCGGTTCCGTCACCGTATGTTTAACACCATCTCGTTGATAGGTCACCGTCAGTCTTTTGCCAACCTTTTGCTTACGAATATAATTTTGGAAACCATACGCGCTTTCGAAGTGGCGGCCGTTGACCTTAGTAATCGTATCGCCGACTTTTAATTTGCCTTTGAACTTAGAATTTTTCTGTACTTCCATGACGTAAATGCCAAGATAATCCTTGGTCACTTTATCGCCAGCTGCCTTTACCGCAACGGCTTTGGCCTCATTAATGGCACTTTGCATGTAAAAATTCTGCATTTTCATGTAAGTGGCGCCGCTCTGACCGCCCGTGACACTTTTTTCGGTATCAATCTCGTGGTACGGCAAGACCTTTGCTAAGGCATATGTAATTGGTCTGGCCCGCGCAAGTTCCACCGTCATGATCATGTATTCTCCAGATCGTTTATCCGGATGTTTTTTAATGCTGACAAACGACTTCAAATTGGTTCCCGAACCAGGTGTTTCAATGTAGTAAGGCAGCGGCCAAAAGAGCCCCACCAAAACTAAGATTCCCGCAATAACGCCAAGGGTAATCTTAGTGATACGTTTCCTCAGTATCTTTTTCATAAACTCCCCATCCTCACTTCTCAGCAAGTGCCGCCGCTACTGCGGGTGGTACCAATTCTGAAATATCCCCGCCGAAGTGCAGCACCTCTTTCAAAAGGCTCGATGAGATGAACGCATACTTAGCATCAGTCAGTAAAAACAGCGTCTCAATACCATTGTCTAAGTAGTGGTTCATCTGCGCGATACCTGCTTCGTACTCGTAATCTTTTGAATTGCGAAGTCCCCGTAAAATCACACTGGCGTTGACCGATTTCACAAAATCCACCGTTAGGCCGCCCTCGGTCCGTACCGTTACGTTGGGTAAATCAGCAACACTTTTCTGAATCAGTGCCACCCGCTCATCAGGTGTAAATAGTGATCGTTTACTGATGTTAGTCCCAACGGTCACGATCAGTTCATCAAATAAGTGACTTGCCCGCTGAATTAAATTCAAATGCCCCTTCGTTAAGGGATCAAAACTACCTGGAAATACTGCTTTAGTCATCAGTCTACCCCTCCTCTGGCATTTCATATATAGTAACCTTGGTAATGCCGTATGATTTTTGTTCAACCAGTTTAGCAGCACCGACCGTTTCAGGCAGATTGGCTTCCTGATTAGTCTCACACATGATACAGCATTCTGGTGCCAATAGGGACAGCTCCTGTAATAGGTCGATTTCTTTCATGATTTTTTGTTCCCGATACGGCGGATCAAAATAAACCAGATTGAAGGACATTCCTTGTTCCTGCAGAGTTTTAAGCATTTTTTCAGCGTCACGTTTATAAACCGTGAACTTGTCGGGCTCTTTCGTAACTTCGATATTTTGATGAATCGTCTTGATTGCAGCCCCTTGACGATCAATCAAAACCGCATGGTCAATCCCGCGAGAAACGCCTTCAATACTCAAACCGCCGGAGCCCGCGAATAAGTCCAAACTGGTTCCACCGTTAAAGTAGGGACCAATAATGTTGAAAATGGCTTCTTTGACCTTATCCGTCGTTGGCCGCGTCTTCATACCGGGAACCGCGCGCAAACGTCGACCACCGTATTCTCCTGAAATCACTCGCATCTAATCGTCGTCCTCCTCGGAATCAGTTTGATCCTCTTTAGCGACTGGATTACCCGATAGCCCCAGGAGATCGATCAATTCTTTATGCGGCGAAGTAATGATTCGCTTTACGAACCGAAGCTGCCGCAACTGTTCGGTCGTTTCGGCAGCTTTATCTGTGTTGACATAGAGTACAGCATACCGCATCCGCTTAGAAACGTACGCAACGTGCCCATACCGTTTTAATTGCCGTACCTGTCTTAAATTGGACACGTAAACGACTAAATCTTCTCTTTCTTGAATTGCCGGCATTGTTTACTGCCCCTTTCTTTTTGCAATTTTTTCCTGTGCACTGACGTTTATCAGCAGTCCCAAACAAAGCGTCAGCGACATCATACTAGAACCACCGTAACTAATAAACGGGAACGTCACCCCAGTGATTGGCAGAAAGCCAACCACGCCGCCAATATTCACAAATGCCTGAAGTGCAAAGTAAGTCGCCACACCGTAGCACACCATAATATTAAACGTGTTTTCCGAATGAATGCCGATATAAATTGCCCGACAAACAATAAATGCTAACAAACACAGAATAATGATAATACCAATTAGTCCAAGCTCTTCACTGATGATCGACATAATAAAGTCGGTGTTAGGCTCTGGCAAGTACCCGCGTTTTTGAATCGAATTGCCCAGGCCGACCCCGAATAACCCGCCGTTACTAATCGCGTAATAGGAGTTCACCAACTGCAATCCTGAACCGCTCTGGTGGCCAAACGGATCTACGAAAGCGACGATTCGTGCTAATTTATAGTTTGATACATTGGTGGCTTTCCCAATTTTAAACATAATTGGCAGTAACACGCAAAAATAAAATGCAATACCACTGCCAACAATCGCGAGCATAAGCTTGTAAGAGAACCCGCTGCCGAGATACATCATGACTAAGATGCCAGTAATGATCACGGCGCTCCCCATATCAGGTTGCACCAGCACCAAGCCAATCATAAATGCACTAAGAATGATCGGTTTGGCATTGATTCCCCACCAGTGACCGCTGAGCATCGGTTTTTCATCGCTGCGCCGACCAAGGCGCGATGCCGTTGCGACAATCAAAAAGAATTTGACAAATTCTGCCGGTTGAATATTGATTGGCCCAAATGAAATCCAGCCCGAAGCACCGTTAATGGTTTTCCCAGCGGCCAGCAACCATATCAATACACAATCAAGTAAGATCATGCCGATCCAGTAAAACTGCTTGTAGTGCAGATACCGGGTATTCATGGCTGTCATAAAGATCGTGATGCCAAGCCCAATCACTACCCAAAACGCCTGTCGCACCAAATAAGCACTCGGCGTCGTGCCGTTTTCCACCGCGACGTTAGAGCTTGCCGAATAGACCATCACAATCCCGATGGCACAGAGTATCAAATATGGTACGATCAAAAAATAATCTAAGTCTCTTAACCTTTTCATTTAACTATCCCCACACTCGTGAATACACCTGCATACTGCAAGTCCTTTAAATTATAGCATACCCGCGAAAAATCGTGCTGGTTGATAATGAAGCTTAAGTAAATAATTTAAAGAGCGTAAAAAGAAACAATCTGAGAACGGCACATAAACGCAATTAGCTGGAAATACTGGTCTTGGGTTTGTTAATAACTGCGCTGAGTGACCGGTCTCTGCTTCCTGAGACTCGTTTCCACTCAGTTGCAGCACAAGCGTAAATTTGAATTTTTTCCTGACTGATTGAAGGAAAGCGCCTGGCACAAGGCCTTTAGTGGATCGAAACTCACTTCAACTAGGAACACCACGTTGCAGCTACTACTTAGGCAAAAATAAAAAAGCGCCGCTGAATCCTGCCGCCTGCCTTAATAAATAGTGGCCATTCACTTATCCAAAAGGCGTTTCTGATATCTATCCCAACCAATCATAGCGCAAAAAGTGCACCAAACAGTTTTTTCTCAACGCAAAAAAGCCAGCCGCAATCTGCGACTGGCTTTTTAATTCAGACAACTCAGAATCGTGAATTAGTTCCGTGAACCGGCACGACGCTTCTTAGCTTCTTTTTCACGAGTATTCGTGTCAAGAATCTGCTTACGTAAGCGTACGTGGTTAGGGGTTACTTCACAGAATTCATCTTCGTTCAAGAATTCAAGTGATTCTTCAAGTGATAAGTGGGTTGGCGTCTTGATTCGAGCCATGTCGTCAGAACCGGCGGCACGAACGTTGGTCAAGTTCTTACCCTTTGTGATGTTGACCGTAATGTCGTTTTCACGACTGTTTTGGCCGACAATCATCCCTTCGTACACATCGGTACCTGGGTCGATCAACAAGGTCCCACGAGATTCAACACCCATCATTGCGTAGGTGGTTGCTTTACCGGCATTCATTGATACCAAAGTACCCTTAGTCCGGCCTGGGTGCCAGTTCTTGATCACTGGTGCATACTTTTCAAAGGTGTGGTTCAAAATACCATACCCACGAGTCATTGACATGAATTCGGTTGAATAACCGATCAACCCACGTGATGGGGCGATAAACGTCAAACGAGACTGGCCGTTATCAGTTGATTCCATGTTTTGCATTTCACCTTTACGTTGTGACAAACTGTCAATAACGCTACCAGTGTATTCTTCAGGGGTGTCGATTTGAACCTCTTCAAATGGTTCGCTCATAACACCGTCAATATCGCGGTAGATAACTTCTGGCCGTGATACTTGTAATTCGAAGCCTTCACGACGAAGGGTTTCAATCAGAATTGACAAATGCAATTCACCACGACCTGAAACGACCCATGCGCCTGGTTCGTCGGTGTCATCGACACGCAGCGAAACATCGGTTTCCAATTCAGTCTTCAACCGGTCTTCCAATTGACGACTCGTCACGAACTTGCCGTCTTGGCCGGCAAATGGTGAGTTGTTGGTTTGGAAAGTCATTTGCAGGGTTGGTTCGTCGATTCGTAAGATTGGTAATGCTTCAGGGGTGCTTGGGTCAACGACAGTTTCACCAACGTTGATATCTTCCATCCCAGAAACAGCAATCAAATCACCGGCTTTAGCCGTCTTGATCTCCAAACGCTTCAGGCCGAAGAACCCGAATAATTTAGTAACCCGGAAGTTCTTCTTAGTGCCGTCAAGCTTCATAACCGTAACGTTGTCACCAACACTAACGGTACCTCGGAAGATCCGGCCAATGCCGACACGACCAACGAAGTCGTTGTAGTCCAACATGGCAACTTGGAACTGTAATGGTTCGTCAGAGTTGTCAATTGGAGATGGAATGTGTTCAACAATAGTGTCAAACACTGGCTTCATAGTGTGTTCTTGCGTTGCTAAGTCTGAGTCGTAGCTTGAAGTTCCGTTCATAGCTGAAGCGTAGATCACTGGGAAGTCCAGTTGGTCTTCGTCAGCACCTAATTCGATGAACAAATCAAGCACTTCATCAACAACCTCTTCAGGACGGGCGCCAGGACGGTCAACCTTGTTGATCACAACGATTGGGGTCAAGTGTTGGTCTAAGGCTTTCTTCAAAACGAAACGGGTTTGTGGCATGGTCCCTTCAAAGGCATCAACAACCAGCAAAACACCGTCAACCATCCGCATGATCCGTTCAACTTCACCACCGAAATCGGCATGTCCTGGGGTATCCAAGATGTTGATCTGCTTGTCGCCGTAACGAACGGCAGTGTTTTTAGAAAGGATTGTGATCCCACGTTCCCGTTCAATGGCGTTAGAATCCAAAGCCCGGTCTTCAATCTGAACGTGTTCGTCCAAAGTGTCAGATTGTTTCAATAATTCATTAACCAACGTCGTCTTACCGTGGTCAACGTGGGCGATAATTGCAATGTTTCGAATATCATCTCTGGTTTTCAAAGTGTGTATCTTCCTTTCATAGTGACTCGTTATCAAACCTGTTTATTTAAAAATGGTTAAACCTGGCCGCGCAATGAGCACTCTACGCTGACCTTGCGCCATAAAAAAACTGTGACTAAGTGTCACAGTCAGACGCTTTAACCGATGATTGGCAGAATGTCTTGTTGTGCTTTTTCCGTTGCTACCATTACGAAGTCTGATGATAGCATACTAAGTGGCGTCCCGTCAACTCTAGTTACCCGAAGTCCCAAGGTTTCGGCCAAAATTTTTCCAGCGCCAAAATCCCAAGGTTTTAAATAGGAAACATACGTAATAAGTTCACCAGTTAACATGTGACTGAACTCAATCCCAGCAGAGCCATACGCCCGTAATCCCGCGCTTTGCCGCACGACTTCCGGCATATTCATCTGCTGTTCTGTAATTAGCGGTCCGCTTATTGCAACAAGGCCATCGCGTAACGCCAAATTGGCCGGTTTTGTCAATGGCTGGTCGTTCTTGAAAACGCCCAATGACGGCCCACCGGAGTATAACACATTGGCCATCACATCGTAAATGTACCCTAAAACACCCCGACCGTCAATATACAACGCAATCATCATCGCAAAGTGGTCGCGCTGTTTGACAAAGTTCATCGTCCCGTCAATGGGATCAACGACCCAGACCCATCCGGTCGTGTCGGTGACACTGTCACCGAAGCCTTCTTCACCTAAGACTTGACTATCCGGTGAAAAGGCTCTGATCTTGCTCACTAGTAAACGTTCATTTTCTTTATCAACGTTGGTGACCAGATCCTTCCGACCCGTTTTTTCATCAACGTTTAACGGCGTCGTCATCCGTTGCAGAACAAGGGCACGTGACGCTTTCAGCCAAGTTTTCACAGTCTGGTCAACTTCAGCAAGTGTCGGCTCCGTCATCGTTCTTCCCTCCCCGTGCTCATTTTGACTGATTTTTTAGTGGTTTCACGAGATGTTTTCATTGTTAAATAAATACTGTAGCCAGTGACCTTACTAAAGGCTTTATCCAGCTGCTTTTCTTGAGATTTTGAAGTCACAATCGTTTTAAACGCCCGGTAAGCATCCGTCAGCTCGCTAATTAAAACGCCCTGTGATAACTCGTACGCATTTTCAACCAGCTGATAAAAATGGGTCACCGTAATAATTTCATCGGTCGTCCAATCATCCGCTAAAGGGTACGCATAGTTTTCACTCATTCTGTTCCACCTAACTTTCCGTTTTCAATCTCGGTAATGGTTTGTCTCAGTTGGGAAATAATCGTCTCAAAATCCGTTTCTTCCGAATCAGACAATGTCAGGTCAGTCAGTCGGCGCACACCCGCCAAGCTTACAAGCACGGGCGTACTGATGGCTAGAGCCCCCACCTCGTGCTCAGTCTGAATATTCGAGACTGTTGCAATCAGCGGCCGGTCTTCAACCAACGCCATCAGTAACCGGTCCAGGGCCAAATCTTGAATTGCCCAATTGTCCATCAGCGACTGACTTGAACTTGCCGCTTCCAAGTTGGCGATGTCTTCGGCACTGAAATGGTTATCCTGATTTGCTAGGTACATCAGGACAGGCGCAGGACCAACGTAACTGCGGCTCCAGACGATCAACTGCTGCTGTGGCGTCCCAACGACTAACGCGCTCACGTCATTTTCACCAACACGCAGCCGGTCCTTTAATTGTGACTGCAAGAATAAAGTCTGGCTGAAGGTGCCAACGCCCAGCAGCTGCGTCTGCGGTAAACCGGAAAAACGCCAGGCAAAATAGACCAGTAGTTCATCAAATGGTGCCGAAATCAAAATCTTACCTTTAAACCCGTTCTCAATCACGCTGTTCACAAGTTTTCGAAACTTGGGCATTATCCCTTGAACGTAAGTCAACATGTCCTCAGCCGCAATTTGTGGCCGTTCCAGCGCAATCACAACAACGTCGGCACTGGCAAGATCTTCGTTTTTTCCAACGGTGAGTGAAAACTGTTGGCAAAGGTGCGCAGCTGTCACTAACGCAGACAGCGCGGTGTCAGAATTTTCAGTTTCACTTTCAACCGGCAAAACGATACCCGCGACTGATGGATCCTTCATGATCATCGTTGTTAAAAAACTGTCAATTCGCGATGTATCCCCACAAATAACGACTTTGGCTTTCATAGACAACCCTCCATTTCCTCATAGAAGTGCTAGTCTAATTATAAGATAAAATCGTTAGGAATCAATAGATAGAAAATTTAACGCCAATCACCCAAAGAACATTTTCATGATCAGGTTCAAAATGTCGGTTTGTGTGAGCCCCCGCTCTTCACGTTGCAGGCTGTAACTTTCGTTTCTTAAAAATGCAATCAGCATATCTGCTTGAAACGTCACTTCCATAGAGGTTAAATTTGAATGCTTTCCACGGATCAACTGGCTAAAAAGTGCCGCCAGCTGCTGGTACTCGGGTCGCTGGTAGTAGCGGCGCGCAGTCTCTAGACTGCCATTGGGAAATAAACGCTGACGATGGTCACGAAATTTGAGGTACGCAGCTAAAACGTGGCGAATGGCTGTTAGGTCGACCGAACGATGCTCGAGATAGGTCTGTTGTTCGGCCACGTAATGGTCCAGCTGATCATACGCAAGTGCCAACACAATGTCACCTTTTTTTGGAAAATTTCGATATAACGTCCCCACCCCGACACCAGCCGCTTCCGCCAGTTGGGCCATGGTGACGTGATTGACATCAAATTGCATGAATAACTTATTGGCTGCAGCTAATACTTTCAACCGATTGTTTTGCGCGTCAATTCGCATTGAACACCCCTCCTCCATTTGACAACGAACTCTTTGTTCATTTATTATAGCAGAGAATAAGTGGAATATATTCCGGAAAAGGAAGCTGTCTATGTCTTATCATGTAAAACAAAGAATTATTTTGGTCATTGCCCTCTTAAGCTATTTCTTAACTGCCCTATCAAATTCGATTGTCATCACTGGACTCACCAAAATTGCCGCCGACCTGTCCATGAATCAGATCACACTCTCATGGGTTCAAAATGCGTATGGTTTAGCGTTCGGGAGTTTTTTACTGCTGAGTGGGCGCCTTAGCGATGCGCTAAGTCGGCGGACAGTGCTTAGTGTGGCTTTAGTCATTTTCATGGTTGGCTCGTTCTTAGCAGGTCTAGCCCCGACCGGAACCATCATGATTGCAGCACGCTTTTTGCAGGGAATCGGTTCGGCACTACTAGCACCGACCAGTATGGCGCTCTTAGTGGACTATTTTGAAGGCCCCGCGTTGGTAAAAGCCATAGCCTGGTACAGTTCCATTTCCGGATTGGAATCCAGCGTCGGTCTCGTTCTCGGCGGTGTATTAGCCAGTTATTGGTCATGGCGGGTCGGTTTTTATCTCAACGCCCCAGTCTGTCTGCTGATGTTGGTCTTAACCGCCAAAGTGCTGCCAAAGACTGCTCCTCAATCAGAACGATTTGATGTCATCGGCACAATCAGTTCTGTGCTCGGTTGCGGGCTGCTGGTCTATTCACTCACGGGTGCAAGCCGGGTCGGTTTAACACTGACCATCGCCATCATGATTCTTGCCATCTTTCTTCTCATTGAAAAACACCGGAGCAACGCAATTCTGCCGCTGGCCATTTTTAAAAACCGTATCCGTTCAATGGCTTATCTGAACCGAACGATCCTGAATGGCACCATCATGGGTTACTGGTTTTTTATTTCAGAGTACCTGCAGCAGGTCTATCATTATTCCCCACTGGTCACAGGATTTGCATACTTGCCAATCTCACTGACGATGTTTCTTGCCGCGGTCATCGTGCCGCGTCTGATCACCCATTGGCACAACAAATGGACTTTTTTGGTGGCCGTCAACATCGTCTTAATTGGCTTTATTTGGGCGCTTCTCATCACTGACCAAGGATACTGGCTCAGCGTGGGAATTCCAATGCTGATTCTTGGGTGCGGTCAGGGATTGGCGTTGGCACCAAACACAAACATGGGTCTGGCTAACGTCGATGAAACCAACACCGGCGTTGCTTCTGGGCTTATCAATACCGCCCATCAATTAGGCGGCGTTCTGGGACTCGCTCTCTTCGTTAATCTCTCAAGTTCGCTGGTAAGCAGTCATCAGATGGCCGCCGAATTTCACGTGGCAATGATTGCTGCCGTTGTTATGGCGGTCATCGTTGTAGTGCTGGCATGGTTTTCTCCAAACAATGATCACTAGCGCGGCGCAACCCGTTCAACGCGTTTAGAAAAAAGTGGCTGTAAAATTTCTGGTATTGGTGGTCACGCCAATGCCAGTTTTTTATTGTCTTATTCCATCATAAAAGGACGCTATGTCCTCACATGTTACGATTAAATCACCACAACATAATCGAAAGTGAGGAAAACATAGTGTCCCTAAATAATGATTCTATCCTAAAACTGGTCAAATTAACAGATACTAATCTACATGTCTTAGCTATCTACTCTGAAAGAAAGCGAGGTGTCACCTCTCAGGTCATTGAAGCAACTTTATCCTATCCACTGACTCATTGTCCGCACTGTCACAGTAAAGCACTCATTAGAAATGGGTACCGTCTCGCCCATGCCAAGCTGCCGTCGATCAATGGTGACCCGATTCGGCTACTGGTTCATAAGCAGCGCTATTTATGCCATACCTGTGGCCACACGTGTGGGGCCCGTTCCAGTAACTTAAAGTTCAACCACACGCTCACACCTGGCGTCGCCCAACAGACCATCAAACTGGCTAAACAATCATTGGCCGGGACAACAATCGCGGCCCTAACTGGTATCTCAAATACCAGCGTGGCACGCATTATCAACGCGGAAGTGCACCGGCCTTATCGCCTTAAAAAGCTCCCAGAAAACCTCTACTTTGATGAGTTCCGGTCAACTGGTAAGCATATGTCATTCATCTGCTGTGACGCTG
>NZ_AYYR01000016.1 GCF_001435975.1 Secundilactobacillus collinoides DSM 20515 = JCM 1123
CCCCGATTTAAAATTGAAGTGCAACACTTGATAACTAGACCAATTAGACTAGCTTAAAAGGCCATGAAGGCCTATTCTTATTATTAACGACAAAATCAACAGATAAGGATAGGTGTCTTCATGACCCAAACTAAGAATATCATGCCTAAGCATTACCAACAACTCCAATCTTTTGAACGCGGTCAAATTGAGTCCCTGACTCGATTAGGATTTGGCGTTCGTCAGATCGCCAGCCGGCTTCACCGGAGTCCCAGCACCATTTCTCGCGAATTAAAACGCGGGTTAACCACCCAGATTGATTCCCAGAAACATCGGTCATATCAGGGCTACTTTGCCGAGCGCGGGGCGGCTTACTATCGAGAACAGCGGGCCAAGTGTCACCCCAAAGGTTTACTGCAGCGGGCTGCCGTGTTCTTCAAGTCCCTGCCGAAAGCTTTAAAAGCTAAGCCACGAGTTTTCAGTGTCGATACGTATGTCCACTATTTCAAAGCTCATTACCCGGGCTTTCCCTGCCCATCAACGGCTACGGTCTATCGGTATATCGAGGCTGGCAAGCTCCCGGAGCTTCACAACTATGATTTACCCATGAAGCTACGTCGCCGCGTTAAACGCCCGAATCACCGACATGCCCGCCTGAATAAAAAACGGCTTGGACAGTCCATTGAAGACCGGCCCGCAGTGGTTCGGAAACGTCAGGAGTTGGGCCATTGGGAAGGCGACTTAGTGAAAGCCAAACGGGTTGAGTCCGAACCAGCTTTAATGACGTTAACCGAGCGAGTTAGCCGGATGGAAATTATCGTTAAATTGCCTGATTACCGGGCAGAGACTTGCCGGCAAGCCCTCCAAGATACGATTGATGATTACGGTGCAGAAAACTTTCGGACGATCACGTTTGACAACGGCTCGGAATTCGCTAGTTTAAATCAGGTTCAAGGAACGGAAATCTACTTTGCCCATCCATATTCTCCCTGGGAACGGGGCACTAATGAGAATGTAAATGGTCAATTAAGAGAGTTCTTCCCAAAGGGGCATTCCTTTAAAAACCTCTCATTAGTGGATCTGCAGTTGGTTCAAGACACGCTGAATC
>NZ_AYYR01000107.1 GCF_001435975.1 Secundilactobacillus collinoides DSM 20515 = JCM 1123
CAATTAATTGGCCGGGCATTAGATACAGAACGCCTGCGTGTTTTACACGGCATTGAGGACCATAAGTCGCGTCTTTACAAGGTTTTGAAGTCCCAGTGGAAGTTACTCCATAAAGATCAAAATGAGCTTAACGCCAGTAAACCAGTCTTTCTGCGCGGAATCAATGAATTCATGACCCAACAGAACGCCGTTGATCTGGCACTCTCCGCTGATTCACGTCTCGCCAGCGCCTATCAGACCTATCAAGCGCTATTAACTGACATTCGTGGTCACCAAGCTAAAGCTCTTGGGAGACTGTTAAACACTTATCAGCCCATACATTCAGCTATGGACACGGCCATAACGTCTTTCAAGAAGAACTACGAGGCCGTCCTTAATAGTTGTCGTCTCTCTTATTCAAATGGGCCCATTGAAGGTATTAATCGTAAGATCAAGACACTAAAACGAATTGGATATGGCTTCCGGAATCTGACCAACTTCTTTAA
>NZ_AYYR01000108.1 GCF_001435975.1 Secundilactobacillus collinoides DSM 20515 = JCM 1123
TGCCGGAGAACATGTGCTTTGATGAGTTTCGATCTACTGGTCATTACATGTCATTCATCTGTTGCGACGCCGATTCCCATCGGCTAGTAGTGACCTTGCCAGGCCGACTGTCCAAAGACATCATCGACTATTTTGAGAGTCGTTATTCCTTGACTGAGCGAAAACGCGTTAAGAGCGTCGTCGTCGACCTGAATGCCCAATATTGCCAGTTCATCCATCGTTTATTCCCCAACGCTGAGTCAGTCATCGATCGGTTTCATATCATTCAGTTGGTCGGACGTGCATTAGACGCAGAACGACTGCGTGTTCTGCACACCATTGAGGACCATAAATCGCGCCTTTATAAGG
>NZ_AYYR01000109.1 GCF_001435975.1 Secundilactobacillus collinoides DSM 20515 = JCM 1123
CTTCTTAGTTTGCTTCTTCTGTGCTGCCATACTACCAGGGCCTTTCCTCGGAGCTAATCCCGCGGTACCGCCTTTGTTGTAGCGATACAACCAGTTACGCACAGTGGAGCTGCTAAAGATGTTGAAATGCCGTGCGGTCTCGGAACTAGATGCCTGATGTTTTTCTTTCCATTTTAGCACCTTTAAGCGGAAGACCAACGAGTATTGCGATTCACCTGACTGGGTTTCAGTGTGCAGGGCAGCCACACCTTTTCCTTTATAAAGCTGAAGCCAGTTGATCACTGTTGCCTGATTCACATGATATTTTCTGGCAAGGGACAGGGCACTGCCTTTTCCTTCTAGGAAATCACTCACAACTTTCAAACGCTTCTTAAAACTGATCTTCTTCATACCAGTACCTCCAGAGATTTCTGGTTCAAGTACTGGGGTTCGGTCCA
>NZ_AYYR01000110.1 GCF_001435975.1 Secundilactobacillus collinoides DSM 20515 = JCM 1123
AGAACGACTGCGTGTTCTGCACACCATTGAGGACCATAAATCGCGCCTTTATAAGGTCTTGAAGTCCCAGTGGAAACTGCTCCATAAGGATCAGAATGACCTGAACACTAGTCGGCCCGTCTTCCTACGGGGCATCAATGAATATATGACCCAACAGAACGCGGTGGACTTAGCACTCTCCGATGATCCACGTCTCGCCAGTGCCTACCAGAGCTATCAAGACCTGTTGGCCGATATTCGCGGTCACCGCGTCCAAGATCTTGGAACGCTCCTCAATAACTACCAGCCAAAACATGCAACCATGGACACGGCCATGACCTCCCTTAAGAAAAACTACCAAGCCGTGATCAACAGT
>NZ_AYYR01000017.1 GCF_001435975.1 Secundilactobacillus collinoides DSM 20515 = JCM 1123
TAGAGTAGGACGATTTGGCGGCGTTAATTACTCCATTAAGATTCTTTCGTAGGGTAGGCTTCATTGAAATCATAGTATTCCATCTTCAATAGAATTATAATTAATTCAATTCAATAATTATTAGAGGCTAACTACTGTGAAAAAGATAATGTTCAAATCATTCTTGCTAGTAATTCTCGCTTGTATCATGGGTGTATTTAATGAAGTGCAATTAACGTACGCAGCTACTGGATATACAAGTAAAACTTCTGTTTTTGGTAGGCTAAAATATTCAACAACGATCCCTAAGTATATTCGTGGAACGTATTATGAGTATAATGGTCATAAAAAATGGTCGAAATTAAAAATAAATAAGGACTCTATCTCTTCAGGAAGCGATCATCTTACTAATTTAGCATTTGCTTATTTAACAAAAAGCCATCAAATTTTTACTTTTAATGCTAAGGCACACTGTAATGCAGAAGTAGCCTTTGGAGAGAATGGATTAAGGATGTCTTTCGTTAATTATAGAGGGCACAAAATAAAAGCTATTAAATGCTACCAAAATCAGGGCTTTGAGTATTGGCTTGTATCAAAGAAAATTGAACATAGCTTTCAAAAGGAAACATGGAAATTCACTTCGTGAGATTGCCAGCCATATCAAGAAAAGTTACTCAACCATTTCTCGAGAATTAAGCCGTAATTCTACTGGTAAATCCTATTCACCTTCGAAGGCTCAGGAGAAGTACAAACAGCGCAAAGGCAATTGTGGCAGAGTCTCTCTTTTGAGTAATCCTCAGGTGTTTGAAGTGGTGAGAGAACACTTCTGCGAAGACCTTTGGTCTCCGGAAGAAATATCGAATCGCTTGGCAGTCGAAAAGTATCCGGTGCAGATCAGTACCACGACTATTTACCGTGGGATTTTCAATGGCTTATTTGATAATTTATTTAAATCTGGCAGCTCTAGTGCCGTGCGCCATCTAAGGCATCACGGCAAGTCTCGCCACAATAAAGCTTATCAAGAAAAGCGAGGCAAGATTCCAATCCCCAACAAGATTCATGATCGTCCGCGAGAAGCTGACAACCGTGTAGAAATTGGTCACTGGGAAGGTGATACCGTGTTAGGCAAAAGCGGAAAGGCTTGTGTCGTTACATTGGTTGACCGAAAATCTCGTTACCTGCTTATTGGTAAAGCTGCTAAAAGAACTTCAGAAGCAGTCACGGATACTTTGAGCGACTTAATGAAGCTATGGCCTGGTAGATCGTTAACGATTACCCCGGATAGGGGTAAAGAGTTTGCCAAAGTTCAATGTTTAACTGATAAGTTTGGTACGCCCTTCTACTTTCCCGATCCTCACTCTCCTTGGCAACGAGGAACTAACGAAAATACTAACGGCTTGCTTCGCGAATATTTGCCAAAAGGAACTGACCTTGATTCAATTACTGACCGCCGGATACAAGCATATGCAGAACAAATGAATAATCGTCCCCGTAAATGTCTCGGATGGAAAACGCCTTATGAAATATTCTTTAATGTAGTGTTGCACTTAATTTGACAATTCAAGATTCAAAAAAATTTAAAATTGTGATAAAAGAAAGATTAGGGGAGATAAGCAATTTGTTGCATTTATTATTGGTGACTATTCGTTGGGGGTTCTTGTTGTATGCCATTTGGCTGATTTTTTTAGGTATCATAGATAGTCAGAGGATGGGTCGATTTATTATGGCTTTTGTAATGGTAATTATGTTTTTTATCACACCAATGCTTCCCATTTATCAAGAGGCTACTCCTATCTGGTACTTTGGCAGGCGCTCCCTTGTAAATACTCAATGGAGTTTCTCAGGACACCGGCCATACAATATTCATATTGAGAATAACGGTGGAGACATTGGAATTGCCCTACACCAGTATGGCGTTTCGCAATGGCTGAACGTTAAGCAGCATGGTAATCGTTTTAATGTGGATGCTGATGACGTGGTTAATAATTATAAATCACAAGTAGCTTATGTTTATTTCACAGCCAAAGATAATGGGAAAAAATTGGTTGAAACTGACCATAATACAAATGGGCAAAACGTTCACTTCATTTATAAACGTATTAATTAGATCCTTTTTAATCTTTATTAACCAGAAATAATTTTTCCTCAATTGTCAAGTTAAGTGCAACACTAATGGCCTATTCTTATAATTGGTCT
>NZ_AYYR01000111.1 GCF_001435975.1 Secundilactobacillus collinoides DSM 20515 = JCM 1123
TCCATGGCCTATTTGTATAATTTGAACTTGTTGCACTTAGATTTTAAATCCGGGGTGCTTTTTTTTGTTCGCTTTTTATCGAGAAGGGGGAAAAAATATGGATAATTGGTGAAACTGGGCAAGATGCTAAAGATAATGGCTTGGCTTTTTTTGCCTACATGAGGAAACATCATAATGAAATTAATTCAATCTATTATATTTCACAACATTCACATGCAGAAGAGCATATCGAGAAAATAGGGCCGACAGTTAGAACAAATTCTTTTCCCCGATTTAAAATTGAAGTGCAACACTTGATAACTAGACCAATTAGACTAG
>NZ_AYYR01000112.1:0-10666 GCF_001435975.1 Secundilactobacillus collinoides DSM 20515 = JCM 1123
GTTGATATGCCCTGCACTTTGTGAAACAAAACTTTGTTCAGTTTTCAAAGGTCTACTTAGCTGACTCCCTTTCGAATCAGCTATTTAATTGTATCTCGCTGTCTTTAACGTGTCAATAATAAGTTTGAAAAACTTTTTTCAAACTATCGCTGATCCGTTGAAGCAACTTTATAAGAATAACATGGTGACGAATCTTCGTCAATGTTTTTTTATAAATAGTTTGAATGGATATTCAATCAACCGGAACATACCACTCGTTTGCCTCAGTGACAACGCTAATAACTATACCAGCTTCCAAAGTCAGGGTCAATACTGTTTGCCATTTTATTTCAAAAAAACGCATAAAAATAAGAGCCAGGCTAAATTCTTAACCTGACTCTTACTTTAAACGATTAATTATCCGTTTTATTCTAGTCTTCTTGACGCATTGTTGGGAACAACAAGACATCGCGAATTGAATCTGCATCCGTTAACAGCATGACTAAGCGATCAATACCAATCCCTAATCCACCTGTAGGCGGCATACCATATTCCAAGGCCTCAATGAAATCTTCATCAATACCCTCAGCTTCATCGTTACCCGCTTCACGTTCTGCCACTTGTGCTTCAAAACGTTGCCGCTGATTGATAGGATCATTCAGCTCAGTAAACGCGTTCGCAAACTCGTTACCAGTAATATAAAGTTCAAACCGGTCAGTAAACCTAGCGTCATCTGGGTTCTTCTTTGCTAATGGAGAGATTTCCACTGGGTGGCCATAGATAAAGGTTGGCTGTTCCAACTTATCCTGAACCTTCTCTTCAAAGAACGCGTTGATAATATGACCAACTTTCCAATAGGATTCGTAGTGAATACCATTGTCATCAGCCAACTTCTTTGCGGCGTCATCGCTCATTTTCGGCCAGAAATCGACACCAGTATATTCCTTGATTGCATCGACCATATGAACCCGAGCAAAGTCCTTATTAAGATCAATCGTGTGTCCTTGAAATGAAATAACACCATCATCAGTGACTGCTTTAGCAGCTGCTTTAATAATGCCTTCCGTTTCATCCATGACATCATGAAAATCAAAGTACGCCACGTACGTTTCAAGCATGGTAAATTCAGGGTTATGACGCGTATCCATCCCCTCATTCCGGAACACACGCCCAATCTCGTAAACACGCTCCATCCCGCCAACAATCAGACGCTTTAAATGCAATTCCAGCGCTATCCGCAGATAAAGGTCAATATTTAAGGCATTGTGGTGAGTAATAAATGGTCGTGCGTTCGCACCACCAGCTTGATTGTGCAAAACCGGCGTCTCAACCTCAGTAAAGTCTTCGCCATCCAAGTATGCCCGAATAGCGGTGATAATCTTACTGCGTTTCTTAAAACGCTCAAAACTATCAGGGTTCGAAATTAGATCCAAATACCGTTGACGGTAAATTTGTTCCTTATCTTGCAACCCATGGTATTTTTCAGGTAATGGACGCAATGCTTTAGATAGGAAGGTTAAGTGTGTTGCCCGAATGGTCAGCTCACCCATATCCGTTTTAATAATGTCGCCTTCGATACCCAAATGATCCCCGATATCAGAACGTTTGAAGATATGGTACACATCGTCACCCAGAATATCCTTACGCACATAAATTTGGATTCTGCCAGTCCGGTCCTGCAAGTCGGCGAAACCAACCTTACCCTTGCCGCGCTTTGACACCATCCGACCAGCAATCACTGCAGTCTTGCCAAGGTCGTTTAGCTCATCCTTATCCATTTCACCAAACTCATCTTGTAACTGTTGTGCCAGGTAAGTCCGTTCAAATCGATGACCAAACGGGTCGATCCCGTTTTCACGCAATTCATTCATCTTTTCGCGACGAACACGCATTTGGTCGTTCATTTCTTTATCTTTTCCAGCCACACTAATACCTCCATATTTAGTTCTACCTTTTTAATCATGCCAACCCTCAATAAAAAAAGCAAGCTCTTTTGCCTGCTTTTTGAGGATTTTAACGCCGACGTGCGGGTAAAGCGGCCAATTTGTCCAAAAACTGGTCAAACAAGTCAATCATTTCCTGTTCAGTTTCAGCGTTGTTCAGTGCTGCTTTTGTTCTGGCAGAATGGGAGATGCCTTTAAGGTAGTATGCTGCCTGACCGCGAAACTCTCGTGGTCCAACGTAGGCGCCCTTCAGTTCGACCAATCGGTGAAGGTGTTCCTTAGCCGTCTGGATTTTCTGAGCAGGACTCGGTTCCTCAATCAACTCGCCAGTCTCCAAGTAATGTTCGGTTTGTTTGAGCATCCAGGGGTTGCCCATGGCTGCCCGACCGATCATGACAGCGTCAGCACCGACATAATCCAGCATCCGCTTGGCGTCTTCCGGTGTTTTCACGTCCCCGTTACCCATAAATGGAATTGTTAACTCACTGGCAACATCTTTCAACACATCCCAATTAGCATGACCTTCATACATTTGTTTCCGGGTTCGGCCGTGCATTGCCAACGCAGACGCACCAGCCCGTTCAGCTGCTAAAGCATTTTCGACTGCGTAAACATGATCCAGATCCCAACCGATCCGCATTTTTACGGTTACCGGTTTTTTAACAGCATCTGTCACGTACGATACCATTTCATAAACCTTGTTTGGATCCAGCAGCCACTTCGCTCCGGCATCCGTTTTTACGACTTTGTTCACTGGACAGCCCATATTAATGTCAATAATATCCGCTGCTGTGTGCTGGTCGACAAATTTGGCTGCTTGAACCAGCGTGTCTTTACTACCGCCAAAGATTTGAATGCTCATCGGATGCTCAACAGCATCCACAAACATCATGTCTAACGTTTTTTGGTTATGGTACATAATGCCGCGATCTGAAATCATTTCACAGACTACTAAACCGGCACCAAACTCTTTACAAATGACACGAAAGGCCGAATTTGTGACACCCGCCATGGGCGCTACTACAACCTGGTTAGCAATTTTCACATCGCCAATTTGCCATTCCATATGCTCACCTCTTAAATCTCTTTACTGTGTTGTGATCGTTTTTTTAAACTGCGCTAGTAATAATAGCACATTCCTGCGTAAAATTGTACCCGACTTATTTTGCTTTTTTGCTGGCTAAAATGGTCTTCAGTTCATCTTCACTGAACTGATACTTGTTGCGGCAGAAATGGCAAACCGTTTCGGCGTGATGATCTTCATTAATGAGCGTTTCCAACTGATTGGTCGGCAGGCTGGCTAGTGCCTTCGCAAATTCAGCCTTTGAACAGTCACATTTAAACGCTACCGGCATTTTGTCCAGTAAATTAACATTGTCTTCTCCAAATAATAGGTTCAGCATGTCTTCTGGTTTCTGTCCGGCTAACAGTAATTCTGAAACCATTGGGACTTCTTTTAATCGTTTTTCCAAATGTGCAATCGCGTCATCCGAAGCATCCGGCATAACTTGAATTAAGAAACCACCCGCAACCTGAATTGAATTATCTTCGTTAACAAAGACCGAAACCCCAACAGCTGATGGAATTTGTTCAGACTGAGCAAGATAGAACGTGAAATCATCGCCGATCTCGCCTGAAGCGAGCGGTACCTGCCCAGTATAGGGCTGATCTAAGCCAAGGTCTTTGGTAACTGACAAAAATCCGTTCACGCCAACTGCTTTGGAAACATCAATTTTATGGTGATCGTTCAAAGGAAGGTTCACATGTGGTTCCTGCAGATAACCCTTAACCGTCCCCTTTGCGTTTCCATCAATAACAATCCCGCCAACTGGTCCGCCGCCATTAATACGAACTGTCATTGTTTCCTCACCTTTGAGGACAGATGAAGATAACAATAAAGTGGCAACGAGTGACCGACCAAGTGCTGCGGAAGAAGCAGCCCAGGTATCGTGCCGACGTTGCGCTTCACGAACCAGTTCGGTAGCATCAACTGCGTAGGCCCGGAACTGATCGTTGTCGACTAAACTTTTAATTAAATAATCTGACATGTTTTTGGTTTCCTCCTTGAATGCGTCTTGGATAGTATAACACAGAGTGCGGAAGAAGACGTTTAGAGGGCGGAGCATAAGGGCAAGATGGTATCAAGCCCGCCCTTGGCTTGATACCATCTTGCCCTTATGCAGGAGCCCTCTGCCTTCTGGAGCACGTTTCGACGCCAAATGAACAAGCGTCTAGGCAGACCGGGTCTGTAGCCCAAGTAACAATGACGAACAGTGTGCAG
Organism: Secundilactobacillus collinoides DSM 20515 = JCM 1123; assembly: GCF_001435975.1. Classification (GTDB taxonomy): domain Bacteria; phylum Bacillota; class Bacilli; order Lactobacillales; family Lactobacillaceae; genus Secundilactobacillus; species Secundilactobacillus collinoides. The sequence goes on from NZ_AYYR01000112.1 coordinate 4,204, forward strand.
GAAAATAGCGATTGAAGGCGCCTTCCGGAGCACGTTTCAACGCCAAATGAGCAAGCGTCTGTGCAGACCGGGTCTGTAACCCAAGTAACAATGACGAACAGCGTACAGGATGCAGCACAATGCCAAGCTGAAAAACGCCAATCCACCACCCGATGCTGCCGAAACGGTTTGATTGACCATCACCCCGACTGTCTTTTATGTCAAACTAAAAAACCGTCAGCAATATCTGCTAACGGTTTTCAAGCTGTTAAGCCTGATGATCAGAATCGTCATCGTGAGGTTTATCAGAGGTTGATTCTTCGTCCGTTGAGTCCGGCTTTTGATCATCAGAAGGTTTTGATGCTTCTGTTTGGTCATCCGTCTTTTCATCGGCTGATTGATCAGTCTTGTTTTCTGTATCAGTTTCCTGTTCTTGATGACGCGCTGCTTCACGACGTTCAAGTTCACGCTTGGACTGTTCGAAAGTAGCGGCCTTTTCACTAGGAAATTCAGAATCATGATCTTTTGAAGGCATTTCGCCTGTGTTAAACAAGCTGAGAATTTGCTTTTCATCAAGCGTTTCGTACTTGAGTAAGGCTTGTGCAATCAGCTTATGCTGTTCAAGGTGTTCAGAAATGATCTTCTTGGCAGTTTCGTGACCCTCGTTCAAGAGACGACGAACTTCTTCATCGATGGCCGCAGCCGTTTCTCCTGAATAACTTGGACCGTATGGGTTGCCGCCCATTGATTGACCACTAGCACTTTCAAGCGCCACTGTCCCAACCTTTTCACTCATCCCGTATTGGGTTACCATAGCGCGGGCAATTTGTGTTGCCTGCTCGAAGTCGTTTGAGGCCCCAGATGATTCAGAGTTGAAGATGATTTCTTCAGCTGAACGACCACCCATCAACCCGGCGATTTGTTCCATGGCGTCCTTCTTACTCATGAGCATTTGGTCTTCACGCGGTAACATGATAGCGTATCCGCCAGCACGACCACGTGGCACGATGGTTACCTTATGAACGACCCGAGCATCATTTAAGACCAATCCAACGATGGTATGCCCAGCTTCATGGTATGCCACTGTTTCACGTTCCGTCTTACTAATGACCCGATTCCGCTTAGCTGGCCCGGCAATAACCCGGTCTTCGGCTTCATCGATATCGCCGGCGTCAATCGCCGTCTTATTACGACGAGCGGCCAGCAAAGCACCTTCGTTCAAAAGGTTTTCCAAGTCGGCACCAACGAATCCAGGTGTCTGCTTGGCAATTTCTTTCAAATCAACATCGTTCGCCAATGGCTTGTTCCGGGCGTGAACTTTAAGAATAGCTTCACGACCGTTGACGTCAGGACGGCCAACCAAAATCTTCCGGTCAAAACGACCAGGACGAAGCAAAGCCGGATCCAAAACGTCAGAACGGTTGGTAGCGGCCATCACAATGACCCCTTCGTTACCCGTAAACCCGTCCATTTCAACCAACAATTGGTTCAGGGTTTGTTCACGTTCATCGTGACCGCCGCCCATGCCGTTACCACGTTGCCGACCAACGGCATCAATTTCATCAATGAAGATGATCGATGGCGCGCTCTTCTTTGCCTGTTCAAACAAATCACGAACACGGCTGGCACCAACACCAACGAACATTTCAACGAAGTCTGAACCAGAAATTGAGAAGAATGGTACGCCAGCTTCACCAGCAACGGCTTTGGCCAGCAATGTTTTACCTGTACCGGGAGGCCCCTCGAGTAACACACCCGATGGTATCCGGGCACCCAGGGATATGAATTTCCTTGGATCCTTCAAAAATTCAACGACTTCGACAAGTTCTTGCTTTTCCTCTTCCTCACCAGCAACATCAGAGAAACGAACCTTATTCTCTTTGCTGTCAGCAGGCTTGGCCTTGGATTTCCCAAAGTTCATCACCCGACCATTGCCGCCGCCTTGGCCAGCTTGACCCATCATCATGTAGAAGAAGAAGATGAATGCAAGCAGTGGTACCACATACACCAGCAGATTGATCCAGAAACCACTAGATTCCTCCGCCTTTGTATTCATCTTGACGCTATGATCCCGCGCATAACGTGTCATTTCTTGAACGGACGAGTTGTTTTCCAAAATCGCCGTTGAGAAACTTGTTACCTTTGAACTTGTGCTCCCACCAAGAGTAAAGCCAGTCGTGGATTCTTTAGACTTTTGAGCAGTCCGATACTCACCGGTAACTTTGTAAACGCCACCGGACGGTTGAACGGAGAACTTTTTAATCTTGTTTTGCTTTAACTGTTGAATAAACTCACTGGATTGAATTTCTTGGGATTGCGAGTTTGAGTTGTTGCCTTGAAAAAAGTAAACAACCCCCATGATCAACAGGAAGATCACAATGTAAAACAGACTATTTCTAAAGAGTCCATTTCTCTTATTGTTCATTTAGTGCCTCCTTACTCACGGTTCCCGTAGTTAGGAACGAAACTAGGGATATTCCCTTGCTTGATAGTCAATATATTATCACATTTGACCTTGTTTGACTAATTATTTATTCGCATAAACTTCGGGTTTTAAAACACCCACATATGGGAGATTTCGATAGAATTCCTGATAGTCCAAACCGTAACCCACGAGGAACTCGTTTGGAACATCAAATCCGACGTAGTCTGCCTTAGCTTCCACCGTTCGTCCTTCAGGTTTATCTAGCAGCGTACAGATTTTAAATGACCGCGGATTCCGGGCTTCAAGCAGATTCTTGAGGTAAGCCAGCGTCCGACCGCTATCCAAGATATCTTCCACGATAATGACATCACGATCTTTAATATCAACACTGATGTCTTGTTCCAAAGTCACCTGACCACTTGAAGCAGTACCACCGTGATAACTGGACACATCAATAAAATCAATGTCAGCCATGAGGTCCATCTCACGTAACAGGTCAGTCATGAAAAAAATAACACCTTTAAGAACCCCGATAACCAGCGGCTTCTTACCCGCATAGTCCTGGGTCAGCTGTGCCCCTAATCGCTGGCACGCAGCTTTAATGTCATCCTGACTGTATAACACGCGTTCGATATCGTTATTCATCTTTTTCTCCTTTAATTTGGCAGTCTCAGTTGAATCTCGAACGTTTGGCCGCTTGACCGTGGTTCGCGAAAACTACGCTGAATGCCAACCAACCACAACACCTCACCCATGGCCGTTACCACCACTAACTGACGGTTCCGTTTTGCGTTGGGTATTTTGTGGTCGATCAAAAGACGGCGTACCGACTTATGACCACCTTGCTTCAATTGAATGCGATCACTGGGTTGCGCGTCACGCACGATCAACGGCAGTTCGGCTGACGTCAGCGTCACGGACATTCGATCATTGTCCGTTGTTGCTGGCCGGTCCGTTGCTATCAACCGGATTGTTAACCATTTTGTCACGTGAACCCACTGGTTAGATACTACCACATTTTTCATTTGCACACGTGGTTTTTCAGCAAGTTTTGCGTCATTTGTCACCGAAAAATAGGTGTACGTTTTAAGCAGCAGAAAATGATTTCCGAGGGCCACTTCTCCCTGTGGGCGCGACCCTGTTAACAATTGGACAATATCCGCAACGTGAGTCGCCGGTTCGGCACCCGCTCGCGTCAAAAACGCCTGAATAACTGGGCTCTGTAATGGCTTGGGCACAAGCTTAAAGCCGCGCACATCCCCAATTGGCGGCATCGTTGACACAGTCAGCCGGTCAACATACTTCGAGATTACTTCATCGCTTAACATCATCCTTGTATTCAGTTCATCCGCATAGTGTTGTACATGCGCTAAAAGCCGCGGATTTTCCCGTTTAAGTAAAGGTACCACCTGGTGACGCATACGATTGCGCAAAACATCATCATTCTGGTTAGTGGCATCCTCGTACCAGGTCAAACGCCGTGATTGCGCAAACAGTTTAAGTTCTGCCTTGCCATAATCCAGTAACGGCCGCACAAGTTGGCCATTGCCAAACGACTGACTGCGTTGAATGCCGCTCAATTGATGCAGATCTCCACCGCGAATAAGTTTCATCAATATTGTTTCCACTTGATCATCGCCGTGGTGTGCGGTCACTAAGACCGTCGCTTGATGTGTCAACATAACTCGTTTAAAAAAGGTGTACCGGAATGCTCTAGCAGCAGCCTCCATACCGGTCTTGGGATGGTCTGCAACTGGCCACACGGCTTGTTCAAACATTAAGTGATGCTCGACACAGTAGTCTTTTAAAAAAGCGGCTTCTGTACTGCTCTGTGCCCGTAACTGGTGATTAACATGGGCAACCACCAACCGGGGCCGATTTGCCATAGGTAACCGCATCAGCAGTGTCAACAGTGTCATCGAGTCAACACCCGTTGAGACAGCAGCCACAACCGTATCTTGACGTGAAAACCAGTGTTGTTCAGCAATCAAATGGTCGAAGCGTTGTTGAAGATCCATGTTGTCTCTCCTTTCAAATCCCCACTAAAAATAAAGAGCCGCTAAGCGAAACCCTAAATTGGATTTGCTTAGCGACCCGCGATTACTCAATGGCCAAATGAGTGTGATTGTCTTAAAATACCGACCAGTCCTCTTTCACCAAGGTTTTTTAACCTGGACTATCAGCAACTGAAGTCAGCGGTTCAAGGCCTAGCTGCGACGACCGCCACGACCGCCGCGCTTACCCTCAGTATTACGTTTAAGAGTTGCTAACCGGTCTTCGCTTTCCTTTAGAAAACCAGACATTAGATCGTCAAAACTCTCCTTATGGTTTGAGGAGTGGGCGTTGTGAGAACGGCCACCATTGTTGTTACTACGGTAATGATTATTACCGCCGTTGCCGCCATTATAATGACCATTATTGTCATGGTGATTATCACGGTGGCCCTCATGATGATTGTTATTATTATCGTGGTGATCACGCGAATGATGTTCATGATGGTCATGTTCACCTTCTGGGTGATCTTTTGCCTTGCGAATTGATAAAGCGATCTTGCCATCATCACCAATAGATAAAACTTTGACGGTGACTGTGTCGCCAATACTTAATACATCGTGGATATCCTTCACGAAGCCGTCAGACACCTCACTGATGTGAACCAAGCCGGTTTTGTGCTCACCTAAATCGATGAATGCACCAAAGTTTGTGATACCTGAAACCTTGCCAGCGACTTTTGTTCCAACCTCGATTGCCATAAAAAAGAATTTCCTCCTTAAAATATGTACTAATATTATAGCACAATTATCTAGAATCCAAATGGAACAATCCCATGAATTCTTAATCGTATTTTCATTATTAAGCTGTTAGCATCGGCAAAGAAGTGCTAACCCCAGTAGCTAACCTGTTTTCATAAAATGATTTGTTTTGTAACCGAATCCATTTTACGCCAATGAACCAAATAACTCAAAATTCCCGTTGCAGACAACCCCAATTAGCTGAGAATGAAACGTACTCGGTAAGTTGGGCTGGTGCGACGGGAATTAACTACTATTCATTTTGAAACCAACACGATCCTACTTGGCAGTAACGTCGCTGGCCTTATCTGTCGGCAGACTGTAAATCGTCTCACCAGACTTTGAATAATAGTATTTTGATCGAATTAACTTTTCAAGATAGGACTTGTTGTTCAATAGTTCAACGTGCTCTTGCAAGCGTGAGGATGTCTTCTTCGTCGAACCCAATCTGGTCTTGCGATTTGAGATTTGCTGGGTCGTTTCCCCCATTGCAATCTTCGTATGAATTATCTGGGCCCCTAAACCCAAAAAAACAACGATGAAAAACGCCGCCATAATCACAGCTCGTTTTCTTCTACGCTTGGCCAATAACTGCTTTGTCTCAGTGTGCGCAGCGGCAACCTGTCTTGTGTAATCATTATTAAGATGTGTAACGTTTCCCTTTTTTGCCATCTTTACCCCTCCCAGGAAAGTAGCTTTAAGATGAGTATAGCAACTCATCAAGCCCTTGTCCATACGGTTTAAAACGGATTCAGGAAAAGTTACAGAAATGTAAAATAAGCGTGTAGATAAAGATGTTAAAAAAGTGACACTTGGCGGATTTTGACCACGGAAGCTCGTACTAGGCTTTTGTGAGCGAAACCCGCTGGATTCAAGGCCTTGTTTTTCAGACGCCATTTCGACGCCAAATTAGCAGTGCGTCTGTGTTGATTTAGTCTTTAGCCGATAGAAAGGTCTCCCACTGGCTAAAAACCAGTGCTTCTCTTCTGAATACAGAATATGACACCACAAAAAGCCTTCTCTCTTAATTCATTAGAGAGAAGGCTATTTTTGTGATGTGCGTTAATTTAAAATATTAGTGCCAAGTGCCAAGGATTTGCACGATGAAGTGATTCGTAAAGCAGCATATTTTGGCTGCATCCACCTTTTCAGTCATTGCGACGTGCTCTTTGGCAACCTTGCCGAAACGAGTTACGCAAGGCAGAAGGCTACTGCAGAAGCGACTCTGGGCAGAAAAGTCAGACCCGGACTTTTCTGCCCAGAGTCG
>NZ_AYYR01000112.1:10684-65681 GCF_001435975.1 Secundilactobacillus collinoides DSM 20515 = JCM 1123
TCCGCCCTCTAACCGCCTTGCTCCACTCTCTACTCCCTAAAATCCTTCTCATACTCCTCACTGACAATCTTATACATATTCTCAGCTTCCTGCTTCTTCGTTGTATCCAGCAGCTGCATGACCTGAACCGTCAGCGTCTTATTACCGAATTTAATGACCAGTTCGTCATCCGGCACCACATCCGTTGATGATTTTGCCACCCGGCCGTTCACCGTGATCCGGCCCTCATCAGCAATTTCTTTTGCTACCGTCCGTCGCTTAATAATTCGTGATACCTTTAAAAATTTATCTAATCGCATGTTGTTCCTCCGTTATTTTGAAAAGAATCGCAGCCACTTATCCGCCATTGGCAGCATCAGCCACTCGCGCAGGGTCAATAACCGCCAGCGAAGTGCCATGCTGACGAAGAAAATGACGCCCGTCGCGACACCAATGCCGCTGATCAGTAATGCGCCCAACCGTGACATCATCAGGGCTGGACCAAAAAATGCATGTAATAACCCAATTAAAATTCTAAGTCCGACAACCATCAGTATACATAACCCAACAAGTTTACCAACTAAATTTCCCTGATAAACTTCAAGGTGCAATGATCTTAATTCACGCGTCAGCATGTACGTCATTACTGCTAGAGCAATGACCGTTGCCCAACTGGCACCGGCGGCACCCATAAACACGACGCTTCGTTCTGTAATCACCAGCTTCACGAGTACCCCGACAGCAAGCCCTACTAGGGTGCCCCGAAACGCGTTCAGGCTTTGTAAAATACTATTATAAATCATGATCAGTGTGGCAAACACGATACTCAGCATGTACACAGAGAGCATCGTGTTTCCCTGCCGGTCACCGAACAGAAAAAAGTTGATTTCCGGCATCAACGCAATCAAGCCGGCCGTGGCAGCCGCCGCGATAACCAAACTGATTCGAACCATTTGTTTAGCCAACCGGCGAAACTGCTGTTGGCGATTATGACTAAGTGCTTCAGTCAAGGACGGCAACAGTGACGATGCAAATGATGTCGCCACCACTAGTCCCAATTGTACCAGGGGCTGGCCCCGGTCATAAATACCTTTGAGCGCCTTGGCCTGCTCATCAAATAAGCCGTGCATCACCAGACCGCGTTTGACCGTAAATGAATCAACCAGCTGCATCAGCACCATCATGGAAGCAAATAAACTGATCGTACCGCCTTCAATTAGGAGCCGTTTGGCCAATGTGCCATACTGGTAGGCCGGTTGAGCAAGTGGACGTCGCCAAAAAGTAACTTGGTACCGGCTCACGAACCACACCATGACCGTGGAGGCAAACACCGCTGCAATCGCCGCACTGCTCATCGCCCAGGTACCCATTCGGTAAACGTCCCAGTGATGGCGCATCGCCCAGTAGGCCACCATCAGAATCACAGCGACTCGAATCGTTTGTTCGACCAGCTGGGAACTGGCAGAGGGCCGCATATCGTATTCCCCCTGAAAATACCCTCTGCTGACAGAGAGAAACGGTGAGAATAGGAACATCCAGCTGACCGCCTGAATGATGGGTCGCAAACGCCCGTCCCCCATTGCAAACGCAATTTGGCCAGCGAACCCCTGCAGACCAAAGAAAACAATCAGCGAAAAGCCGACCATCAGCACGAATACCTGATGCAGCACGGCTAGTTTTTCTGCTTGACTCTTTGATTCGGCTACCAATTTAGAAATAAACATCGGCAAACCGCTTAGCGCAAAGGTCATACCAATGCCATATATGGGATAAATTTGCTGGTAGACATAAAATCCGGTGTTCCCGACCATGTTCTGAAATGGAACACGGTAAACAGCACTTAATATTTTAGCTATCAGCGAAGCAACGGACAATAGAATTGCCCCCTGCATGATTGTCCGCATATTTTTCTCTTTCATAACTCACCTATTCAGCGACACTGGACGCTGCCATTTCACTTAACGCTTTGACAAACGATGTCACCTCATTCAGCCAATCGGGTGCAGCCATCTTCGGTTGAATGACTAAGCCCACGATCAGGTGCTCATCTTGCAAGTTCACCGTTGCCTTCAGCTTGGTCTTAGCGAGCGCTTTGAACACAGACTCGCCGCTAAATTCATCCGTGCCCTTCACACTAAACGTCACCGTAATAATATCTTTCTTACGGTGCATTTTGTCGATCAGGGCTTCATCTGCCTGAACCTTCAGCTGGCTAACCGCCAACAGGTTCGCAACTTCGGCTGGATATTCACCAAATCGGTCAATCAAATCATCCTGAACTTCAGTCAGGTCATCCTTTGTTTCGATTTGACGAATACGTTTGTACATTTCAATTTTTTGCTGTTGGTCTTCAATATAGGTATCCGGCAGGTAGGCTTCCAAACCAAGTTCCACAGTCGCATCCGTTTTCGTCCGTTGCTCTTTGCCCTGTTTCTTGGCCACTGCGTCCCCTAACATCTGTGAGTACAAATCGTACCCCACAGAGTCAATGAACCCGTGTTGTTGTTTACCCAGCAGATTCCCAGCACCACGAATGGACAGATCACGCATGGCAATCTTAAATCCTGAACCTAGTTCGGTAAAATCTTTGATGGCTTCCAACCGTTTTTCACTCACTTCAGTCAGCACCTTGTTCGGCTGGTACATGAAGTAGGCGTAGGCCACGCGGTTGCTTCGACCGATTCGGCCCCGCAGCTGATATAGCTGGGGCAATCCCATATGATCCGCGTTTTCCACAAACATTGTGTTCACGTTGGGAATGTCGATTCCAGTCTCAATAATGGTCGTTGTAACCAGCACATCGTAATCACCGCGAATGAAGTCGTAGAGGATTCCCTCCAACTGAGCTTCAGTCATCTGCCCATGGATGTAAGCAACTTCAGCCTCCGGTACCATCGCCTTGATCTGACTAACCGTCTCTTCGATGTCACCAACGCGGTTATGCAGGAAGAAGACCTGCCCGCCTCGTTGCATTTCACGTCGAATGCCGTCTTGAATCGCGCCGGCATTTTGTTCCATTACATACGTTTGAATCGGGAACCGGTTGGCTGGCGGCGTTTCGATCACGGATAAGTCGCGCACACCCAGCATGGACATGTGTAACGTCCGTGGAATCGGAGTCGCCGTCAACGTCAAAACATCCACGTTTGATTTTAATTGTTTCAAACGTTCCTTATGCTTCACACCAAACCGTTGCTCCTCATCAACGAGCAGCAGGCCTAAGTCTTTAAACCCGATGTCCTTCGATAATAGACGGTGGGTCCCAACAACGATGTCAATCGACCCATCCTTTAGTCCCGCCACAGTCTCGTGGACTTCCTTTGTAGTCTGGAACCGTGACAGGATAGCAACCGTGACCGGAAATCCTTCAAACCGGGTCGTCATCGTGTCGTAATGCTGCTGTGCAAGGATAGTTGTTGGTACTAAGAAGGCCACTTGTTTGCCCGCTTCGATCGCCTTAAAGGCTGCCCGAAGCGCCACTTCAGTCTTCCCGTAACCCACGTCACCGACTAACAGTCTATCCATGGGTTTGCCCTTTTCCATATCATGCTTAATTTCATCAATGCTGCGCAATTGATCGGGGGTTTCCGAATAAGGAAAATCATCATCAAACTGCTGCTGATATGAATCATCATGCGGGAAGGCGTATCCTTTTTCAGATTCACGCTGGGCGTATAGTTCAACCAGCTCATCCGCGATGTCCTCGATTTTCGCAGCAACCTTCTTCTTGGTCTTTGCCCAATCAGAACCGCCAAGCTTGTTGATTCGCGGCGTTTTATCTTCCGAAGAAACGTATTTTTGAATCAGATTCAACTGGCTTACAGGGATAAACAGCTTCGCGCCGTTCTGGTACGAAATGGTCATATAATCCTGATGCACACCGTCTACTTCAAGTGTTTGCATCCCTTCAAACCGGCCGATCCCATGGTTCACGTGAACCACGTAATCACCCGGTTTCAAATCGGTATAACTCTTTAAGCGCTCAGCATTGGCCAGAGTTTGCCGTCTACGGTGATGTTTAGTGACCTGTTTGAACATTTCAGCTTCTGTGATGACAACCAGTTTGGCCTCGGGTAATTCGAAACCATTCTGGAACTGACCGGGCGCCAACTGAACCAGTCCCGGCTGCAGATCACTCGCCTTCGTCATCACCGTTTTGATCTTAAAATCATCAAGTGTGGCTGAGACTTTGTTGAGACGTTCCTCATCGTTGATCAAAAGCACAACCGTTTGCTTCAAAGACTGCCAGCGTTCGATTTCCTGTTTAAGTAATGGCAGCTGGCCAAAGAATTGCTGCATGCTTCTTGTTTGAATCTCAACCAACTGACTGAAACGCATGTTGCCCATGCCCTTTTGAAAAAGCGCAAAAAACAGTTCGGCATGCTTATCCTTTTTTAGGACAGTCGCAAATGGCAGCCCAAACTGTTGGTCCGCAAATATCTGGTGATCTTTAAGTTTATCAACCGCCCAGTTTGCTTCATCAAGTTCCAGCTGTTTATTTGATTCTCGGACGCGCGGATAATCGTCCACTAATACCATACCGTCATCGCCCAGATAATCCAGCAGCGACACATCACCAAAGAGGTAGTCGCCAAACAGGCGTAATTCTGCTGAAACACCACCCTTTTTCAGATCATCTACTAAGGGGGTGACAAAGTTGTTCAACTGGTCAGCATCCGCTTCATCAAGTTTCTTCATTTGCGCTTGCAGCGCAGCGGTCAAGCGTTTAGCCGCTGCCTCCCGCTGCTCCGAGTTTAAGAGCAGATCCGTGACAGGCAAAATCGTCACGGTATCGATGTTGTTCACGCTGCGTTGCGTGCTGGCGTCAAAGTATCGCAGAGAATCAATTTCGGTATCAAATAGATCTACCCGTACTGGATATTCAGTATCCAGCGGATAAATGTCAATGATCGACCCACGAACGGCAAAATCGCCGGGCGCATCCACCAACTTTTGACGGTGGTATCCCATCCGTTGCAGGTGCGCGATAACCCCTTCCGGATCAATATCATCACCTGTTTTCAGCGTAAATCGCGCTGTATCGAACGCCGTTGGTTCTGGTAATTGCCGCCGAAGTCCAGCAACCGAGGTAACCACCACGACCGGTTTATCGGCTCGAAGGGCGCTTAGTGCTAAAATTCTTTGGGCTAAAAAATCTGGTGAACTCGTGGCAATCTCAGCTGCTAATAATTCTTCCACCGGAAATTCGAACAATTCATCATCCGTTAAACTGCTGCTAAGTTCGGCTACCAGCTGATCGGCGTGATACATTGTATCAGTGACGAAGATCATGGGTTTGCCCTGGGCATGCAATAGGGTCTGAATCAAGAGCGCGCGAGCGGACCCCGTAATCCCCGTAACAAGCTGTCGAGTATTAGGTGCCAGTTGCGATGCCAATTGCTGATACTCTGGCATTTTCTCGATAAATTCAGTTAATTGCACGATAATTCCCCCTTTCTTGCTGCGAACCGTGTTATGTCAAAACTACGTGAGAACGCCCACGGTTGTTTTATTTCTATCATATTAATTATAGCGATTCATAAGATCTGTCATCGAAACATTGTCGATCCAGTCAAAAAGCGCCGCAACAGCGTGGTCCGCAGCGTTGTCAAAATCGATTTGCTGATCCGGCGTAAATTTACCTAAGACGTAATTAACGACGTTGGCCTTGGATGGATGCGCAATACCGACCTTAATTCGATCGAATTCACTGGTCCCAAGACTGGCAATAATACTCTTAATGCCATTATGGCCCCCAGCAGATCCTTTCGCCCGTAACCGAATACGGCCAATCGTCATGTCCATATCATCTTGAACGATGATAATATCTGACGTTTCGATTTTATAAAAATGGGCCAGCGCACCGACAGCTCGACCAGATTCATTCATAAACGTTTCCGGTTCTACCAGCAGGATCTTTTCACCATTTACGATTCCGCTAGCGAGTTTGGCTTCCATTTTGCGCGTGGAAAAGTTCAAGCCCGCCTTCGCGGCAAACCGTTCAACGACCATAAAACCGGTGTTGTGGCGTGTGCCTTGATACTGCGGTCCAATATTTCCAAGTCCAACAATCATTTTCATGTTGCGTTTCGCTCCTTATTAAAACAATCTAATTTGATTAAAACATGCAAAATAGCTGGACGGTAGTCTTGACCGTTCAGCATAACGTTTTCTTACACTTTAGTATTCTTCTGTTTAACCAAAATAGTATAGCATACGCGAAGAAGAAATGCATGAATGGGGGCTAGAGAGTGGTGCAAGCCGGTTAAGAAGCGAAGTCCCTTATGCAGTCCCCTTGTCTTGCGAAACACGTCTCTTCTATGTAAAAAAACAAGCACGTTGCAACCTTTACAAAATCAAATAATCCAGAAAAAATTCAGGCCTGACTTTTTGCCCAGAGTTGCTTCTCCATTAGCCCTGTCATATAAACCCTCATAGCAAAAAACGCAAGCGCAAAAAGAGAACAGAAACGCAGTTGACGACTAAATGACTCCTCATCGGTTGATCCACGAATCTCTTGAAACTTATTGAAGCACGTTAAAAGCCATGCAACAAACCGTCACTAACACGTTCAGTTCACACACCTCATGATGCGTTGGTTATTGATTACACAGTAACAGCACCGCAAAGCCCTAAGCAATTTTCCAAAACTGCAGTGCACTCACAGGAAATCCGCATTCCTGACTTGCCTGCTATGAAGCTGATGCTGACGCACTGCGTGTCAATCTGACAAATACACCAACGAAGTGCAATGGTGATCTTAACCCAGACTGATCAACTCAAAAGAGTGCAATTTTTTTAAAAAGGGCATAACACCTCAATCTAAACAAATCGAAGTAAGCAACCCAATCTATATTGATTGCCAAAAAAATTCCAGAATTAAGTTAGTAAATTTTACCCTGTTTCGAGAAAAAATTACTAGTCAAAATCAACCAATATGTCATTAAAGACCGGTATACCGTCATTTCAGTGACTTCATAATTAAGATTGCAACTATTTCACAATCTTTGCTAACCAAAAAGAAGTTAAAAACCCTTTAAATTCAAGCGTTTTTAGTGGATAAAGCGCTTTCATTTGTGATATTATATCTTCAATTGCTAATGCAATAAATCTAGAATTGAGGTGGATGATATGTCCAAACATCATCAAAAAGTTGTTTTAGTCGGTGACGGTGCCGTTGGTTCTGCTTATGCGTTTGCTATGATGCAGCAAGGCTTAGCTGAAGAACTCGTGATCGTTGATGTCATCAAGGAACGAACCGTTGGGGACGCCCTTGACTTAGAGGATGCCCAAGTTTTCACCGCACCAAAACAAATTTACTCTGGTGATTATAGCGATGCAAAGGATGCTGACCTAGTTGTCATCACAGCGGGTGCGCCGCAAAAGCCTGGCGAAACTCGGTTAGATTTAGTGAATAAAAACCTTAAAATTTTGTCTTCGATCGTTCAACCAATTGTAGACTCCGGCTTTGACGGCATCTTCGTGGTCGCCGCCAATCCAGTTGATATTTTGACGTACGCAACTTGGAAGTTCTCTGGCTTCCCTAAGAACAAAGTGATTGGCTCTGGGACCTCACTCGACTCGTCTCGATTACGAGTGGCCTTAGGTAATAAATTGGAACTCGACCCACGCAGCATCGAAGCCTACATCTTGGGCGAACATGGTGATACTGAATTTGCTGCCTATGATGAAGCAACCGTTGGCGGTGTACCGCTAAAGACCTACGCTCACAACAAAGGTGTAACCGATGATGAATTGGCCGATATTGAAGATAAGGTCAGAAATAAAGCCTACGAAATCATCAACCGGAAAGGCGCAACTTACTATGGTGTTGCAACTTCACTGATGCGGATCACGCGAGCCATTTTCCGTGACGAAAATGCGATTCTCCCTGTTGGGGCTTCATTGGAGGGTGAATACGGTTTGGATGACATCTTTATCGGGACGCCAGCCATTATCAACGCTTCTGGTTTAGCCGGTGTCGTTGAAATCCCATTAAGCGATGATGAAAAGGCCAAGATGGCCAACTCTGCTAAAACATTAAAACAAGTTACCAAAGACGGGTTAGCCGCACTTCAAGGTTAATTTCGTCCCACTCTTGAACGACAATGTGATTGCTGCAAATAGCAGTCCGCATTGTCGTTTTTTTGTATTAGTAATGTTCAATGGTTTATATTCGTTTTTTAGACTAATCGTTGTCATATATATCCCCCTAAAAGACCGTTTAAAGTCCATTATAGTCACGATTTGTTGCACACATGTTGATTATTGATAATATCAAGTTTATGGTATGAAAACAATTGTGTTTTGATGTCTTTTGCTGTACTCTTTTACTATGATTAAAGGAGGAGAACACCATGAAACACACGAAGCGATGGCTCTTCACTGGAATTGCAGTGATCGCAATTGCGGGGTTAGGCTACGTGGCACGGGCCAATCATTTCCAGACACATTTTTTAAACAACACCGAAATAGACGGCATCAATGTGGGTGGCCAAACAGCTGGCGCAGCCGCAGAGACGATTAATGTAAAACTTAGTCATCAGGTGTACACGGTGACTGATCAGTCAAAGATCTTGACAACGTTCACGGCAAAAGAAATTGGCATCACACCATACACCGCAAACCAAATCAAACAACTCATCAGCAATCAAAATGCCTATGCATGGCCTGCCCACATGACGCGTGCATCCGCAAATAGTCATCGTTTGGGACTTAAGGCCATCAACAAAGCTAAGTTGAGCGCCGTATCAAATCGGGTTGTGCGCCTTGCCAACAACGCAAAGCGAACCCCTACCCGGAACGCCAAACTTGTTTATAACAACCAATCATTTGTCATTAAGAGACAGGTCTATGGCCAGCAGGTCAATCGGGACAGTGTCAAACAAAGTGTCACAAATGCTGTCGCAAATCATCAAAGTCAGATCGACTTGAAAACTGCCTATATCAAGCCAACGATTTTGCAAAGCAATGCATCACTAAAAAAAGCCAGACAAACAGCTATCAAACTTAGTACAAATAAGATCACTTACACGCTCGCCAATCACTCAGTCACAATTCCTGAATCAGAAATTGCCAGCTGGCTGACCACGAAAAATGCACGCATATCGGTCAGCAAAAAGGCCGTTGAATCATACCTGACCAAACTAAGCTACAAGTATGGCACGATTCATAAGACACGCCATTTTAAAACTTATAGTGGTGCCTACGTGAACGTTCCTGCCGGGCTTTATGGTTGGCACATCAAGGTCACTGCCGAAACCCCAAGGCTTAGTAAATTTGTTTTAGCAGGCAAACCGGTCACGCGAACCCCCGTCCTTCAAGGAACGGGCTATCACAAGAATGGACAAGATATCGGCACAACCTACGTTGAAGTTTCAAAGTCAAGCCAGCACATGTGGGTTCACAAGAATGGTAACGTCATTATTTCAACGGACGTGGTCACGGGAAAACCGCCGAGAGGGACGACCCCATCTGGTGTGTACGTTGTTTGGAGCAAGCAACGTAACGCAACGTTGCGCGGCCAAAATGACGATGGCAGCGACTATGCATCGCCAGTCAGTTACTGGATGCCGGTGGATGCAACGGGTGTTGGGATTCACGATTCACCTTGGCAACCGCAATACGGTGGGACTTGGTACGTTAGTCACGGTTCTCATGGTTGTGTGAACACCCCGCCATCAGTGATGGCTAAGGTATATGCAAACGTGCCGCTGAAGACCCCCGTTATTATCTATTAACATGTTTAAAAATCCTGTCCTTTTTTCGCTAGCGACAGGATTTTTTAGCACCACTGGCAATTTATTTGAAGAAATGAAAAGTTCTTCTTAAAAAGCCACCTTGTCTCACGAACCCCCTTGTTTTGTGTTATGATATTGTTAGTTTATTAGAGAGTTCTAATTTTTAGGAGGTTACACCCTATGCTGTTGAAATCCTTGGTCAAACCAAAAGAACGCCTTGTTACCGTACAAGAAAACGTGACTTTGGAAGAAGCGCTAAAGGTTTTAGAAGATTCAGGTTACCGTTGTGTGCCCATTTTGGACGAAACAGGTACGATTTTCCGCGGTAACATTTATAAAATGCACATTTATCGGCATAAATCACGGGGCGGCGATATGCAATTGCCCGTGACCACCCTACTGAAAAACGCAACGAAGTTCATCACCGTTAACGCGGCCTTCTTCAACGTGTTCTTCTCCATTAAAGATTTACCCTACATCGCCGTTTTGGATGCCAACAACAAATTCTATGGCATCTTGACACATACCCGGTTGATGGATATGCTGTCACAATCTTGGAACGTCAACATTGGTTCGTACGTCCTGACCGTTGTTTCTCCTGGCGACCGCGGCGACTTGGCTAGCGTTGCTAAAATCATTACCAAGTATACAAACATTGCCAGTGTCATCAGTCTTGATGCACAAGAAGGCGAGCTTGTTCACCGAATCATGTTTACACTTCCTGAAGATGTGGATAAAGATAAGTTGGATCGTATCGTAAAGGCATTGGAACGCAAAGAATTCCGTGTCCCTGAGATTGAAGATCTCCGAAAAGAAATGTAATTTTATAATGCGTAATAAAAAACAGCACGTGTGGAACCCTGACGAGTCCTGCACGTGCTGTTTGTATTGCCGGTAAATCGTGGTCCAATAACTTAGTTCTGCTATTATTGGTTTCAAATACACCAACCTTACATTGCTGAAACGATCTGAAATCTTTAACCGGTTGCGCTACTCTCTAAACAATTTTGCAGACCCAGAGACGTTTTCTCAGCAATGCCCACATTGCCGAAACGAGCGCCAAAAAGCGGTTAAGGAGCTGAACCTAAGTTCAACTCCTTAACCGCTTTTTTCCACTCTCTAAGATATGTACTAAGCACGCTTGCGTTTCTTAGGTTCCGCCTTTTTATTCAGGCCGATGCTGACTTCTAATGCCTTATCTACCTGCACCATTGTAGCATCGTCCAAATGTGCGACGTGGTCCTTCAAGCGTTGCTTATCAATCGTTCTGATCTGTTCTAATAAAATTACTGAATCTTTTTCGATTCCCGTGTGGTGAGCCTTAATGCCGATATGAGTCGGCATTTTGGGCTTTGAAATCCGCGCGGTTATCGCCGCTACAATCACTGTTGGACTGTAATGGTTCCCGATGTTATTTTGGACAATTAACACGGGCCGAATCCCGCCCTGCTCTGAACCAACCACCGGTGATAAATCCGCGTAGAAAATATCCCCACGCTTAATATCGCTGTTTGTTGCCATCTTCTACCATCCCCTCATAACCGCCTAACGCGTTGATAGTCAATCGGCTGGGTACAGCTGAGCGACTTCGTTTTCACAGGGTAAGTATTCCCGAACGATCTCCTCATTAAGCGTGCCCATTTCCTGGTAGCCAGCAATCAGTGCCTCAATCGTCGCAATCTGGTGCGGCCACAACTGAACGCTGATGACTGCTGACAATGACGCAATGAGCTGTTGATGTTGATGATGACTGACAGACCGTAACACTTGGTGCCCGGCCATCGTTGCTGCTGGATGTACAATGTAGTGCTTCATGATTAGACCTCTATTAGACTGTTACTATTTCAAACATTTTACCATGAAACACGATAACTTTACAGCAATACTAAGCTAAATTCACACTAATTGTCTGAATTCTTGTAAACTCTTTGGATTCTTTCAGTAAATCCGCACGCGATTTCATAGTGAATAGTGCCGCAATAATCGGCAACGTCCTGCAATGTGATTTCGGCACCATGGTCTTTACCAACAAGGGTGACAGTTGTCCCCTCGGCAAATTCATGCGGCAACCGAATCATTAATTGATCCATGCAGATCCGCCCGATAATTTCACAAATTTGACCATCAACCAAAACATGGAACCCTTGTAAACGCCGTTCGTATCCGTCAGCGTAACCAATCGGCAGGGTACCGACCCACTCATCCTGTTTTGCCGTATAGGTCGCCCCGTAGCTGACAGACCGACCGGCTTTGAGCTGTTTAACAAAGACCAGTTCACTGGTTAAACTCATGGCTGGTTTCAACGTAAATGGTTCCTTCAGCTCTGTGCCAGAAGGATTGAGACCGTAAGCCGCCACACCAAACCGGATCATATTACCATTGCACGCGTCATGCCACAAACTAGTCGCTGAATTAGAAACGTGAACATAGCGCGGTTTCTTATCCAAAACGGCCATGAACGCTTGCCAGCGGTCAACTTGTTGATGAAAGTAATCTGTATCGGCTGCGTCGGCGGTTGAAAAGTGCGTAAAGATCCCGTCAAAACTAATTTGTTCACTTTGCGCCAACGTGTCAACCGCAACTTTTAAATCAGCTGGTTGCTGGAAACCGATCCGCCCCATCCCAGTGTCAAGACCAAGGTGAACTGAAAGCGGTTGTTTTTCATCACTAGCCGTCAATACACGTTTTGCGGCCTGCAACCAATCAAGTGTGCCAACCGTTGCTGAAACGTGATATTCAGCCATTAAAGCGGCATATTTAGGTGCTGTGATCCCCAGAACTAAAATCGGTTGGTTAAACCCGGCGTGCCGTAACTGAAGCGCCTCATCTAAAATGGCCACGCAAAAGCCGGTTGCTCCTGCTTCAACCGCCGTTTGTGCAACCTGCAAGATCCCGTGACCGTAACCATTAGCCTTAACCACCATAAACAGGTCGGTGTTCGGTTTTAAGCGGGCCTTTTCCGTCGCAATATTGTCATAGAGTGCTTGCCGGTCGATAACCAACCGGGTTGGACGATGGATACCAATTGTCATTAATCAAGATCTCCTTCTAAAAGAACTTCGGTCATTACAAGTTCGCTAGTGTGTGAAATTGACACAAAGGCCTTACCGTTAAAAGGCTGGCGGTGAAAAGCGGGTTTCCCAGACGCATCATCCAGAATCTCAAGGTCCTGAAACGAGACCGCCTTGCCGATACCCGTACCAAAAGCCTTGCTGAACGCTTCCTTTGCTGACCAGCGACCAGCCAAAAATTCGGCTGCCCGCTTATCTGAGAGCGTTTGATAGACAGCTGCCTCGGCCGGCGTCAAAACTTTATTAATAAAAGAATCTTGATCCGCCACGGCCCGCAATCGACCGATCTCTTCAATATCCACGCCAATTCCGTATATCACGATGGGTTCACCTCACTTTGCTATAATTTGTTGACCTTTTCAATAATGTTTTTATTTTACCATACATTAATTTGGACAACTTCCCGGGAGCGGAAAGTTAACATGAATCTTTTTCAGCCTAACATGACGAACTTTCGCCCACCCAGTGAACAATGTGACGCTAATGAGACAAGGTTGATTTTTGAGACAACGTTCTGTTAAGCACGAATTTTGGTGGGCTCGACTGACATTTTACTGGAAAACTGGTGTGACACAGAAATGTCATTGTGTGATTCGTTTTTACAGTTCTGAATCCCGTCGATAAGCGCAATTTATTTTTAATCTAAACGTTGTGCAGAAACCTTTTCAACGTTGTTTTGCTTTAGTAATCGATGTTTCAGTCAATCTCCGATCAAATAAAATTTTTCGAATTTATTATTGTGCCCTTCCCCGAGACAACAAAAAAAGCCCAGACCATAAGTCTGAGCTTCTGCAGCAAAGAACCAGGGTCTAGTCCTTGTTCTTCCGAATGGTAAATCCGTGTTTGCTGCTACCATTTGATTTGTTGTTATTACGACGATCGTTATGGTGGTCGCTGTGACGGTCTTTGTTACTTGAGTAACGGTGATGACTGTCACTGTTCTTGCCATTGTAACGACGGTTGCCTGAACGACCGTGGTTGTTACCGCCACGACCGCCACCACGGTGATAATTACCACCGTTGCCGCCATGTTTGTGACGAGGTAATGGCCGTTCTGGTGTGATCTTAACTGGCACTTGACTGGAATCATCCTTGGTCAAGTCATTCAGTAAAGCAGCGACTAAGTCAACGGCTTCGTATTGATCCAACAACTGAGAAGCAATTTTTTCATACTTTTCAGTGTCGGTTTTGTCAACCAAGTTCTTAACCGTTTCCTGAGCATTGCTCAACTGACCCACGAAGGCTTCTTCTTCCGAAGGCGGCTTCAATGGCAGCATTCGCACCTTGGTCAATTTTTCGATTTCACGCAGGTAATCCATTTCGTTAGGGGTCACGAAGGTCAAGGAGACACCATGGTGTCCGGCACGACCGGTACGACCCACACGGTGAACATAACTGTCCGGATCCTGTGGAATATCGTAGTTGTAAACGTGGGTAACGTCAGCAACGTCGATCCCACGAGCAGCAACGTCAGTGGCAACTAAAATATCAAGTTGCCCATGCTTAAACTGGTTCAAAACCTGCATCCGGCGCTTTTGGGTTAAATCACCATGAATTCCGGCTGCGTTGTACCCACGGGCTTCAAGGCCACGCGAGATTTCATCTACCCGGCGCTTTGTCCGAGTAAAGACAATGGTCAGATCAGGTGATTGGACGTCAAACAACCGGGTCATAACGTCAAACTTTTCGTAATCTTTAGCGCGAACATAGTACTGATCAATTAAGTCAGTCGTTAATTCCTTGGCCTTGATCTTAACGTGCTGTGGGTCGTGCATGAATTGCACACCGACCCGTTTGATTTCAGGCGGCATTGTGGCTGAGAACAACAGCGTTTGTCGTTGTTCAGGCAATGCCTTAATGATTGATTCAATATCATCTAAGAAACCCATGTTTAACATTTCGTCGGCTTCATCCAACACAAGGGTTTGAACGTGATCCAGTTTAATCGTGTGACGGTTCATGTGGTCCAATAAACGACCAGGTGTCCCAACGATAACTTGTGGATGGTTCTTCAAACTGTTGATTTGGCGACGAATATCGGCACCACCATAAACAACTTGAACCTTGGCGTGTTCTTCTTTACCGAGTTGATAAATTTGTTCCTGAGTTTGGATAGCTAATTCACGTGTAGGTGAAACAACTAAGGCTTGGACATTGGGGTTGTCGCGGTCAATGTGTTGTAAAATCGGCAGTGCAAAGGCGGCAGTTTTACCGGTACCGGTTTGGGCCTGCCCAATCACATCCTTACCATCAAGCACCATGGGGATGGTTTCTGCTTGAATTGGGGTTGCTTCTTCATAGCCGTTTCTTTCAACAGCTTTCAACAAACTTTTTGATAACCCAAGTTCTGAAAACTTCAAATAATTTTCCTCCTAATAGGTGTAACAAGGCACGGCACTATAAGAAATCCGTCTTCTGATGCGTACCGTCCTCGTTGTTGCAGCGTCTCTTGCAAAAAAACATAACTAAAATATAATACATCACCCGATTAAAATAAGCAACTAATCTTTTTCAATTAGTTGCCGTCGCATTTAGTCAGCTGTTCTGAGGCTTGCCAGAACGGTCTCCAAATGGATACCGTGGCTCCCCTTAATTAAAATGGCGTCCTTAGCAGTTAACGTTGCTAAGAGATCCGCCGACAAGGTGCCGAGTTCGTCAACTTGATAAAAGTGTAACTGTTCGGCATCAAAGTTCTTTTCCAATTGGTCATAGAGGGCGTGCATGTGCGGTCCGACGAGATACACCCCGGCTACAAGCGTTGGGTCAAAGGCACTGCTTAACCCTGCATGCAAAGCGTCGGACTGCTCACCCAGCTCAAGCATGTCACCCAACACGACCAGCCGCCGACCGTCAACAGGGGTCTTTGTAAAAGCAGCCATAACCTCTTTAACAGCGGTCGGATTCGAATTATAAACGTCACTCAAAATTTTTTCACCCTGACTGCCCGTCACCCATTCGGCCCGGTTACGGGTCAAATCAAGGTTCAGCAAAGCGGCCGTGGCCTTTTCCGGTGCGATGCGGTACGTCTTGGCTACGCAAAGTGCCGCCAGGGCGTTGTTAACATTGTAGTCACCAATCATTGGTACATCAAAAGTTGTGTCCGGCCATAAATTCGTTGTAAACGTGGTGTTCACGGGTGTTGGCGTCATCGCGGTCTCGTTGACGTCATCCTCAGCGGAATGGCCAAAGGTCAATTGCCGTTGCGAAACAGTTTGGGCGCGTTCCTGCAATAACGGCTCATCACCGTCATAAATAAACAAGCCATCGTCCTTTAATCCGTTGACGATTTCCATCTTAGCATCCGCAATCTTGTCACGAGTTCCAAAGAATTCAATGTGTGCTTCACCGATCATGGTAATAATGGCAATATCAGGAGCCACTAACCGGCTCAGAAAATCAAGTTGACCTGGCCGATCCATACCCATTTCAACAACCAGCATTTCGGTGTTCGGTTCCATTGACAGAATTGTGATTGGTACACCAATTTCGTTGTTGAAATTGTCTTGTGTTTTGGTGACGTTAAACTGCGTTGCTAAGATTGAAGCCACCATATCCTTGGTAGTCGTTTTCCCGTTCGAACCAGTAATGGCAACCACTCGCGGATTAATTTTTAAGAGATAGTGCTTACTCAAAGCCTGTAATGCCTTAAGCGCATCATCCACGACAATCACTGGGATATCAGTTGGCACATCACCATGATCTGCTTGCCAGAATGTAGCCGCCGCACCATTTTCGATTGCCTTGTCGATAAACGTATGACCGTCACGTTCACCCACTAGCGGCACAAATAGCGCCCCAGGTTTAAGTTCCCGGCTATCAAAAGCCACACTTGAGATTTCAACTGTTTGCCAAGCCGAAATATCGTTTTGTGCTGAAACAGTCTTAGCAATCTCAGAAAGTTGCATTTTCATTATGATAAACTCCTAATTTTGATTTCATCAATCTCGTTCATTAACACTGCGCCAACTATTATACCACGTCTCAGTCATCTGGTTTGTTCAGAAAGAGACGGTCGTCCAGGACATTGATTCATTCCGACATCAAATTTTCGCGTTTTTTCCATCTAATGATTGCTATAAATCAGCCTCATTTTCGATAAACGGCTGCTTATCTATGATATCGAGTTCCCAATGCTTTTGGTCAACATCGTAAATCAACGTGGCTACGCGGCGGGCAGTGGCGTAAACATCTTCTTGTTCATGCCACCAATTTTGACGTTCCGGGTGTTCCTGAACTAGTAATGGAATCAAATAATGTCGTTTACGCTCAATGGTTTGGTCAAAAGCAAAGATGACACCCTCACTAAATACTGCCATCAGCTGGTTAAAGACATCACTTGGCACATCACTCACAGAAAAAGGCCGGTTGAAAACGACCCATCGACTGCTATGAAGCAACCGCAAATGGCGCTTCAATGAAATATCAAGGATATGGTTAAAAGTCCGCAGATTCCGATAATAAATCTTCTGGAAATCTTCGGGCGTCGTCAAAAAAGCATAGTCATTGCGCAATTTTGAATACAACGGCAAATGAAAATGCGTCATCATATGGGCCATGTAGAGCAACTCTGCAATCTCACTTGGCATCAAAAGATCCAAGTCGTCAGCCTCATGGTAGTCCAGCCACATCTTAGGTCCGTTCGCTTTCCCAATTAAGAACTCCCGGACGCTATTTTGACCAGTCACCGTTTGAAAACGGGTATGCCCGTTCACCTGAGTGCCCTCATTCACACCATCGATCAGTACAATTCTCTGTGGTACATTGGGGATTCCGTTCACGAAATCAGCAGCCGTAATCCCGTAAGAAATCACCAGATTGTTGACCTGCTCCCAATTAATGTAAATAAAATTACCTCGCATCACTTTTACTCACACTCTCTAACGTATTAAACATCTTAATTGTACTACGAAATGGTGGGAAAAGAATTAGGTAAATGCAAGAGAGTGGAAGAAAGCGGTTAGAGACCAGAATGTAAGGGCAGATAGCGGGAAATCCCGAATTTGGATTTGTCGCTATCTGCCCTTACATGGCCGGTCTCGCTTTCTGTAACTCGTTTCGACTATGTAATTGGGAAGCACAAAATGAAATCGGGTCTTTGCAGAATTTGAAATAACTCAGAGAGTGGAAGAAAGCGGTTAGAGACCAGAATGTAAGGGCAGATAGCGGGAAATCCCGAATTTGGATTTGTCGCTATCTGCCCTTACATGGCCGGTCTCTGCTTTCTGTAACTCGTTTCGACTAGATAATTGGGGAGCACTAAATAAACCCAAAAAATCGTCATTGGTGGTATAAAAAGTCTAATATCATCCAGTAAAACATTCGCAGTTAGGAGTTACTCTAATTGTGCTCGCCCAATCTGAAGTGTGCACAATAGTCTCACTGTGACGAATCAGCTATCCAAAGTACAGGCCAGCAGTTCACTTGACGAATCTCCCGACATTCCCTACTATGTTGTTAATATCAGCATCGCGAAAGGAAAATCACAATGACCAACGTTTTATTTGTTTGTCTGGGAAACATTTGTCGTTCCCCAATGGCAGAAGCGCTCTTTAAAAAACTCGTTGCCGACCGCGGACTAAACGACCAATTCAGCATTGAGTCTCGCGCAACAAGCAGCGAAGAACAGGGCAACCCACCGCATCCTGGGGCTCGTAAAACAATGAAAGCCCACGGCCTATCGTATGCCGGCATGCACTCTGAACCCATTTCAGCGGCTGGCTTTGATTGGGCTGACTACATTATCACTATGGATTCGCAAAACATGTTTAATTTGCAACGAATGGCACCATCACAAGCCGACCGAGACAAAATTCATCTTTGCATGGATATTCTGCCCGACCATACTGGCGAAGAGATTCCCGATCCATGGTATACCCACCGATTCGAATCAACTTACCAAGCACTTGCCAGTACGCTTCCCAAGTGGCTCACAGCATTTCAAACGCACGCTGTATGATTCTGAGCCGGAGTTAAGATTATCTAATCACTCTAAATAGTCAAAAAAAAGGATCTAAGCACCTCCCAGCTTGTATAGTCTAAACCTGTCACAAATGACTGCTTGCGACTAAATAAGGCACCCTAAACCAAAATTCCAATTCGGAATTTTAGTCTAGGGTGCCTTACATTTGGGAGCAAAACCGACTTTAGTCCTTGTTTGGGCTGTGCTTAGTTAAGCAATTGATTTTCATAAGTCTTTCTTAGACACCTGATCTGGAAAAAACGTCCGGGGAGTATATGGCCTGGTCACCCTTTTTAATAACCTTCAAAAACATTATGGTTGTTAAACTTCGCAGCAAAGCCTTTTTGGATGGCTTTAGGTGCCTTCGCATACGTCATCGTTTTTGTGAGCTTACCACGAATCATCAGCCGACCAGCACCCGTAGCATCACAGGTCACCAGTGTAACAATATTTGCTTTGGTCTGATTCACTACATCCACCCGCGTGGCCGCGATGAACGTACGTCTATACACTTTGTATCGGTATATTTTCTTCATGTTGGTCAGGTAGATATTGTCGCCGACCTTCGTTTTGTAGTAAAGCGGGCTGAACAGCACATTCTTCTTGATCATATGATGCCCAGCTAACGGATAGTTACCGTGCCCCATCTTCTGATTGGCGCGCAACGTACCAGCAGCAAGTGCCAAGGTCGTGTTTGAAACGCCCTTACCGATTGTCAAATGAATCCCCGACTTGGGCACCAGTATCTCACCAACAACATGAATCTTCTTTGAGTTCATCCGCGCCTTAGCAACGGTTTGAAAGTTCAGTGATTTTGCACTTCTAAAGTCAAAATTGGCTTTTTTCTTTTCATTTTTCTTAACGGACTTGGCAGTGACCTTTGGCTGGTAAGACGTCACCATCCAATTCTTAATTTGTTCGTTAAAAATTAGCCCCAATGAAATGACAATTAGGACCGCAAACAACGTCCGGTATAGCCACCGTCGCCCTCGTTTTTTTGGTTGTTTCTTTGGTTCTTGATCCATGTTTGCACCCCATCACTTTCCCATTTTACGAATCCCATTTCTATGATAGGTATAGTCTACACGGTTTTTGTGTGATTTAAAAGTGGATTGCATTAATGTTTAACTCTGGAAATAAATGGGTTAGTTCAAATAAAAAACCACCCTCCGAAGAGCGTGGCTTTTTTAATCGCACGTTTAGTTGTTTGATAAACCGTACTTCTTGTTGAAACGATCCACAGCACCATCGGCTTTGTTGAACTTTTGCTTACCGGTGTAGAATGGGTGAGAATCAGAAGAAATTTCAACACGAATCAATGGATAAGTGTTGCCATCTTCCCATTCAACAGTTTCGTCTGAAGTTGCAGTTGAACCTGATAAGAACTTGAAACCAGTACTTGAGTCTTGGAAGACTACTTCGTGGTAATCTGGATGAATACCTTGCTTCATAATAATACGCTCCTTTGCCCTGGATCATTCACTGAACCAGAGATTGATTTATGTCGTCAACCCTAACACTATATCATGAACACATAGGGTTTTCAATGCTAAACTGAATTTTACTCAGCAATCTCGGCGGTATCCTCAATCGAAACATCCGCGTTTAGAGCTGTTAATTTTTCAACGATACTGCCGTAACCACGCAAAATATTATCCGCGTTAAGAATCTGTGTTTCTCCTTCAGCCATTAGCGCTGCAATCATTAACGAGGCACCAGCACGGATTTCCCCCGCTTCAACGGTTGCCCCGGTAAGTGCGTCAGTGTGCTCAACGATAATCATATCGTTTTCGCTACGCACTTTTGCCCCCATTTTTTGTAACTGGGAAATGTGTTTGACCCGCTGCGGGTAGATCGTGTCAACAATAATACTGCTTCCCTGTGCCTTCAGTAACAAAGGTGTAATGGGTTGTTGCAGATCGGTTGCAAACCCTGGGAATGGCATCGTTTTAACCTGAATAGCGTTAAGGTCATCGGATTTAGCCACGTATGCTTCATCTTCATCAACCTGCAGTTGCACACCCATTTCCACCAATTTCGCCGTAAACGACTCCAAGTGTTCAGGGATAATATTCTTGATTCGAATCCCGTCACCCATTGCAGCAGCAAGGGATAGGAACGTTCCAGCTTCGATTCGGTCAGGAATGATTGTATGCACATTGGTCGCCTTCAAAGTCGAGACACCCTCGATTCGGATCACATCAGTCCCAGCACCACGAATATGGGCGCCCATGTTATTCAAGAAAGTTGCAATATCAATAATTTCAGGTTCTTTAGCGGCATTTTCAATCACGGTTGACCCCTGAGCCTTAACAGCTGCAAGAATCGTGTTGATAGTAGCACCAACTGAAACGAGATCTAAAAAGATTCGAGCACCATGCAGACCATCACCACTAGTAGTAATGTGAACGGTGCCCTCATTTTCAACAACTTCTGCACCCAACGCTTTGAAGGCCTTAATGTGCTGGTCAATTGGTCGTGGGCCGATGTTGTCTCCTCCTGGGAACGTCACGGTTGCCCGGCCAAAACGGCCGAGTAAAGCCCCCATAAAGTAGTATGAAGCCCGCAAGCTCTTGATTGCCTGACTTGGCATTGGTGCTTCAATAATTTCTGTTGGGTCAATTTTTAAGACGCCATCCGCAAAATCCGAATGGACGTTCATTGATTTTAAAATCAGCATTAAATTGTGTACATCTAAAATGTCGGGAACCATGTCAAACTTCACTGGCGTATCAGCTAAAATAGCCGCCGGAATTAAAGCAACTGTACTGTTTTTAGCACCGCCGATGGTCACACTGCCGGACAGGCGATTGCCACCGTGGATTATCATTTTTTTCATTACGTAAGTTTCCTTCACTATTCAAAATCATACTTCGAGTAATCATTATTTAATGATAAATAATGTCCGGCAAAATTACAATAGTTTAACGCCATCTCGTTAATTTGTAATATTTAAAAGCTACCTATTGTTAGAAATTGGCAGTATTTTTAATCGAATTCTTTTAATTTAGGTTCAATTATGCGCAAGTTGTTATTGAGATAAATAACACTCCGCAAAAAAGGCTGTGACAAAATGCGGTTAAAGACCAGTAAATAAAAGACGCCAACTAAAAGTCCAAATTGGGTTTTTAGTTGGCGCCTTTTTTATTGCCGGACACACCGTGTTTTATACGTTTAGGCTAGATAAACCAAAATCACAAACCAACAGGTGCAGGCATGTTTATCGGAAAATATAGCCCTCTGTTCCAGTCTCAAAGTGCCTTAATTATTTGGCGTCATGAACATCGTTTGCTGCTGCCACAAAGGCTTTGAACAAGCCTTCAGGTCGGTTTGGCCGTGACAAGAATTCTGGGTGATATTGGGCACCCACGAAGAACTTCTTGTCAGGAATTTCGATAACTTCGACCAAGTGATTGTCAGGAGACGTCCCAGCAAAGACTAAACCTTTAGCTTCCATTTCTTCACGGTAAGCGTTGTTGAATTCATAACGGTGACGGTGACGTTCCTGAATAACATCTTGGTTCTCGTAGGCTTCAGCAGTCACAGTGCCTGTCTTCAGCTTGCATGGATAGGCGCCTAAGCGTTGAGTCCCACCCATGTCAGAAATATCAGCCTGGTCAGCCATTAAATCAATCACATTATGTTTCGTGTTCGGATTCATTTCTGTAGAGTTGGCATCTTTGTACCCAAGGACATCGCGGGCAAATTCAACACTTGCCATCTGCATCCCAAGGCAGATACCCAAGAATGGCACATCGTTTTCACGAGCGTACTTAATGGCTGTGATCATCCCTTCGATCCCACGGTCACCGAAGCCACCGGGAACGAGGATACCATCAGCATCCTTCAAGATTTCAGCAACGTTGTCTTCGTTGACCTTCTCAGAATCAATCATACTTAGATTGATATCTGCATCAACCGGATAACCAGCGTGTTTCAAAGCTTCAGCAACCGAAATGTAGGCGTCTTGCAGACTGACATACTTACCAACCAATGAAATATTGATGGTCTTTTTCAAATTGTTGACCTTGTTAACAAGCTGTTGCCATTCGGTCATATCGGCCTCCGGTGCAGTGACGTGCAGATGATCCAACACGAGCGAATCCATACCCTGTGCCTTTAAACGCAATGGAATCTCATAAATGGTGTCGACATCACGTGATTCAATAACGGCGTTTGGCGTCACATCACAGAACAGGGCAATTTTCTTTCGCATGGCATCCGTGATTGGTGCTTCTGTCCGAACAACCAAGATGTTTGGTTGGATTCCTAAGCCACGCAGTTCACGAACAGAGTGTTGTGTTGGCTTAGTTTTCATTTCGCCAGCTGCGTGCAAATAAGGCACCAGGGTGGTATGGATGTAAACCACATTTTCGTCGCCCACTTCAGCCTTCATTTGACGAATGGCTTCGAGGAATGGTTGTGATTCAATATCGCCAACAGTCCCGCCAATTTCAGTGATCACAAAGTCGGCATTTAAAGTCTTACCGGCCCGCATGATTTTTTCCTTGATCATGCCAGTAATGTGAGGAATAACTTGGACGGTGGCGCCTAGGTAATCGCCGTGGCGCTCTTTTTCCAATACTTCCGAATAAATCTTACCGGTCGTGACGTTAGAATATTTGTTCAAATCATTGTCAATAAACCGTTCATAATGGCCTAAATCCAAATCAGTTTCGGTCCCATCGTTGGTAACGAAAACTTCCCCGTGTTGATATGGGCTCATCGTGCCGGGGTCAACGTTGATATACGGATCGAATTTTTGGATTGTCACGTTTAACCCACGGTTTTTCAGCAAACGTCCAAGTGAAGCTGCCACGATTCCCTTACCAAGTGAAGAAACCACGCCGCCGGTTACAAAAATATATTTGGTCATTGTATAACTCCTCGTAAGATTAATTTGGGGTACTGGGTGTTTTCAATAACGAAAAAACTCCCTATTCGTCGTTGGTTGAATAGGGAGCTTCTATTATTCCGAACAATGGCTCCACAATTCCTTGTGAAGCGCCCAAACGATATATTACCTGTTTTCCAGAAATTCGTCAAGGCAAAAGTTCGAATTACTTATTTTCTTCATCGTCATCTTCATCATTGAAGTCGTCATCGTCTTCATCAAATTCAGACAACTGACCTTCGATACCGTCTGGCATACTATCTTCGGAATCATCACCGTCGTCACTACCGTCATCGATATCAGCTAAGTCTGACTTGTACTTGCCAAGTTCCTTGGTGTCCTCGTCTGCTTCGCTATCGTCTTCATCGTCATCGTAATCAGAGTCGAGATCTTCGTCATCAACATCGACATCGTCTTGATCTT
This sequence comes from Secundilactobacillus collinoides DSM 20515 = JCM 1123, assembly GCF_001435975.1. Taxonomy (GTDB): domain Bacteria; phylum Bacillota; class Bacilli; order Lactobacillales; family Lactobacillaceae; genus Secundilactobacillus; species Secundilactobacillus collinoides. The sequence goes on from NZ_AYYR01000112.1 coordinate 34,751, forward strand.
CAGGATCATCGTCGTCGTAATCGATCACGTCATCATCGTCTGAAGAATCTGCCAAGAAGGCGTTAACCTTCCGGCGTTTCTTTGCCTTTGGGTGATCCTCGTCATCCTCAGCACCGATCGTTGCTTCATCGATCGATTCAAATGGATACCAGGTCCGTAAACCCCAGAGGTTATCACCTAACGAAATGAAACTACCATCAATGTTCAAGTCCGTGTAAAATTGAGAAAGTCGTTCCCGAATTTCTTTATCAGAATCGCCGAGGTACTTTTGAACCTCGTTAGCTAAATCTGCAAACGGCATAACATCCCCGCGTTGTGCGAGAATAGCGTGAGCTACTTCAATCATCGATAATTCGCTTTTGTTTTGGCCTTCTAAGACTTTTAATTCCAAACTGGCGCACGTCCCTTCCACAGTCTACGAACAACTATACTAGACTAAACGGTAAATTGCAATCTAATCTCGTAATTTCCTAATAATTCTTGGCCAGCGTACAACTGATAGTCGATTGACGCATTGCCGCCAAATGGGCGCTGCGTGAAGTCAGCCTTCAACTGTGGCGTAACCGTTTCAATTGGGATGATCCCATACGGTGTGCGATATTGCGCCGAGATACGTTTACCGGCACTAAAATGCAAGCGAACGCGATTCTCGCCGCGTCGCGTCAACGATACGTCACCATCACCCATAAATTTAATGGTTACAGGGACATCTGCGCCCTGGCCATCTTCTTGAGGTTCGGCGTATCGTAAATATATTGTGTCACCGATCTGCACAATTTGACCCGCAACGTCAATGACATAGTCTGACGATTCACCGTTTTGAACCGTGTGGGTCTCCAAGTGAATGCCAACTGGGATACTGGTTGACAAATCATCCATACTAACCCTTCCCTTCATTCACAACATTACTTCATTATAACGTTTTTTTATGATTTTCGCACGAATTTGAGATTGCGTAAATGCGCGTTTGTTTTTGCAGACATCCTATAACCTCGTCTCAAGCGAATTTTGACGGCAACAGTTAAAAGATTTCAGACTGACTAAATAATTTGCGTCAGCTTTAGTCGCTGCCGCTTAAATAATCGCGTGCAATTTCGCCGATAGGAATTATGGACTGAATTGCAACACTCACCTCCAGATGGCGCCGCTCACTGTTAGTGCCATGCAAATATGTCCTGGTGACAGCCACCCGCTGCCCTAAACAAATTTGGCGCCGTTCTTTTACCGTCCTGCTGGGTGGTGGAAATTTGGTCCAGTCCACCAGTGACGCGGTTGCCTGATTCCGCTATAATGGTAGTAGTTTGGTATTCTTCGAGACGAGGTATCCATCATGAAAGCACAATTACCATTTTCAACGATTCAACTTTTAGATACACCCTTGACCACTGAGCAGAAGTTGGCGTCATTTGGGCTAACAAACACCTTGCTAAACGTCACGTCAGATATTAACGTCCCCTTGATCCATTTTTGGACGTTGCCGCCGACCCTCATTTTAGGCTTGAAAGACCGGCATTTATTCGATCTTCCGGCGGGTTTAGCAAAGGTCACGCAAAGCGGTTACGATCATTTTTTGCGAAATTCCGGCGGCCTTGCCGTAGTTAGTGACGGTGGGATCTTAAACGTCTCACTGTTTGTACCGCAAACGACGAAGCGATTTTCCGTCGATGAGGGGTATGAACTCATGAAGTCCCTGATTCACCTCACTTTTCCAACCCTCACTATTGAGAGCTATGAAATCACCCGATCCTACTGTCCCGGCGACTATGATCTCAGTGTTGACGGGAAAAAGATTGCCGGTATTTCACAGCGTCGAAACGCTAACGCACTGGTCGTTATGGCGTACATCAGTGTCACTGGCGACCAACAGTTCCGGGGTCGCATGGTACGCGATTTCTACGAGACCGGACTAGCAGATCAGCCAAACGACTGGGATTTTCCAGACGTTGACCCAGCATCAATGATCAATGTTGCTGATGCCATGCACCAGCCACTGACTGTCGCTGAAGTCAAAAGCGCGATGGTCAACGCTCTGCAACAAGATCACTTTGACATTGACACGACATCCTTGCCACAACGCTTGACAACGTCTGACTTTCAAACGCAGTACACCAAGGAACTAGCAAAAATAAACAAGCGCCAAGTCGGCATTTAATCATTTTCAACAAAGGAGGCCTTGTATTGGCCTATCGAGACGAACGGCTCCCCCGAGAAAAAGTTTTTCGGGATCCAGTTCATAACTATATTTACGTCCAGCACCAGGTCATTTTAGACTTGATCAACACCCGCGAGTTTCAGCGTCTGCGCCGAATCAAGCAGCTGGGTACCGCTTCAATGGTGTTCCACGGTGCCGAACACACCCGTTTTACCCATTCACTGGGCGTTTACGAAATCACCCGACAAATCTGCGATAATTTTAAGCGCAACTACCCGACCCAAACCGAGGGCGACGGGTTGTGGGATGATGATAAAGAACGGCTGGTCGCCCTCTGCGCGGCGTTATTGCACGACATTGGCCACGGCCCCTATAGCCATACATTTGAGCACATCTTCGGCACCGACCATGAAGCCATCACAGCTGAAATTCTGACTTCACCCGAAACCGAAGTCAATCAGGTACTTCGCGCTGTTAGTCCAGAATTTCCTGAACAAGTGGCCTCCGTCATCAAAAAGACTTACCCGAATCCCCAAGTCGTCCAAATGATCTCCAGCCAAATCGATGCCGACCGGATGGACTACCTATTGCGGGACGCCTACCACACCGGCACCAAGTATGGCACGTTTGACCTCACCCGGATTCTGCGGGTCATGCGCCCTTATCGTGATGGCATCGCCTTTCAGATCAGCGGCATGCACGCGGTAGAAGACTACATCATGAGTCGTTTCCAAATGTATCAACAAATTTACTTTCACCCAACTTCCCGGTCAATGGAAGTGATTCTGAATCACCTGCTGCTGCGCGCACGCGAGTACTATGCAACTGCCGACAATGCCAATGAAATTGCGGCCCCATACTTACTATTTCCGTTTTTTAAACACCAGTTTAATTTAGACGATTATCTGCTGCTCGACGACGGTACCTTAACCACCTACTTTGCACACTGGCGTCAATCAAACGATTCCATTTTAAGCGACTTGTCACACCGCTTTTTGGACCGTAAACCGCTGAAATCCGTCATCTACACAAAGCAAACAGAACACGAACTGCCAGCCCTTCGCGACCTCATTGAAAAGGCCGGCTTTAATGCCAAGTATTACACGGCAACGAACAACAGCTATGACCTGCCCTACGACGCCTATGATCCAAAGATGAAAAAGCCGCTCACGCAAATTGAACTCATGCAAGAGGATGGCAATCTAGTCGAACTGTCGTCAGTAAGCGCCCTAGTTAATGCGATCACCGGTAAATTTTCTGGTGATCAGCGTTTCTTCTTCCCACGTGAAATGCTGCAAAATAATGCCGCTGATACGGACCTGTTTAATCCGATTTATCAAGCTTTTCAACAACACATCCACAACGACACTTTGATCTGATCATAAAGGAGAATTTCATGACTATTAAATTGATTGCAATCGACATTGACGGCACCTTGGTTGATTCACAAAAAGCACTGCACCAAACCACGATTGACACCATCACAAAAGCCCGTGAAGCAGGCATCAAAATTGTATTATGTACCGGACGCCCGCTTACCGGCGTGCACCAATACCTGGAACCGTTGCACATTGAGGGCGATGACCAATACGTCGTGACCTTCAATGGGAGTTTAGCGCAGTCGGTATCCGGTAACATTCTTGTCAATCACAACATCAGTACCGAGGACTACATCGATCTTGAAAGTCTTGCGCGTAAAATGAACGTTCATTTCCATATGGAAACCAAAAACTTCATCTACACGGCTAACCGCGACATCAGCGGCTACACCATTGCCGAAAGTTTCCTAGTGCGCATGCCGATTCGTTATCGGACGCCTGAAGAAATCACTGACGAACTGACCATTGCTAAGGGGATGTTTGTTGATACGCCAGAAATTCTTTCTAAGTTCGTTGCTGACTTCCCGCAATCTTATAAGGACCGATTCTACGTTGTTCAAAGTGAACCCTACTTCTTTGAAGCCATGAACAAAAAAGCCAGCAAGGGCAACGCCATCAAAGAATTAGCTGAAAAGCTCGGCATCGCGCAAGATGAAGTAATGGCCATCGGTGACCAAGGCAATGACCTGACCATGGTAAAATACGCCGGAACCGGTGTGGCTATGGGCAACGCAATTGATGATGTAAAAGCTAACGCCCAGTTTATTACAAAGACAAACGATGAAGACGGCGTGGCCTTTGCCATTGAGAAATTCGCGCTGTAATCACACTTAAGCCAAAAGCCCTGTGACAATATCCATATTATCCACAAACCGGCCCGATACTTTTACTTGAGTGGTGCCGATTTATCAAACGGCTGCTTCTGACTATAAAGAGACCCCAACTAAAACCCATGCAGGGTTTTAGTTGGGGTCTCTTGTCTACAATTAGGTCAAACCACCAGAAATTCAAAAACACATGCTCTTAGCAACTGAATGAAATGCGTCTAAAAGACAGCCATTCAGGCTTTTAATTGTCACGATTTCTTATAAACACACTATTTCTTATAAACAAACGAAATCTAAGAAACTGAGACCAGAACGCTCGCTTTATAGGGTGACAACAATCCCCAGCACAATCAACGTAATACTGACAATGAGACAGAAGCGCGCGTATTTATTCACGACAATTGGCCCATTTTTAACTGTTGCAACGTTACGAACTGAAATTTTTTCTTCTGGCAGCGGATCTTCGTTCTTGTGTCGGCGTCGACGCCAACCAGCAAACATGTGTCCTTTTTCAATGATGAAAAAGGCTGCACCAATGAGGAAAACAAGCCCAATCATAAACCAAAAATTGGCTACTTTAACCAGTGATGTAAAGGGTACGGCTACCAGTCCAATGACGAGAATGGCAGCTAAGGTCGTTAAGGCCCATCTATTTTGTTTGAGTTTTGACAATTTATGCTCATCCGTTCTTTGATTGAATGGTAAAAGTGTAGCACAAGGCAGGGCGTGGAACAAGGCGTTTCGGCTCGAGGATAAGTATGCGTTTGGATCTTTGGGTAGTACGATTTTGGATCTACTTAGAGCGTAAAGTCAACTTCTAGATTCGATTCAAACACATAAAAAGCGACATGCTGACGCATGCCGCTTTTCCTTATATTGTGGTTCTCTTTTAACTAGCCGAAACGTGTTCCAGAAGTGGTAGGGTGCTAACGCAACCTAAACGCCCTTCTTCCACACTCTGGGTCAAGAACCTAAAAAGTAGCATGCTGATGCATGCCGTTTTTCCTTATATTGTGATTCTCTTTTATCTAGCCGAACCGTGTTCCAGAAGTGGCAGGGTGCTACCACATAAGCACCCTAAACGCCCTTCTTCCACACTCTGGGTCAAGAACCTAAAAAGCAGCATGCTGACGCATGCCGCTTTTCCTTATATTATGGTTCTCTTTTATCTAGCCGAAACGTGTTCCAGAAGGCTGAGGGCTACTGCATAAGCAACTCTGTCCCAAAAATCCAAGCCCGGGATTTTCGGGACAGAGTTGCTTATGCTCCGCCCTCAAAGCGCCTTCTTCCACACTCTACTCTGCTCCATGAAACCTATTATGAAACAATGGGCTCACTGGCTTATTCTCATAGATGCGCTTGATGGCATCGCCAATCAGCGGTCCTACAGAGATCTGTTTTAGCTTATCGATTTGTTTTTCTTTTGGTAACTGAATAGAGTCGGTGACCACCAATTGTTTGATTGGTGAGTTAGCGATTCTTTCGATTGCTGGACCTGATAGAACTGGGTGGGTACAGCTTGCATACACTTCAGAAGCACCCGCATCCATCAAGGCCTGCGCACCTAACGTAATGGTGCCGGCAGTGTCGATCATGTCATCGATCATGATGCAACGTTTGCCCTTTACATCACCAATAATGTTCATAATCTCGGCCACGTTTGCTCTTGGACGCCGCTTATCAATGATTGCAATCGGTGCCTTCAAGAATTCAGCTAAGGCCCGGGCCCGCGTCACACCACCATGGTCAGGAGAAACCACAACGGCATCTTTATCTATGCCATGGTTAATGAAGTAATCCGCCAATAGCGGTGCACCCATCAAATGGTCAACAGGCACATCGAAAAATCCTTGAATCTGCGCAGCGTGCAAGTCCAGTGCGACGACTCGCGTAATGCCGGCTGTTTCCAACATATTTGCGACCAATTTTGCAGTAATTGGTTCGCGTGAGCGTGCCTTTCTGTCCTGACGTGCGTAACCGTAGTACGGAATGACCACATTAATGGTTTCCGCACTTGCCCGACGCAACGCATCAACCATAATCAGCAGTTCCATTAAATTATCGTTAACGGGAGCTGATGTGGATTGGATGACATAGACGTGACAACCACGAATACTTTCCTCAATGTTAATCCGAATTTCACCATCACTAAACCGGTCAACTGATGTTTTTCCTAAGTCCACGCCAACTTCATCGGCAATGCGTTGGGCGAGCGGCTTATTGGAATTTAACGCAAAGATTTTCAACTTTGGGTCATTATATTTTTCTGACATGGGATCCTCCAAATGGCTTATTTCTAACTTCATTTTATGCTATTTACAATCGTCATGGCAAGTTTTTATTACTTATTCGTTTTCTGGGTCGTACGGCAGCTTCTTAAAGTAGCCCGGTTTGTTCGTTTGACGGGCACGTGCGATGGCCATATCATACTGTTCGACCTCGTCCGTGATCGTTGAACCAGCAGCGATAAAGGAATGGTCTGCAACGGTGAGTGGTGCCACCAAATTGGAATTACTGCCGATAAAGGCGTCATCCCCAACAGTAGTATCGTGCTTGTGGGCCCCGTCGTAGTTTACAAAGACCACCCCGCAGCCAACGTTGATCCGTTTACCCAGGTGGGCGTTGCCAACATAGGTCAAGTGGCCGACCTTGGTGCCCTCGTCAATCGTGGCCTTCTTTACTTCAACAAAGTTGCCAAGGTGCACTTTCGGTCCAATCTTTGATTCAGGGCGCAAGTGGCTCATTGGGCCAATGTTGCTGCCCTCGTCCATTTCGGAATCCTCAATGTAAGAAGAGGTGACGGTCACGTTGTTATGAATGGTCGAATCATGGATTTCTGAGTGGGCGCCGATAAAACAGTCATCCCCAATCACCGTCTTGCCCTTCAGCAAAACGCCGGGTTCGATAATCGTGTCAGCACCAATTTTAACGTCCACGTCGATATAGGTGTCCTCAGGGTTGATCAACGTCACGCCATTGCGCATGTGTGCTTCGTTGATTCGACGCTGCATGACCTTGGTAGCCTTGGACAATGCCACCCGGTCGTTAACGCCCATCGATTCCTCAAAATCGTTCATCCGGTATGCGGCCACAATGTCGCCCCGGTTCTTCAAAATTTCGATCACATCGGTGAGGTAGTATTCACCCTGAGCGTTATCATTTTTAATTTCGTGCAAGGCTGCGAACAGTGCCTTGTTATCAAAAACGTAAACACCAGTGTTGATCTCGTCAATTTCTTGTTCCTTTTCACTGGCGTCCTTTTGTTCAACGATTTTTTCAACGATGCCAACCTCGTTGCGCACGATTCGACCGTAACCAGTCGGGTCTGGCGCCTTAGACGTCAAGACCGTGGCCATCGCTTTTTTTGCTTCGTGATATTTAAAGAGATTTTCAAAGGTCTGGGCTTGAAAAAGCGGCGTGTCGCCACTGACAACTAACGTGGTGCCATCCTGATTCTTCAGCAACGGTTCTGTCTGTAAAACGGCATGGCCTGTTCCAAGCTGTTCTTTTTGTAAAACATACTCGGTGCGGTCATGCAACGTGTCTTCGACTTTTTCGGCACCATAACCGACAACGGTCACGATTCGATCCATGTTGGTTTTTTCAACCTGGGTCAACACGTGATCCACCATGGAACGACCACAAACTTTGTGAAGAACTTTGTACAGTTTGGACTTCATCCGGGTACCCTTACCAGCAGCTAAAATAATTGTATTTCTCGTGCTCATTTTACCAATTAAGTCTCCTTATTTTTTTAATTCACTCATGCGGTCAGTCGTGAAAATCTGATCACCAAAGTTCCCTGGGGTGACTTCAACGTGGTCAGTTGTAGCGTCAATCTTCAATATTGACGTATAATCCGGCACCTTTGATTTACCTTCAAAGGCTCCTTCAGCAAAGACGGCAACCCCAACAACTGTGGAGTTGAATTCTTTAACAAGGGACTGCATCCCACCGATGGTGCCGCCGCCCTTCATAAAGTCATCTACGATCAAGACCCGTGAACCCGGTTTTAGACTCCGAGTCGACAAGGCCATCTTTTCAATGCGTTGGCTGGACCCTGAGACATAGTTGACACTCACGGTCGAGCCTTCGGTAATTTGTGAATCGTGCCGGACGATCACAAACGGTACGTTCAACGATTCTGCAACGCCCTGGGCAATTGGAATCCCCTTGGTGGCTACCGTCATAACAGCATCCACCGTTTCGTGGAGATACTGGGTAGCGACAATGCGACCGACCTGTCTTAAAACATTTGGCCGACCCAGCAGGTCAGACATGTACACATAGCCGCCTGGCAGGAAACGACTCTCCTCAGATAAGGCGGTGATCATCTCATTGACAAACTGGTTGGCTTCATTCTTGGTGATGTACGGAATGAACCGTGCGCCACCCGCAGCACCAGGAACAGTTTCTAATAACCCTGTCCCGCGCGTGCGGAATGTCCGTTTTAAAATGGTTAAATCTTCACTGATTGAAGACTTAGCTGACTCATAACGTTCCGAAAAAAAGGTCAACGAAACTAACTGATGTGGCCGTTCTAATAGGTACCGGGTCATATCAATTAGCCGGTCGCTTCTTCTGACTTTCACTTTGTTTCCTCCCATAATACAATACGTTGGATTTAAACTCTTATCCATTTTAGCATAAACGTTCGTGTTTTACGCTACTAATCCGCTAATCTCATGATTTTATCACCGGATTTTTTTCTAAATCCGGCTTTAGGTGCCGTATTGGTGTCAAGTTGGCGCTGTGAACCTCACTTTTTGATTATTCTGCAAGTCACCTCACACTGTCCATGAAGCCGGTCACGGGTGCCATAACACTCCCAAAACCAGTTGAAAGAACGGCGGCGTTCAGCTAAGAATCAGTTCCGCAGGCCGATTTTTCCAATGATCGCCGCCCCAATTAACCAGCCTGTCCGCTAAACACAACTATCATACCTTGATGCACATTATGTGAGAAACAAAAAGGACTCAGCGCAAAATGCGTTCAGTCCTAGGAGATTTTATCAGGCCATTAACTTCGGACCCGGTTGTACATCAGTGCGCTGAAGTAGCAGATCACTTCGATAACGCTGATAAAGAAACTAACCGGCCAATTGGTCACGTAACTGAGGTACAGTCCTAACCAGACCCCCAGCAGCGCAAATACCACAGCCAGACCCGCCATTGCGCCTACCGAGTGGACAAAATATTTTGCTGCAGCAGCTGGCAACGTCAGCAAAATAAAAATCAGCAGTGAGCCGACGATTTGTGCTGCGACACTGACTGAAAAGGCCAGCAGAACTAAAAAGATAACGGATAGCGTGCGTGTCCATAATCCTTCTACACGGGCACCAATTGGGTCAAATGAATCAAATTTCAAGAAGCGGTAGATCACCAGCAGACAAATCAGCACCCCCGCCGAAAGTAACGACATCTGAATCACATTTTGGCGACTGATACCGATAACACTCCCAAACAAAATTCCGGTCGCATAACTGGCATTGCTGTTCGCCAGCGACAAGAACAAAATGCCCAGCCCAATTGCCAACGCAGAGATAGCTGTTATCGAATTCTCACGACGAGAAGACTTAGCGCCCAGTTCACCGACGCCAATCGAACTGATCGTTGTGAACAGCAGCATGCCATTCAGTGCCTGCCAGCCCATGAAGATACCAAACGCAGCACCGGCAAAGCCAATCTCGGATAGTGTATGGGTTAGGAAAGACATGTTTCTGGCAATCACGAAAACGCCCATGATACCGGAAATAATTGCAATTAACGTCCCTGCCATGTAGGCGTTTTGCATAAACGGGTAACTAAACATTGTTCATTTTCCCCACCTTTTCATCTGTTAAATCCGTAATTAATCCCGACTCGTAGTGGTTGGGTTTTAAAAACAAGTAACTATCAGCATACTGGCGTGCCAGTGGAATATCATGAGTGATGAAGATCACCGTGAGTTTCTGTTCCTGGTTGATCTGTTTGACCAGTGTCAGCAGTTCATTTTTCGCAATTGGATCCAGACTTGCCGTCGACTCATCAAGAATCAGCAAGTTGGGTTCATCTAATAACGCCTGGGCAAGGTAAGCCTTTTGCTTTTCACCGCCAGAAGCCTCTCCCAACGGTCGCTTACAAACATCTACAAGACCTGTTTCGGCAAGAATCTGACGGACCCGGCGCTTCTCTTCACGAGAACGCCACGGTAATTTAAAACCAGCTTGATTCAGACTGACAAAGTCTTCAATGGAGAGCGGGTATTCCATGTCGATGTTGCGAAACTGCGGCACATACCCTACATTAACCGCCTGTCGGTTGGGCAGGAATTCAACGCTGCCGGATGTCGGTTTAAGTTCCTGCAGCACCATGCGCATCAGCGTGGTCTTGCCCACGCCGTTTTCACCAACAATACTTAAAAAGGTGCCGGTTGTCAGGTTATAGTTCAAGTGTGAAAACACTGGTTTATCAGGAAACGAAAACGATAAGTCGTTCAGTTTCAAAATGGTATCAGCCATTTCCAGATGGCCCCCTTCAGTTAAAATTAAGCAATAAAAAAATAGCGCCGAAATGCTATTTAATTGTTTAATCGTAATGATTACTATTTTATTTTAAAGCAAGTGTGAAAATTGTCAAGGGTTTTCTAAAGAGCGTGGAACAAGGCGATTAGAGGGCGGAGCAGAAGCAACTCTGGGCAGAAAAGCCCGGGCCTGGATTTTGTGCCCAGAGTTGCTTCCGCAGCAGCCCTCTGCCTTGCGGAACGCGTTTCAGCACAGTAGCTTAAAACCACGTTGCAAACATTGCAAAAGCAAATATACCTAGCGAAAAGGCCACATCGCAAACCCGCATAAACCAGATAACTCAAAGAATCCTACTTAAGGATAAGTTGCAAAAGTTGCTTCCACATTAGCACGTGGATCGTGGAAACATTACCACACCAGTTTTCTTTTTCTTACACATGTTCATCCAAGAAATCGCTGACCGTCTGCCAATAGCGATCACTATCATTGCTATAGGCCTGGACGTGATTTGCCGTTGGATCAACGTAACGTTGTTTCGGTCCCTGCAAAGCGCGATATAAAACATCAACATCTTTAACCGGGACGACCTCATCCTTCTCGCCGTGAATGAGTAAAACAGGAATATCCGATTTCTGCAGTTGTTCGCCAATGTTTTCTTCCACCCACCGAGTCCCTGTTTTGAGTTGGGAAATCCGGTCAGCAATTTGAACCAATGGGAATGTTGGCAGATGATACTGTGTTCGAACGATGTGTTTTGCCATTTGATAGACCGATTGGAAACCAGAGTCAGCAACGACTGCTTTGACATTGTCTGGTAACCCTTCTCCAGTCGCGGCCATCACAGTCGCAGCCCCCATGCTGATACCCATCAAAACAATTTCAACATCGTTACCAAGGGTCGTGATGACTTGATTGATCCAAGCTTGATAATCTAGCCGGTCTGTCCAACCAAACCCGATAGTGTGACCGCCTGATTCACCCTGTGCCCGGGCATCTGGCATTAAAACATGGTAATCATGTTCGTGGAACCAACGCGCATACGGAATCATTTGTTCCCGAGCGTGGTTGATTCCGTGTGCGAGGATCACAATCTTGCGGTGATCGGATTTTGCGGGAATAAAGCTTGCCCGTAACAAAAGACCATCCGCGGAATTCAACCGCCATTCAACGAGCGGTTGCTTCACATACCACACATTATCTTCCGGCGTGTTTTCTGCAATTGCGAGTTCCTTGCATTTTTCCTTTTGCCGATTGGTCACATGGGTTGCCTGCTCATAGGCCAACCAACTTGCTCCGATCATGCTGACTGCACTACCGGCAACTGCTGCTGCCGTCACTTTTAACCATTTTGCTGTCATCTTGCACTTCCTTATAACGAGCGAACCAAGTACGCCTCGGAACAAAAACCCCGAATACTATTAAAGACGCGGTTTGCTCGTGATTGTTTGTTAAAAATTGAAAATACTGTCGGACCGGTTCCGCTCATAAGCGCACACGGCGCACCATAAGCCTTCATCCGGGATTTGATTTGTCTGATCTCCGGGTAACGCCCTGCCGAAATTGGTTCAAGGGCGTTGCCCACAGTCGCCACCAGTTGTTGGTAGCTGCCCGCATCAATGGCATTTAGTAGCCCTTCAATGTCGGGGTGTTCCAGCGATTCGTACTCGATTTGACGCAGAATACTTGGGGTCGAAACGCTGACGTTGGGTTTAGCCAACACTAACCACATCGGGTCCAAAGTCGGCTCTAAAACACGAATCTGTTCACCATATCCGGTCACGTGAGCCGTTTGACTGTACACGCAGTACGGAACGTCTGAATCAACTCGCAGACCAATTGTTGCCAACTGTTGGCGCGATAGCCCAAGTGCCCATAGTTTGTTTAACGCGCGCAGCACTGCTGCCGCATCTGATGAGCCACCCCCTAATCCCGCCGCGACGGGAATATTTTTCTTGATTCTAATTGCCGCGCCACGCTTCACGTGACACGTTCGTTGCAGCAGTGTCGCTGCCTGATACGCCAGGTTGCGCTGGTCGCTTGGAAGAAATCCCGAATCAGACGTCACTTTAATGTTCTGACTGCCGGTATCAAGGACCTCCACATAATCAGCCAAATCGATTGAAGTCATCACCATATTCCATTCTGGCATGCCATCATCATGGCGAAACGTGGTATCCAGCCCAAGGTTGACCTTGGCTGCTGCTTTTTCCACTATTTTCATGAGTGCTCTCACCTAAATTCTCGAAAAGGTCGCCCCTTATTGTCATGTGTCGTACTGGGACACCTTCATAGTAATTACTGATATTATACTCGAAACCGGCGTTAAATGACAAAACTTGCTGGCAACTTCAGCGATAATTTAGGAATAACCTTGATGGTAGGCTATTACAAAACGATTCATTGCCGATTCTTCACGATGCTTTATTTACTGAATTCGACAACCTAATAAGGTGGCAGCCTCAGCGTATAGGTACTAAACGACAACAAAAATCCAACAGAATGCGGTAGCGCCATATTTTAAAAAAAGCAAAATAAAAAGGTGATCCACATTACAGTAGAATCACCTTTTTATTTGCCTTATTCGTTGGCAGCTTTGTCGAAATCGACTTGGATGTTCTTTGTAAGAATATCCGTATAGCTGTACGAAACACGTTCGAAGGAGTTTTCGTCCTGATCCAGATCAACGACAAAGACGGCTGGATAGGTTTCCTTCAACGTACCATGACGTTCCGTGGTCTTCTTACGGCCCGCCTGGGAAATAACCATAAGTTCCTCCCCGATACGATGATCGAGTCGGTCCTTAATGTCTGCTAAACTTGTTGGCATGATCTCACCCCTCGTGAAACATTTTACGCCCGTTTCACAAAAAAGTCAATATTTTACCACAATCATTTATTTTCAACAAGTTTTTTTACTAACCTATAGTAAACCCTCGTCGTGTAAGGTATTTGTCAGCATAATGAACGTCTCAATGGGCAATTTCTCAGAACGAATTTGAGGTGAAACGTGTACTTTTTCTAACACATCGGTCAGTTGTACTTTCACGTCTGCGTCCTTCCCAAAAATTGACAGTAAGTTATTCCAAAAACTCTTACGCCGATGCATAAAACAGCCCTTCACAAATTTGAAGAACACTTTTTCATCGAACGGTGCCGGATCAAAGTCAGCCCTATCCGTCATTGTGATAATGGCGGAATCAACGTTCGGTTGCGGGATAAACGCTGTCCGCGGTACCGTGAAGGCCACCTCGGGTATTGACCGGTACTGAACCGCAATCGACAAGGAACCGTATGCTTTTGTACCTGGAACGGCCACTAACCTGTCGGCAACCTCCTTTTGCATCATCACCGTGATGTTATCAAAGTGCATGCTAGATTGCAGCACCGACAGCAAAATTGGCGTTGTGATGTAGTACGGTAGGTTCGCCACCAGTTTTAACGGTCGATCAGCGTCAAAGTTGTCTTTGATCAACTGTGGCAAATTGGCCTTTAAAATGTCCTGATTGACGATTGTGACATTCTCATAGGGCGATAACGTATCATCCAATACTGGAATGAGTTGGTCATCGATTTCAAAGGCCATCACTTGATGCGCACTCTGCGCTAAAAATTCAGTCAGAGCACCGATGCCGGGCCCGATTTCAATCACGTTGTCCTTTTCGGTCAAATCAGCGGCCTGAACAATGTGTTCCAGAATGTTAATGTCAGTTAAAAAATTTTGACCCAAACTCTTTTTAATAGGTAACCGGTAGCGGTTAATAATAGCTTGGGTTCGAGCTGGACTGGCAATGAGTGGTGTTTTCATATTATTCCTCCCCCTGATCAAGCTGACCGACCGCCTGCCAGAATGCAGTGTCGGTAATTTGGAACATTTGCAGGCGCTTCAAAAGTTGTTTGCCGTTGACGTAGCCGATGCGCAGCGCCTCACCTAACGCTTCACGCCGCGCTTTTGATTCAGGCACGCCGATCAACCGCGCTTTGACAAGGTCGGCACGGGTAATGGTCTGCGGTGCCGCGTCTGTTTCGGTGTAAACGTTAGCCAGTGCTTCACGAATGGCTTCCGGTGTCGCGTGTTCAACGCCGAGAGACCCCCCTGTTTTTTCAGGGATGCCCTCTTTTTTTGGCAGAAACGCGTGTTTCGCGTTAGGCACCACTTCCGAAACGATCTTACGAATCTTTTCACCGGAAAAATCCGGGTCCGTAAAAATAATGATACCGCGTTGCTTGGCAACCTCTTCAATAAGGTCAAGGATCTCTTCCGGAACAGCTGATCCGCGTGTTTCAATGGTGTCGGCATTCACGGCCCGGTTAATCGCCTTCGTATCATCCTTGCCTTCAACGACAATGACTTCCTCTATTTTTTTCACTAGCTCTCCTTAATCCCGAAGAAACGGTGGGCGTTGGTCCAAGTAGCTGCCGCGATAGTCTCTGGGGTGGTGTCGCGTTCTTTGGCGATGGCTTCAACCGTATAGCGGGTAAAACCAGGCTGGTTCTGTTCGCCACGGTGCGGTTCAGGTGTCAAATATGGTGCATCCGTTTCAACCATCATCCGGTCAAGCGGCGTCGCCCGCACTGAATCGTGGACGTCGTGTGCATTTTTGAAACTGGCAACACCACTGTATGAAATCGTCATCCCTAAATCAAGAAATTTTTTCAGCCATTCGGGGTCACCGTTAAAACTGTGCATTTCACCGCCAATATCTTGGATACCGACGCTTTTAATGATGTCATAGGTATCCTCAAATGCGTCACGGTTGTGCACAACGATTGGTTTCCTAACTGCTTTAGCAATCTCAATTTGACGTTTAAAAACGCGTTGCTGCACATCTTTTGGACTGCTGTCCCAGTGGTAATCCAGCCCAATTTCACCCAGCGCAACGACTTTATCGTCCGTCAATTGCTGTTCCAGGACCTTTTCTGCATCCTGATCGTAGAACTTGGAATCTTCCGGGTGCCAGCCAACCGCGGCGTAAAGTTGCGGGTACTGGTGCGCCAGCGCAATAGCCTGTTGATTCATTTCAGTGTTTGACCCATCATTGACCATTTTTACTACATCCAGGTCCGCCGCCTGCTTTAAAAATTTGGGCACGTCGTTAATAAACTCCGGACTATTGAGATGCGTGTGTGAATCAAATATTTGCATGATACTCCTCCGATCCATCGGCAAGAAAAAAGGGCCATACTCGGTCATCAAGCGGCCTTGGCATGTCCCTCCTTTCTGCGAACTTGTTACAGTGAATCTTTATTAGTCTCGTAACGATTGTGACGTTTAATCACGATTATTCAACGGTTGACCCGTTTTGAATGCTTTCTGATACGGTCACCAGTTGAACCCGGCCATTGGCGTCTTCAGAAGATAACAGCATCCCTTGGCTCACTTGACCACGCATTTTGCGGGGCTTCAAGTTGGCCACAATGATGACCTTCTTACCGAGAAGATCCTTTGGCTCCGGGTAGAATTCAGCAATGCCAGACAGGATCTGACGGTCGTCGCTATCACCGGCATCTAACCGGAATTGCAGCAGTTTGTCAGCGCCAGCAACTCGTTGCACGTCGATGATTTCAGCAACCTTCAACTCAATCTTTTCAAAAGCGTCAAAACGGACTTCCTTCTTGGCCGATTGTAATTCAGTCTCTTCAGGATTCCAAACGCCGCTGCCCGTGACGTTCGCTTGTTTCTTAGCTTCTTCCATGGCAGCCCGGCCCTTTTTCTTGTCGGACTTCGTCATTTGGTTAGCGATGAACTGAATTTCTTCGTCAGCATCGCGCCGTGGGAAGATTGGTGTCCCCTTAGCGACGACCTTTTTACCAGCTGGCAAATCTGCTAACTTCAGGTCATTCAGGTTCGTTTCAGCATCGTAAGCAATTCCCAACTGCGCCAAAATTTCCTTTGGTGCGTGGGTCATGACCGGGCTGATCAGGTAAGCAATCATCCGCAAACTAGCAGCGAGGTGCGCCATCGCAGCGTCCAGCTTTGCCTTGTCGGCGGCGTCATCACTCTTTGCTAAGACCCAAGGTGCCGTCTCGTCAATGTACTTGTTTGTCCGGGCAATTAACTTCCAGATTTCAGCTAAGGCATCCGCAAAGTGCAGCTTGTCCATTAAATCGTGGAAGTTGCTTAATGTCGTTTCTGCTACGGCCTCTAAATCAGCATCAAAGTCGGTCACACCGGCTTCATAGGTTGGTAACACACCATCTTCGTACTTGTTGATCATGGCAACAGTTCGGTTTAACAAGTTCCCCAGGTCGTTTGCGAGATCGTAGTTCAACCGATCCACAAAGTCCTCCGGCGTAAAGGAACCGTCATTACCGTATGGCATTGCGCGCATCAGGTAGTAGCGAAGAGAATCCAAGCCGTAACGGTTGGCTAACGTTTCGGGGTAAATCACATTCCCCTTAGACTTCGACATCTTGCCGTCCTTCATCAGCAACCAGCCGTGGCCAAAGACTTGCTTTGGCAGTTCAAGACCGAGTGCGTGTAAAATGATTGGCCAGTAAATTGTGTGGAAACGAACGATTTCCTTCCCAACCATCTGCACATCAGCCGGCCAGTACTTTTTGAACAGTCCATCATCGTCAGAGCCGTAACCCAAAGCCGTGATATAGTTGGTCAGGGCATCGATCCACACGTAGACAACGTGTTCTGGGTCAGACTTTACCGGCACACCCCAAGTAAACGTGGTTCGGGAAACCGCTAAGTCTTCCAAACCAGGCTTGATGAAGTTGTTGATCATTTCGTTCATCCGCGCTTCTGGCTGAATAAAGTCAGGATGGGTCTTGTAGTAGTTCAACAGCCAGTCCGCATACTTACTCATCTTGAAGAAGTACGATTTCTCTTTAACGAGTTCAACTTCATGACCACTGGGTGCCTTCCCACCAATTACCTTACCGTTGTCATCATGGTAAACTTCAGCAAGTTGTGTCTCAGTGAAGTATTCTTCGTCGTCAACTGAATACCAGCCTTCATACTCACCAAGGTAAATATCGCCCTGATCGAGCAATTGCTGGAAGATTTTTTGAACGGCAGCTTCGTGGTAGTCGTCAGTAGTTCGGATAAACTTTGTGTTAGAAATTTCCAATGTTTTCCAAAGATCCTTAATACCAGCGGCCATCTCGTCCACATAGCTCTTAGGGTCAGTCCCTAATTTTTCAGCCTTTTCCTCAATTTTCTGTCCGTGTTCATCAGTCCCAGTTAAGAAGAAAACATCATACCCTGTTGAACGCTTGTAACGTGCTAAGGTATCACACGCAATGGTGGTGTATGAGTTCCCAATGTGTAACTTGCCAGACGGATAGTAAATCGGCGTGGTTATGTAATACGTAGGTTTAGTTTCTGCCATGTTTTAATTTGGCCCCTTTCGAAAAGTGGTGCTTTTTTTATTTAATGTTTAATGAACAAAGTCTCCAATAGTATAGCATAATTTCAGCCCTATCAAACGAGACTATGGGAAAAAGGCCCCTTTGAGGACAATTTTTCTTGCCGTTTTAGCATTGTCTATAAGCTTAAGTCGATAAACGCTCTGGTGACGGCTATTAAATGACGCAAATCGCGAAAATAATCGGTCATGGTGCAATGCACACTCGGCTGCAGCCTGTGCTGCTTATTAGTTAATGCAACCTTACGCGGCAACAAGAAGCGGCAAGGCAATTTAACAGCACCCCTGCCCGCTTTAACGCACCTGACACGCGGACGAAGAGCCCGGCAAACTGAACCTTATTGATCACCCGAAATCGCCCCGGTTATCAAAACAAACTCAACTGCTGGGGTCCCAGTCCATCCCAAGAAATGCCCATCAATTGCTGCAATTCCAAAGCGTTCGGTGCTGCGTCGCGATTCGAGTTGTTGTTGAAAATAACGCAGACCTCTTTGACTTTCGGCGTCAGGTGATTAATGACGTCCGCAAACTGGTTCAGTTCATCCGCAGAGTAGCGATATAACGTTCGCTGGCCGCGCCAGTCTTTGCTCTGATTGAACCAGCCCTTCTCATTGCGTCCATGCAGCCGCAAGACTGCTAATGAAGGTGTCGTAGTTTCGGGAACAAACGGCACACCGTCGTTTAATCGGTGTGGTTCATCCGCAATGACGTGGGTCATCTGCAGGCGGGTGAGGTAATCCATCAGGTCGGGAATCAGGCTCTTTTCGTACCAGCTTGGGTTGCGAAACTCCACCGCGATCGGCAGATCCCCCATCATGTCGCGGACTTCAAATAACCACTGAAGATTCTCCGCCGACCGCCTAAAAAATGGCGGAAACTGAAACAGGATCGTCTTCAATTGGTGCTTGCGGACAAGTGGTTTGATCATTTCTTTGTATTCAGCAAAGGCCGTTTTGCGTGCGTCATCGTCCACTTCATCCGTTCCATAATCATGTTTGGTCATCAGTTTATTGGCCTTCAAAATGAATTGGAATTCTGGCGGTACCATTTGCTGCCACTTGGTCACGGTGCTGGCACGCGGAATCCCATAAAACGGTGTGTCGACTTCGACCGTGGGTAAAACCGCCGCGTATTCAGTTAAACTGACATCCCGCTGCTCATCATTAATAAGGGCGGGGTGTTCCTTCCAGGTCGTTAACCCAATCGTTATCATTACGTTACCTCACTTGTATCGTTTGAACTGCGCCACGATTGCCTCAGCCTCATCGGAAAGCGAATCACCAAGCTCTTCAATCAACCCTGCGCCCGTTCGACGATCATTGTAACGGATGCCCGTGAAACACAGGTCGATCAGACCCAATAGCACCACCACTGCAATGGCATGGGACTGAGTCAATACCGCACCAAGAAAGGCCACGGTACCAGATTTTGCCAGCAACGTCACAATCAGCCCATACAGCATGAACGTGTCCGCTGTAACTTGAAACACGGACATCAGCCGCATATGACTAAGCAATCGTTTTAACTCAGTTATAATTTCATCTTCAGACATCACGCGCACCTCCGTTAAGATGTCTTCTGACCAGAAAACTAAAGTTGGCCCAGTAATCACATACCGGACCAACTTGCGCTCATTTCAACTTAATTCCGGTCTGTCTCACCATTAATTATACCGTAATTGCTAAAGGGAGACACAGACGATGGTCAGTGGAATCACACATTCAGCTGCGCATAAAAATCAGCCGCGTCCATCTGAACCATTTCGTATGGAAAAGCGAACGATAATTTCTCATTATTCACCACGATCACTGGTGCTTTCGGATTACGATAGTCCAGCAATCCTGCAAACGGATACACCCGCATGGACGTCCCAGTGATGACAACCAGGTCAGCCTGCTGGAGTGCATCGACCGAGTTTTGAATGTTAGCTTCGTTCAAACCCTCCTCATACAAGACGATGTCGGGCCGCAAAGTGCCGCCGCAGCCTGCATGGATCGGATCTTTCAGGTAGTCATGCCAGTCCACTGATTGGCCGCATTTTTGACAGTACACACTGTACAAATTGCCGTGAAATTCAACCAGATGCTTCGTGTCAGCCACCCGGTATAAATTATCAATGTTCTGGGTAATGACGGTTGCCCGGTCCTGCTGCGTCAGGGCGGCTTGTTTTTCGTGGATCACGTTAGGCTTGGCGTCTGGCTTGTAGAGGTTTTCCGTCACATACTTATAGAACACATCGGGTTCCTTAGCCAAACAGGTATGGCTGAGATAGTACTCAGCGTTTTTGTGGGCCGTATACAACCCGTTATTTGACCGATAGTCGGGGATCCCCGAGGGCGTTGAGACCCCGGCTCCCGTTAAGAAAACGATATGTTGGGCATTATCAAATTGTGCTTGAACATCAACATCCATTAACGCATTTCCTCCTAACGAATAATGTACGGCATTTCCATCTTTTTAAACAGATCAGCAACCGTCATGCCATAAATATCTTTATAGTAGTCAGGTGTATCATCTTCTGGCTTAGGTGCAGAAATAACAAACGAGTTTTGGCCATCCGCCCGATTGATGCCGACGTATGCTCGCCGTTGGGTTTTAATATCAACCATGTCGGAATGGAAGAGTTCAAACAATTGCCGTACTTCCAAACGCAGCTGACGTTCGGACAACACACTGGACAACGTTGTGAATTCTTGATTGTTCAACGGCGGGAAGCCCCAGGTCTGCAACTGCGCGTCAAAAGCCTTGAATAACTTCACCACGTTGCGCCGAAGCGTAAATGGTGAATCAACCGGTTTTTCTGTAATGACGTCATATAATTTCTGCGCGGCCGGCAGCGTAACTGGATAATCCTTCGCAAACTGCGCCTTGATATCGGCGTTGTCACCAAAGAAGACCAACGCGTCTAAAACGGTCATTAACCGCAATGTCATTTCATCGTCAACGGGGTTGGGCTCCGGCTTGATGGTTGCTTGAACACCTTTCAGATATTCGGCTTCAATCGTATCATCAATCAGCCCATGTTTGCGCTGCTCAGATACAACGACTTGATGAGACACGATATCGTACAATTCAGTGGCCAGCATCATCAGCTGCTCATCTAACGTATCGTTGCCTCTTGATACGGCAAAATAAATCTGTGGAAATCCACGTAAGGTCATCAACAGGTGTAATAGCTCATGAGACGCTGTGTAGTTTGGTGCGGTTAAATCACTGACCTGCACCATGATGTGGTCTTTATCCTGCACTGTTTGTGCTTGGTCATGCCGCACGTAACCGACTTGTAATTGGCCAATAAATTGGAGTTCAACCTTCCCTGGAAAAATAGCGTTGGTTGCATCTAGCAGGGATTGAACCTGGTCGTTAATTTCAATGTTTTGCATCGTTGTCATCCTTTATTTGTGTTCTGAGTTCTTTTAATTTGGTTTCCGCGGCAGCGGCAGTCGGATCATTAAGGGTCTTCAGATAAGCCACCATCGGTCTTAGTTCGTTGCCGGTTGCTCCTGCACTCAAGGCTAGCGAACGCAACTGCATTTTCATGTGGCCCTTTTGAATGCCGTCAGTCACTAGTGCCCTGACAGCAGCGAAGTTTTGTGCAAGCCCCACAGCCGCAATCAAGTTCATTAAATCTTCCGGCTGCTTGATCTCGGCAATTTGCTGATTGATTTTCACCACTGGCAAGACCTTCGTGGCCCCGCCAACAGTCCCGACCGGCAGTGGTAAAGTTAGCTCGCCAACCAGTTGACCATCCTGCACTTCCCAGGTGCTGAGCCCCCGGTACTGACCGTCAACCACCGCAAACGCGTGCGCAGCTGCCTCGATTGCCCGCCAGTCATTGCCCATGGCAATGACCACTGCATCGACACCGTTCATGATGCCCTTGTTATGGGTCACCGCCCGGTAAGGATCCAACTGGGCAACGCGACTGGCTGCAGCAATGCGGTCAGCCACGTCAGCGCCCGATTGATCAGCAGTGTCCAACAAACCAACTGGGATGCTGCACGTCGCTGTTGCCAGACTTTGATCAGCTGTATTCGACAAAATGCTAAACAACGTGGTGTGGTGCAGTTTCGTCTGAATCACTTCGGCCATGGCTTCTAGCATCGTATTGAGCATGTTTGCGCCCATCGCTGCCTTCACATCGGCATACAGATCAATTGAAACATAGCCCTCACCCAAATCACGAGTGCGTAACGACCGTGGGCCGCCACCCCGTGAGACAATTGTCGGGTGCGCTTTACGTGCAGCGTCCAACAGCTCGTCCGTGTGCAGTGCCACCCAGTCGTCAATTGATGCAAACACCTTCACATCGCTAAGCACGATTTGACCCATCAGCAGACGCGACTTGACCTCGGCGTGAATACCACCTGCATCCGCAATGGTTTTGGCGCCATTGCTGGCCGCGGCCACCACAGACGGTTCTTCCGTCACCATCGGCACCACGTAATCGTGGTCGTTAACTTTAAAATTAACGGCAACACCCTCGGGTAGTTGAAAAGCCGTCAAATAGTTTTCAATCAGGTCCTTGGCGTCACCCTGTTCAGCGCGAGCAGTCAATTCAGTGCGTTGAGCCGCCGATAAGCCGGCCCAGTCAGCAACGATTTGTCGGCGTTCCTCAGTGTCTCGTTTATAGAAATGTGAAAATGAACTTGCCATGTTCTTCGATCCTTCTTGTTCATTCGAGACTGGCTTTGGTGCTTGGCCTAGTCACGAGTAGTTGTAAATCATTGATTTGGATTACGATTTTTTTTTAACCTATTTCAAAACGAAAGCCGTCATGTTCAGGTGAATAACATCATCTAAAAATGTCACTCCGTTCCACCGATCGGCCCTGCAGGCTGAAGTGGGGGGCTCCGGAGCTAACTTTTGCAAGCAAAAGTGGATCTCCTACGTCTCCCGTGTTAGTAAGCGAGGAAAAAGCCCTCGCTTACTAACACCGACACTACAGCCTGCAATGCCGATGGGCTCCACTTCGTTAATTTGAGCCAAGAAATCGAACGCCGATTTTTTTCGAAGTTCTCGCCTTTGTAGTGCTTTCAATGTGTATTCTGGCCTCATTGCCGAAACGAATTTCGCAAGTCAAGGGATCCTGCAGAAGCAGCTCTAACCCAAAAAAGTCAGAGCCAGATTTTTCGGGAATATTTGTCTAGGTTGTTTTTGACAATCGTGTTTTTGGCGTCCGTGCCGAAATGCCTTGCTTCACTCTCTACTTCTCTAACCACGCATGAATAACCCCTTCACGGACGCCGCTTTCAGAGAAGATCACCCGGTCCGAATCCAGCATCTGCAACAAGAGTACTAACGGCATGATGCCACCTACAATGATGTCTGCTCTGTCTGGTTCCAGGCCCGATATCTGTCTTCTTTGATTCAAGTTTTTTCGCAGCAAACTCGTGTAGAGTTGAAAGACCTCGTTCGTACTCAACTGATAGCCGTGAATGGCCTCCACGTGCAGCACCTGTTGCTGCCGGCGGCTCATTCTTGCCAGCGATCGGTTGGCACCGCCAAGCAGAATAAAGGGCTTTGTCCGGGCTTCATCCAGCCACCAGATATCTTTCAAACGTCGACGCAAAAACACGTTAGCATCGAAGAAATCTGCTGCCTTAATTTGATTATTTAAATGAAACTGTTCGGATAAGTTCACGGCGCCAAATGGAATACTGATCAAATTGCTCTCTTTTCCTGAGCGAATATTGACCATTTCCATGCTGGCTCCGCCGATATCGATCATCAGTGCATCCTCGACCCGCAGCCGATTCATCACTCCGAGGTAGTCATAGTAGGCCTCGTCGTCGCCAGATAACACGTCAAAGGTCAGTCCGACCTCACGCTTGACCCGTTCCAAGAATTCTTCCTGGTTAATGGCCTGTCTGACAGCAGCGGTCGTAATTGCCTTAACAGTGAGGTTAGGCAGATTTTCATACCGCGCCCGGAATTCTTTTAGGGCTTCAATGGTCCGTTTGACAGCCGCATCCTGAAGTCGTTTTTCCGGCCCCATGCCTTCTGACAAACGGGAATCTTCCTTATAACGTACCAGTTCATGAAATGTTTTGTCCGGATGAACCTCATTAATCGTCATCCGAACCGAATTTGACCCTAAATCGACAATCACCAAGTTATCCATACGCGGACTTCCCTTCCGTTACTTAGTCGAAGTAGTTGACCCCAATGGCATTCCGCACTTCAGTCAGTGTTTGATTGGCCACAACGTTGGCTTGGGCACTGCCATCTTTCAGAATTTGGTACACGCCTGCTGGGTCCTTTTCGAAGGTTTCGCGACGTTCGCGAATCGGCTTCAACGTTGCCTGCAGTACGTCGTTAAGGTACCGTTTAATTTTAACATCTCCAAGACCGCCATGTTGATATTGTGCCTTCAAATCAGCAATTTTATCAGTATCTTCACCAAAGATATCCAGATAAGTAAACACAGTGTTACCTTCAATGTGTCCCGGGTCTTCCACGTGAATATGGGTCGGGTCAGTGTACATCGACATGACCTTCTTTTGGATGGTATCCGCATCATCAGACAGGTAAATGGCGTTATCCAACGATTTGCTCATCTTGGCGTTGCCGTCCAAACCAGGAATTCGACCCTGCCCTTCTTCAGGGAAGTAGCCTTCGGGTTCGACCAAAATATCGCCGTAGATGTTGTTGAAGCTCCGTACAATTTCACGGGTTTGTTCAAGCATGGGTTCTTGGTCTTCGCCAACTGGAACAGTCGTTGCCTTAAATGCAGTGATATCAGCAGCTTGGCTGACTGGGTATGTGAAGAAACCAGCGGGCACGCTTTGGCCAAACTTCTTTTGTTTGATTTCAGTTTTAACGGTTGGGTTCCGTTCCAGTCGGGAAACCGTGACCAAGTTTAAATAAAATTCAGTTAATTCTGTCAGTGCGGGAATCTGCGACTGAACGAGAATGTTTGATTTAGCGGGATCAATTCCCACGGCCAAGTAGTCCAATGCTACTTGAAGCAGGCTGTGGCGAATTTTTTCTGGATCACGGGCGTTATCTGTCAGCGCCTGCATATCAGCAATCATGATAAAGGTTTCAAATTCACCGGAGTTTTGCAGCTTGACCCGGTTCTTCAATGACCCCACATAATGCCCGATATGCAACTTGCCTGTTGGCCGATCACCCGTTAAAATAATTTTCTTGTCGCTCATTTTTTTCCATCCTTTCAAAAAACGCCCTATTGCTATTGCAATAGGACGTCAACCGCGGTACCACCTAAATTGTGACAATCAGTCACCACTCGTCGCCGATAAGGAGGCACCCCAAATTCCGTTTAAGCCGGCTCCAATGTCACCCTCGTTATTGCTTTCAGCCGCGGCAATATCTCTGTTTGTGAAGGTGATGATGCACCAGCGAATTTTTAGTTTATTAATAGCTCTTATTTTACTGGTTTCACGCGGGGATGTCAAAATCACCCGGTCACAATAACACCCAGCATCGAACCGGTGCACTAGGTCAACTCGTGCTCGATTTCCATCACATTTTTTGGCATTCTCTCGGAAGCAATCAGTGGGGAGACCGGCCCGATACTGATCAAAACGAGTTGGTGCATAGCCCGGGTAATGATGGTATACAGCGTCCCCGTCATCCGTTGATCAGCGAAGTTAGTTGCGGAAACATCCCAGCCGACAACGGCATCAAACTCCAGTCCCTTTGCTAAGTAAATTGGCAGCACTAGAATGCCCTTCGGCAAGGAACGGTCAGCATCCGTCAGCAGACTGACATCAACGTGATTGCGATGCAGTTTTTGATAAACCTCGTGGGCTTGGGCCAAATTTTTTGTTAACACAGCGACCATGCCATTAGTTGCCTGTAGTGTCTTTAATTGATGTTCCAACGCGTCGACGGCACTATCAAAATCGTAGCGCATGATCACTTTGGGCAGGTCACCGGGACGGTTGAACGCTTCTATCTCATCACCATCCGGTAACAGTGCTTTGGCAAACGTCGTGATGGGCAGTGTCGACCGGTACGACCGATTGAGTTTCAACAATCGTGGCCGGTGAACGTGAAAGGCAGCGCGCAGCTTTTTGAGTAACGCTTCCGGCGATTCAACATCACGAAACAGTGCCTGCTCACTATCACCCAAAAACGTCATATTGGCCTTTGGGAAGGCGTGGTGCAAATACTGAAGCTGCGCAATCGTATAATCCTGCATCTCATCCACGAAGAGGTGTTTCATCGCATGATTCTGCCCGCCCCCCGTCAAGATATCACGCAGATACAACAACGGTGCGGTATCCACCAAAGGACATTTGTGGTATTCAATGGCTTGAAGAAAATCATCTCGGCTAGCCCGAAAAATTGATGCATCAACATCGGCCGGCAAGTCGGCCTGATCCATAAAATCAGCGTACTGGCTATACGTGTCCAAAAAATAGTTATTATAGATGGCATCGTAAACCACACGTAACCGCTTCGTCACAATTTTGCGGGCAATAAAGGCTACTTCAGCATCTAATTCTTGGAATTCATGAAGTCGCTTCGACCCTAACAGATCGTGATACTGCTCATCTGAAAGCTGGTCAATTTCTTCGTTGACCCACTTTGATTTCGCTTCTTCACCAATGCGATATTTTAATCGTTTGATCAACGTATTCTTCGTTCGTAAAAACCGGTCCGCAGGCTGCAATGAAGGCAAATTGTTATAAATCGATTCAATTTCTGATTTATTAAAGAAAATCTGTCCGTCAAAATAAATGTGATTAAATTTAAAATGGTCAGGTGTCAGATGCTGGCAATATTCCGCCACCTGATGCATGTAATTGGCAGACTCTTTGAAATCGCGCGTATCTCGAACCTTTTGAGACACTGTGTCTTCATCTTCATAACGGTCAAATAAGGTCTCAACGTCTAACCCCTGCAGCCGCTGCGTCAAAAATTCAGCCAGTGTAACCTGCCGCATATTACGTTCACCTAAGCTCGGCAGCACGTCTGAAATATAGTGGCTGAACAATCGATTAGGTGAAAACAGCACGATTTGGTCAGCTTCCAATTCCTTGCGACTGTGGTACAGCAGAAACGCGATCCGTTGCAGGATAGCTGAGGTCTTGCCGGAACCGGCGACACCTTGAACCACTAACAAATCGCTTCGGGTATCGCGAATGATGTCATTTTGTTCGCGCTGAATAGTGGCCACAATGTTCTGCATCGTTTCATCATTTTGTTCGCCCAGCACGTGTTGCAGCATCTCATCACCAACGGTTTCATTGGTATCAAACATGCTTTCGATCTGTCCCTTAGCAATCAGAAACTGGCGCTTTTTCTTGAGCGTCGTCAACTGCTGGCCCCCCGGGGTATCGTAGGCGACATCCCCCAGGGTTCCGTTATAGTACACTGATGAAATGGGTGCCCGCCAGTCGTAGACCAGAAAATCCTGATCCTCGTTTGTAAACGAAGCGGTCCCAATATAAAGCTTTTCTGAACCAGTTTCACCGGGATCTGTAATGTCGATTCGCCCGAAATAAGGTGATGCCTCAAGGTCCTTAAAGGTGTCCAACTGGCCCTTAATAATTTGTTCATTTTCAATTAATCGTGACGCTAAGGCCCGCTGTTGCTGTAAATCGGCCGACGTATCAATTCGGTCATCCAGCTCAACGTAGTTCACAGAAGTGTTGGCAGAATAGTTTTCCTGCACCAGTTTCATTTCCGCGCGCGCCTTTGCGTAATCGGTCGTCACGTCTTTAATTCTGGCAGTAATTTGATGAACCACCGAATCAACGCGTCGCTGTTCTTTTGCCTGTTCCTGCGATGTCAAAAAACCGCCTCTTTCATTTTTAATAGCTTGGACAATTTTAGAGGGATTTTGGGCTGGTGTCAATAAAAGCGTCCACGTAAGTTCAAAATGCGAGTTGAGTTTATATTTTTTTAACCTTCCCAACAAACATTAACGCCATAAAATCCCAACCGAAAATGTGGGCTGATACAAAAAACGCGAAAATTTGCCAAGTTGGCTCATTTTACGCGTCTATTTCTAATCATTGATGCCAGCCTACTTGCTGGCATCCACAGTAAAGGACCGTTCGCCTTGGCGACTATCCTTAGGTAATAATTTCAGTGCCTGTTTTAATGCCAACGGTGCCACCATGGTTGCTAAAATAATGACGACTACGAACTCCGAATAGCTGGCCCGCGATAAAACACCGGCCTGATAACCAATTTGTGCCGTGATCATGCCCATTTCACCGCGAGAAATCATCCCGGCGCCAATCACAAAACTACTCTGACGATTAAATCCGGTCAGTGCTGCCCCAAAACCGCACCCGATAAATTTACTAATGCAGGCCAGCACCGTCATTGTCACAATGAGCCCAATAGCCTGTGTCAGATAAGTAAAGGACATACTCAGACCGATCCCGACAAAAAATAGTGGAATAAAAACTGCGTACCCAATGGGTTCGGTGTGCGCTTCGACAACTTCGCGATAAGGGGTGTGCGCGACAGCGATACCGGCAAAAAATGCACCGACCGCGCCACTTAATCCAACAACATCAGCAAGGTAGGCCATGCCTAGACAAATGACCATCGACATTATTGTCACGCTGGCATTCATGACAAGTTTTTCACTTAAAGCCATCAGGTAAGGTGCAATCCAGCGGACAACGAGGTAGGTACCACCAAAAAAGGCAATTTGTTCCAAAAGAATCCAGCCCAATCCCAGTGAATTTGTTTGCGTACGACTACCCTGGGTACCCATCAAACTAATCATAATTGACAGTAAAATCACACCAATAATATCGTCAGCAACGGCTGATCCCAGAATGGTTGCCCCCTCAGAGGTATCCAATGCGTGATAGTCTCTTAATACGGCAACTGAGATCGACACCGAGGTCGCACTAAAAATAACACCAATATAAATGGCCTCAAACGTCCCATAATGAAATGCCAACGCGGCCGTTGCGCCCATTAATACCACGGGCATGATAACACCGCACATTGCCACGATGATTGCTGGTTTCAGGAATCGTCTCAGTAGCGTAAGGTTACTTTCCAGTCCCCCAATGAACATCAACATGATAACGCCAATATTGGCAAACGTTTGTACTAAATTGGTGTTATGGATCAATCCTAGCATCGCCGGCCCAATCACAATGCCAACCAGAATCTGCCCGATTACGGCTGGAATACCCATTCGATTGCAAAAATGTCCCGCCAGTGTTGTTAAAACAAGTATTAAACACAATGCCCCAATAAATGCCATGCACGTCGCCCCTCTTTGTCATAATTCCCAAAATTATAGCGTATTTTTTATATTTTCTCATTATTTTTTAATGTTTATTAAGGTCAGTTTAACGCCGGTTCCTGTTAATTGTCAACGCGTGTTACAATGCACCTAAGAACTAAAAGAAAAAGAGGTTTTGTTATGTTTAGCACGTGGCATCAACAAGGTGAAATCACTGACCGCACAAAAGTTTATCAGGGACCAGTATTCAGCGTTCACCAGCTTCATATAAAAACGCCGGATGCCCTGACTGTCGAACGTGATTTAATTCATACGGATCCAACGGTGACCATTCTGGCGCTGACGCACGATGAACACGTCGTTTTGACAAGCGAATATCGGGTGGGCATCAACGCTGACTCTGTCTCCTTACCAGCGGGCATTGTCAATCCGGGGGAGACCGCTGAACAGGCTGCCGCACGAGAATTCCAAGAGGAAACGGGCTTTGTTGCTGAATCTGTAACACAAATGACTACTGTGACCTCTTCTGAGGGATTTATGGACCAAACAGCAGCGCTGATGCTGATTCGTTTTGATCAGACGACGAAAAAAAAGCGCCACTTCGATGCTGATGAGTTTGTCACTGCTGAGCTTGTTTCCTTTGACCAATTCTTAGACTGGCTAAAAACGGGCAAGATCAATACTGCTCAGGGGCTGGCCGCAGCCGCCTATTACCAGATGTTTCTCAAGTGAAATCATGAAACAAAAAAACGATGAAGTCCAGTAGACTTCATCGTTTTTTGTATGATACCGGAGGTGGGGTTCGAACCCACACGTCCTCAACGGACACTGGATTTTGAGTCCAGCGCGTCTGCCAGTTCCGCCACTCCGGCATAATAATCAATCGGGAAGACAGGATTCGAACCTGCGACCCCCTGGTCCCAAACCAGGTGCTCTACCAAGCTGAGCTACTTCCCGAAAACGGTTGTTTGCAACAGACAACTTAATAAGTATACTACGGCGAGTAGGGTTTTACTACCCTTTTTTGAATTAAAACAGCAATATTTTTACCTGAAATTGGTCATTCACTTCAGGTATGTATCAGACCCATTGAACGCCATTTAGAAGAGCCGTTTATCGGATTTGAACCGATGACCTCTTCCTTACCATGGAAGTGCTCTACCTGCTGAGCTAAAACGGCAACTCCAATTATACCAAGTTAGATTACCCAGTGAAAGACGTTGACATAAATAAAGTGTTCAAAACGATTGTTTGACGCCAGTAATGTCTCTATTTGCGGATCAACAGCAACGTTTCATTTTGATTGTGGTCACTAGTTTGCTTCGTGATGACCATTTTAGGCATTTTGATAATTTGCACACTGTTTCGGCTTTCTATTGAGTGTCTGTCACCGCTTCTGGAAATTTGAGCATTAAAAAACCGCTGACCTCAGTCAGCGGTTCATCTTCGCGTGGCAACGTCCTACCCTCGCAGGGGGCGATCCCCCAACTACTCTTGGCGTG
>NZ_AYYR01000113.1 GCF_001435975.1 Secundilactobacillus collinoides DSM 20515 = JCM 1123
TCTTCATACCAGTACCTCCAGAGATTTCTGGTTCAAGTACTGGGGTTCGGTCCAGCCTGCTGGAACACGTTTCGGCAATGTAAAAAAAGTGCTCATAATTTCCCGAACCTGGAAATTAGGCCAGAGTTGCTTACACAGTAGCCCGTTGCCTGCTGGAACCGATAAATTAACAATGATGAATCGAGTCATATCGAAAGAAAATCACAACGACAAAATTAAAACAACTGAGGCGCCTAAAAGTCTCAATTAGGAGAGTAATCATGAAAAAATCACATATTTTCGTTGGGTTATTAACCCTCTGTACCGCGGCCATCGTTCTCACAGGTTGCGGCAGTTCCTCGAGCAGTTCCACATCAAGCAGCAAAAAAGACCCGCAGACCGGTGAGGCCTACCCGAAAACCATGAAGGTCGGGTTAATGGAAGGCGGTCCCGAATCGGCAATTTTAGCCAAGGAAGGGTACCTTAAAGATTTGGGTGTTAAGGTCAAAACGACGACCTATTCATCTGGGACAAGTATTAACAACGCTATCGTTTCAAAAGATTTGGATGCGGCTTCCTTCGGCGTTTCACCGTTTGCGTTAGGTGTTTCTAACGGGGTTTCTTACAAGGCCGTTGGTATCTCTTACGTTGAAAGCGGCAATATTGAAGCACTCGTTTCCAAAAAGAGTATTACGTCGATCAAAAAGTTGAAGGGTAAAACAATTGGGGTTACCTTTGGGACGACCTCGCAATACGCTCTGGTCAAAACGCTAAAGGCGGCCGGTATCAAGACCAGCCAAGTGAAGTTTAAGGATCTGTCAGGGCAAAACATTGTGGCGGCATGGAAGCGCGGCGACATTGATGCCGCGTACACGTGGAGCCCAGCGCTGAATTCGATTGAAAAGACTGGGAACGTCCTGTCAACTGATGGTAAATTGAAGAGCCAGGGTGTCGAAATTCCAGAAGTTTCGGTTGTTAGCACCTCGTTTGCTAAGAAGTACCCAACGCTGACCAAGAAATACGAACAAGCGATGCTGAAAGTTTATAAACTCCCTCAATTGTCAAGTTAAGTGCAACACTAATGGCCTATTCTTATAATTGGTCTA
>NZ_AYYR01000114.1 GCF_001435975.1 Secundilactobacillus collinoides DSM 20515 = JCM 1123
CAAATTATATCACTAACCGATTTAAATAAGGTTATTACTTGAGTTGACATTCCGGGTTTCTAAAAGGAGTCTATTATTAGCAAAAATTATTGCAACATTAATTATCGGGGTGATTTTCGCAGTTGTCTCTTTAATATTGCCCATTATATTAGGTGTGGTACGCGGAAATATTGATCTGGGGCAATTCTTTACCACCCTTGGGATCGGCCTGATCATTGGTGTAATGGTAACCGTTGCTGATCTACCATTACTGATAGTCGTCTTGAAAATGAAAAAGAATTACTTAATGTCGTTTGTGGTAAGTTTGTCATATACAATATTGAGCTTTGTCACTTCATTACAATATAATCGCTTCCCGTTGCCGCTTTCTGTTGTCTTCAAGTGGTCATTACCACATATTTCATCTGGTACGATGTCCGCTAGCATTACCAGACTCTTCTTTTCCACGCCCTCTTGTATTGGAATCTTGTGTATTGTGGGATTTTTATCATGCTATGTCGCAGTCAAATTATTTGAAAGTGAGGAGGAATAGATATGGGAACCCTAATTATCAATGA
>NZ_AYYR01000018.1 GCF_001435975.1 Secundilactobacillus collinoides DSM 20515 = JCM 1123
ACCATGCAAAACCTATTTGGCGTTTGGTGGAATAAACAAGCGGCTAGAGAATATGCGGCCAAACACCCCGAAGAACAGAACACTGACAATGAGCGTGCTTGAAATTAAACGTCATATGGACTCATTTAAGCCGTTTTAAGTGTTACATGCATAATTATATTAAAACTGCTTTAAAATCGCTTAGAAGTAAAAATAGGTGCCTTAAGTGGCCGAATTGACGATAGCTGAGCTAGAAAAACGGGATAGGAGCTTTTTAAATGACCAAACCCAGCAAAGAAATCGAAACAATTGATCAATTGTTGGCTGACCCCTGGGCAGTCAATATTCAAGACATTTGGGAACAAGCGGCATATAATCCAGATCCTGATAAACGCAAGCTGTTTGACGCGTTACACACTTACCTCTTAGATAAACGCCAAGAGCAAATTATCAACGAAAAGCATTTTGTGATTTAACATGGACAGGTCAAATAATCAGTGACTGAAATAGAAAGGAGGCACAAAATATGGCTAAAACTCGAACATATATGGACAAGTATAAATTCACAGCTGCAGAAAACCAACGGTTTGCCCGAGCAAACTTTACCAAGTTAGTGCATACTAATGCTCGTTTTGAAGGCGTTAATACCACTTTGCCACAAACACAAACTATTATGGACGGTATGAGCGTAGCAGGAGTACCTGTTGAAGATGTTTTGACGATTGTTAATTTAAAGCGTGGGTGGCAATATATCACTGCTCAAAATTCCCCTTTAACGTTAACCATAGAAAAACAAATCAACAAGATTGTGGCAGCGGAAGACGCCTTAATACCGGGAGAATTACGGCAAGGGAAAGGAGGAGTTGATTTAGGTAGTGAAGACTTTTTTGAACCACCTTTAATTAACGAAAAACAAGAACAATCCTTTTTACAAAAAATCTTGGCTGATCCACGAACGACGATTACTGATAAAGCATTGACTGTCATGTATCATAATATGCGCCAACAAATCTTTTGGGACGGGAACAAAAGGACGGCAACTTTAAGTGCCAATAAAATTATGATTGACGGTGGCGCTGGTTTAATTAATATCCCATTAGATAAGTGGGATCAATGGAACGAACTAATTGCCAATTATTATCAGACTAATGACATGGCTAAAATTAAACGGTGGACATATGACAATGGCATTCAAGGATTACAAATTAGAGCAAACTTAGCGCTTAAATCAGTTAAAGACAAAACTAGTAAAAGAATTTAAAAACAGTTAAAAGATTTTGCGGATCAGAACCCAGAAATCAAGCCCAAAAATGATCCAGAAAATAAAAACGATCGGCCTAGTTATTAGGTTGATCGTTTTTGAGTTTATTTGGTTTATGGGCATTAACGTAATCGGCAAATATTTTTAAAAGATCTTCGGTTTGTTCAACCGAGAGATTATCATCTTGAAAGTATTTTTCGAGCAAAGCCCCTTTTTGAATTAATCGGCGAGAACGGGCTTTGCGGGCTTGCCGATTTTCGTAGTATTTAGATTGCCGTAATTTAAAATCTTCCCGCTCAATTTTTTGTTTTAAACG
>NZ_AYYR01000115.1 GCF_001435975.1 Secundilactobacillus collinoides DSM 20515 = JCM 1123
TCAATGGTCGGATCACTTGGCACAGTGGCCGTTGCCGGGTCACCACCATCAGGGGTAGCAGTAACCGTTTCACCCGGTGTAACATCCTTGGCCTGGATTGGAATGGTGAAATCACCGTTACCATCTGAGGTCCCAGTCCCAATAACATTGCCGTCAGGGTCAGTTAACGTCACCGGTGTGTTTGGATCGGTGTTTCCAGTGAAATCGTAACCGTCAGTTGAATTCCCGGTAATCTTAGGATCTTGAATGACCGCCTTGTCACCATCCGGAACGGTCAGCGTGGTTGAATCCCCACCTTCCGGTGTAACCGTAATTGGGTCACCTGGATCCACATCTTCTGCCTTAACTGGAATGATGAATGTGCCATCACCATTTGTTGATCCAAATGCGATCGGGTCACCATTTTTGTCATAAATTGTGATTGGTGTGTTTGGCACTGACTTGCCCGTAACTGTGTAACCATCTTCAGGATCCCCAGTAATGCCTGCATCGGTGATAGTTGGGTCTGATGGAATCGTTGCATCGACTGGGTCGCCGTTTTCTGGGGTTGC
>NZ_AYYR01000116.1 GCF_001435975.1 Secundilactobacillus collinoides DSM 20515 = JCM 1123
ATAGTTGGGTCTGATGGAATCGTTGCATCGACTGGGTCGCCGTTTTCTGGGGTTGCGGTAACTGTGTCACCAGGGTCTACTGTTCCAGGGTCAATGGTAATGTCGATGTTACCCTTGTCATCTGAAGTTCCAGTGGCGATTGGGTCACCATTGTTGTCAGTAATGGTAACTGGCGTATTCGGATCAGTGGTTCCGGTAAAGTGGTAACCATCAGTTGAATTGCCTGTGACTTCTGGGTCAGTGATCTCTGGGGTGTCCGTATCTGTTGGCGTGGTTGTGTCCTCAGGTACAGTGGCTGTAGCCGGTGTCCCGTTTTCTGGGGTTGCGGTAACTGTCTCACCAGGGTCTACTGTTCCAGGGTCAATGGTAATGTCGATGTTACCCTTGTCATCTGAAGTTCCAGTGGCGATTGGGTCACCATTGTTGTCAGTAATGGTAACTGGCGTATTCGGATCAGTTTTCCCAGTAAAGTCATACCCATCAGTTGAATTGCCCGTGACTTCTGGGTCAGTGATCTCTGGGGTGTCTGTATCCGTTGGCGTGGTTGTATCCTCAGGTACAGTGGCTGTAGCCGGTGTCCCGTTTTCTGGCGTTGCGGTAACTGTTTCGCCCGGGGTAACATCACCGGTAATTGGAATCGTGAAGTCGCCATTGGCGTCTGAAGTACCAGTCCCTAAATCATTGCCATCCGGATCAGTTAGCGTCACCGGTGTATTCGGATCAGTTTTCCCAGTGAAGTCATACCCGTCAGTTGGGTTGCCTGTGATTTCCGGATCGGTAATTTCTGGTGTATCAGCTTCAGGAATGGTAATCGTGCTGGATACTTTATCTAGATTGGTCACACTGTAATCACTGCCTAAATCTGCCACCGCGGCTTTTACCTTGTCTTGACCACTCTCATTAAGCGCATAGGTCGTAACACTATTTCCATTTTCATCTGTCTCGGCATCTGAATAATCAAAATCAGCTGATGTCAGTGAAACAGTTAATCCATCAACATCTGTGGTAAACGCTTTGTCGTTATTTGCATCTAATGCTTCTTGCGCAGTTTGACCCGTAGTCCCGACGATTGGCGTAGCAGCAACGTGGCCGACAACCTGAGTTTCACCACTGATAGTAACGTTCAAACTACCTTGTGGATCAAGTGCCAGGTAAGCATCGTCGACATCTTTTTGAGAAGCGTTCACGTTAGCTGCAACTGCCTTCGCTGCCGCTAAAGCGCTATCACTCGGTGATGCCGCTTCAATTGCAGCGTTCAATTGTGTTTTGTCCACGTTTTGATAAACAATCGTAGTGTTAGAAGCTGTTGTGGTATTGTACAGTTTCGTCGCCGTTTTAATGGTTTCACCAGTGAATGCCCCTGGTGTGTTGGTCGACAAATCAGGGTCGGTGTACTCAATTGGTAAGGCCACAGTTTGAGACACACCAACACCGCCATCAATGGCCTTGGTGATTGCATCACTGATGTTAGTTGTTGCCGCACTACTCAATGAATTAATCGCGTTAGTAATTGTAGATGCGAAAATGTTAGCAGCTGTTTTAATGGCTGCACCAGCAATGCCTAGATTGTCCAATGCATTAGTACCATCGGCATTATCTTTAGCGCCGATTGCCACCAAAATACCATCTGAAATGCCCGTCGTCCATCCTTGAATATATGAGTTGACCATGTCGCCGATTGCAGTTGCAACACCATCACTACTCATGACACTGTACGAGCCGTCAGCATTTTTTGTTGCCTCCTCAAGAGTGGTCTGCGTAATACCGTTCTGCATGAGGTTTTGTCCTGAATCAATCATTGATTCAATTTCAGCAATTTCTTCATCGATGCCTTGCGAGTAGGCGTTGATTGCATCTGTCGGTGCGAAAGGCACCAATGCTGCGGCACTAACTGCCGTTTTAAGGGCTTCTAAAGCCGTTGCGCCAGCGCCCTCAAACAAGTCACTAATGCCATCAATGACAGTGGTAACTGGGGTGGTGACCAATTCCATACCCGAGCCGTTGAAATTAGTATCTACAACGGCCATACCCGTGATTTCATCACCTAGAGCGTATTTTGCTGCAATATCCGGATCGGTGATCTGGAATTCTTCTTGCGTATCGACATCTTGAATGGTCAAACCAACTGGATTTTTCGTAATCACCTTGAAAGTTCCGACAGTAGCTGTGTCAGAAATGTTTGATGGCAGACTGATGACTGAACCATGTTCATTGCTGCCTCCCGACGAGATCGAAATCAACTTGTTTTGACCGTTTGCATAAATAATAGTGCCACGCTGTTGCAGATCCGTGCTATCCGAACTAATTGCACCTTGGTCATTGATGGCATCTTCGGCAGTGGTCGAAGTTGACTGTTTATCAACAATGATGTTTTCATCTAAGTCATCATTAGAAGTCGCAGTCACTGGTATGCTGCCATATTCGCCCGCTTCACGGTCGGTGTCCGCATTAGCTTGTGTGACTGCAGGCAGTTGATCGTTGTCATCAACTTCGCCTAATCCAGCGGTTGCACTGTTATCTGCAGTTCCGGCTGAAGGACCAAACGAATTCTTAACAACAGCATCACTAGTATCTGGATCTGTCGTTGTCCCACTATCAACAGTTTGATTACCACTAGTATCGCCGTTGTCTAATGCCGGATCCTTAGCAACCGTTTCATCTGCACTAATGGTAGTAGACGATTTATCAACTTCCCCCTGATCTGTTGCAACGGTTGAATCCGCAGCAACAGCGCTAACTTCGTTTGTCCCATCAGCAATTGCTTGCTCTTTCGCCTGTTGAATTTCATCCTGTGTTGGGTTAACCAACGTTTTGTCATCACTAGTGGTTGCAGTGACATTTTTCGTTGTCGTTGCACCCGTTTGTGTCGTTGCTTCAGCACTCTCCTGCGTTGTTGCAGCATTTTCAGCGGTCGAACTTTGCTCGGCTGCTGTCTTTGTTGCAGTCGCATCATCCGCTGCTGTTACCCCATCCGTATCTTCAGAAGTTGACGTTGAGGATGTTTGTCCGCCAGTAGTTGAGCCAGTGGTTGCTTCAGCTGCTGGCGTCTCAGTCGCAGTGGTTGTATCTGTTGTACTTGTCGATGACGTCGTTGCCGTGGTCTGCGTAGTCTCGCTTGTGGTATCCGCATGGACATTAGGTGCCCCCAAGAAAACGAGTCCTAATGAAAATGTTGCGATACCCGCAAACAACCAGGTTTTACCGCTCTTGTACATCCGGTAGTGTAGCTTCTCATTATCGTTGATTGTCGCTAACTGCCGATTATTCTTCGACAAATTTTTTGACCCTTTTCCCATGTTTATTTCCTCCCTCAAAATAAAACGTGTCTATTCCTCCTAGTGGCGAAGTAATACCCCTACTACTTCGCCACGTTGATTGACGACCCCAAAGCGCAATCGCTTTCAACAAGCTTACAGTAACAAAATCTAAATAATGTTTGAAGACGGTTTAAGAATTTTATTATTGAATATTTAGTTTTGAATTAAAAAAATTGTGGAACAAATCAAAAGATGAACCACAATAACTGCATTTTTGTCTAGCATCGATTAGGTCTTAAAATTAATAAATTATCACATATTTATGTATATTCGTGTCTATTATTGAACATCAGTTGCAAAAAAAGATTAAAAATAATCTTTAAAATGCTATATTACAGGCATTTTACAAGGTTATTAAAAAATCCCGCTAATTCCCATAGTGTATAATATACATTTAGGTAAGTGTGGGTTTGCCGCTTGATTTTGACCACACTTGTTTATTATTTTTGTGAAACAATTGATTACATTTAAGTGTGCCAATCAAATAAAAGCATTCCCTGTTATAAGGTTTATCATAATGTCATCAAACAGTATTATAATTCTGCTACCCAAACACCATCAAAAGCGTCTATAATGTACGCATAACCTACTATATAGCAAGAAGGTCTCGCTGATGCATACACCAAAGCATGGTCAATCGATTAATTTTCGCCGACCAAAACCACGCTTCTACGTTGCTATTGCACTCATTTTTGGAATTGTTTTTTTTGTTCACCACGCAATCATCGCACACCAATCGGAATCGAATCACCCGAGCGCCCAGCCTGATACCGCACAGGTCATTCAGACTCGGCAAAATAAGGTTCAAAAGGAACTCAACGCGTACCTGAAGAAGGTCACTGCCGATGGGACGGCAACCGTTAGTTTCTACGACCTGGGTGCAAAATCCGGTAGTACAGCAGCTAAGTCTAAAGTACTCAACAAGTTTTACAAACGTGGCGAATTTGCAGCCTCGTCTCGAGGGCATACCGCAGAAATTGCTGCCAGCACGTATAAACTGTACATTGCTGCCTATACCTTCCACATGATTCACGAAAACGCGTTTACGTTTAACGACACTTCGAAATCAAGTTTTGAGCAAATGATTGTCGATAGTTTAAACGATTTCGCTGATGATCATTTGGAAACTTGGGGAATGAGTAATGTAGATGCTTACCTGAAAAAGCAGGGTTGGTACAGTCCAGTCTTTCTTGAGAGTCGACCAGCGCAGACCACTGCACTCAGTCTCACAAGCGCTTTGAAGGATCTGCACGACGGTTCAGGACCCTATCAGAACAAATCAGAGCGAAAATGGCTACTGTCATTGATGGGCAAGCAAATCTATCGGAAGGGAATTCCAACTGGCGCGAAGGAAGCAAAAGCTGGAACGACCGTCACAGATAAGGTTGGTTTCTACGATGACGAAAACAACGATGCCGGTATTGTGACCCTGCCAAACGGCGAGCAATACATTCTCGTTGTGATGACTCATGGGCACGAGCAAACTGGTTTGTCTGGGTTCCCACGGATCGCAAAAATTGCAAAGCACGTTCAGCAAATTGTATATTCGGATAGTTTGACGAAAGGTTTGAAATAAAAAAACGTTGTTGCCGGGGTGGCAACAACGTTTTTTTGATGCAGATTTAAGACTAGTCGTATGTGCTTTCTGGGTGTTACTAAATCGCACAGTGCGGATTGATTCCACACCCTGTTTTCTGCTGATTATTACATGAAAGACCCGATTAACACAGAACGTTCAGGTCTTCGAGATTAAACCGTGCTGCAAAAGCCAAGGACGAATGCAGTCATTACTTTCGGCAAAATTTCCAGATGTTGGAATTGATGCCAAAAGGGACTGGTGTCCTGCACTTAACCGCTTATCTCTGCACGCTAATCTTCTTTTGGACCCTTTCCCAAATAAGCAGAAATCATCCAAATGTCCTTGTCGATTGCGGTCTTAAACGCAATCAGGATATCCTGGGTCACAAAGTCTTTTTCTTCATCAGTATCAGTTAATTCAATGCCCTTTTCATATTCAGCACTGAGATATTTGTATTGATTAACCAGACGCTGGAGTAATTCCGGCTGGGTAAATTGGTTCCACTTAATTGGTTCATCCGGTAGCTTGGTTGTTGCAATAAATTCGTGGGTCGTTGCGATTGGATCACCACAGATTGAAATCAATCGTTCAGCGATTTCGTCTAATTGATCTGCTAACTCTTCTGCGTAGTCATCCATTAATGGGTGCAACTTGAAGAACTGCGGGCCACGCATATACCAATGTGTCTGTTGCAGATTGACCTGTAATTGGCTCAGATCTGCAATATATTGATTTAACTGTGCTTTTGTCTTTGTGTCTGCCATAAAAAAACCTCCAATTAATTACATTCTTGTGTTGAACATCAACACTACAATTGTATCAAACTCCATTGGTTAAGGCATGGGAAACGCTTACGAAATAATTTCATTTTAAGTGATAATTAATCCTTGTGAAATGGATTTGTGCACATCTATTATATTCTGGCCAGTTACAACTCGTTATCCTTCCCAAAAATGACCACCGTCAAATGGGCATTATTGACATTATGGTTGCATTACCGATTAACTATACTATAGAAGAAACACCGCCTATCTTTCATGCATTTTTTCATATTATTACGCCATATCCACGAAATTTTCAGGAAAACAAGCTTGATAATCACAAACATTTTTAAAAATTAATTCGCTTTCAGAAAGTATTGTAAGCGCTACAATAATAATCATTCTTATCGGAAACGGTTTCATGAAAATTTTTCTAAATTAATTCATCTTTTTTGAAAATTATTTACAAATTTGCTTGAATAGTTTGTCATATTTCATTACAATTCTTGTGTTGTTCTTTTTTTAGCATCACATAGAGAGAATTTGTATGTCATCGAGAGAGAAAGAGAAATGAGGAGACTTCTTGCAATTTGTTGTATTAATTCTAGGGATCGCGTTA
Organism: Secundilactobacillus collinoides DSM 20515 = JCM 1123; assembly: GCF_001435975.1. GTDB lineage: Bacteria > Bacillota > Bacilli > Lactobacillales > Lactobacillaceae > Secundilactobacillus > Secundilactobacillus collinoides. The sequence goes on from NZ_AYYR01000116.1 coordinate 6,277, forward strand.
CTGCTATTCCTGATTATTCGCGTTAAGATGAACACCTTCATTTCATTGATTTTAACCGCTGTCCTCGTTGCGCTGGGCTTAGGCATGAGCCCCGCAAAAGTTGCGGACACGATTACTACCGGGATCGGTAGTTCAATGGGTGAGCTGTCCATCGTCTTTGGGTTTGGTGCAATTATCGGCCGTTTGGTTTCTGAATCAGGCGGGTCTTACCGAATTGCACAAACATTGATTCGGGTCTTCGGTAAGAAACGGCTGCAGCTTGCTGTTGTGGTTGCTTCTTTCATCCTTGGGATGTCGATGTTCTTCGAAGTCGGGCTGGTGCTTTTGACACCGCTTGTCTTCGCCATCGCCCTTGAAGCCGAAGTACCATTCTTATACCTTGGTCTGCCAATGGTTGCCGCACTGTCGACGACTCAGGCGTTCCTGCCACCGCAACCAGCACCAACTGCTGTTGCCGGTGCCTTGAACGCTAACGTTGGTCAAGTGCTTGTTTATGGGATCATCGTGGCCATCCCAACGGTTATCGTTGCCGGCCCGCTGTTCCAAAAGCTCGCTAAACGATACGCACCAGAAGCGTTTACGATTAAAAAATCCCTGCCAGCCTTTGGTAAACTTAAACAATTCGACTTGGATGAGACACCTGGATTCGGTATCTCACTGTTAACATCATTGTTTCCAGCAATCTTTATGGCGGCAACGTCAATATTTGAAATTGCGACGAACACAACATCCATTACTGGCGGTCACGGGCTTAAAGCCTATATGGCCCTGATTGGCAGTCCTGAAGTCGCAATGTTGATTTCCCTATTATTTGCAATTTGGTCAATGGGCTTGCATCAACATCGCAGCATGGCCGACATCAACAAAATTGTTGGTGATTCCTTGAAGTCCATCGTGATGCTGCTGATGATCATCTGTGGGGGCGCTGCCTTCAAGCAGGTCTTGATTGATGGTGGTGTTGGGACAGCTATCCAACACATGGTTGCCCACGTCAACATTTCACCACTGATTCTTGGTTGGGTCATTGCCGTTATCTTACGGATTGCCCTGGGTTCTGCAGCCGTGGCAAGTATGCCAGCTGCTGGGCTGGTCACGCCCCTCATGCTGGCATCCCACGCCGACCCTGCCATGATGGTGCTGGCCATTGGGGCTGGTTCCGTTGCCGCATCTCACGTGAATGATGCCGGGTTCTGGATGTTCCAAGAATACTTTGACCTGAGTGTTAAGCAGACTCTGAAGATCTGGACCGTATTGGAAACGGTATTGTCCGTTGTCGGTCTCTGTTGCGTATTAATTTTAAACGCCGTTGTTCACTAAAAACCGCAATTAAATACTGTCTTTGTAAAAACTATCAGACGACTGTCTGATAGTTTTTTGTTGTATAAATATTCTATTGAACAACTGTTTATGAACGTTTATGCATTTATTTGTTGGGATAAAAACCACTTTTTTTAGCCATATAATACCAACTATAGATGTATATTGGACATTATTCCACCGTATTTAAATCGAAATCCTTTCAAATTTTTGGCGAGTCGATTATACTGTTGCCAGAACTTCGAAAGGACTGATTATTAATGACAAGCTTCGAACGACGTGATCCGCAATCTGACAATCTATTAACGCCAGAAACGAGCGCCTTTTTAATTATCGACTACCAACCAACCCAGATTAACTCGATCAATTCAATGCCCCACTTTGAATTGGTTCAACGCATCTCGGCAGTCACTAAGCTCATGAAGGACTTTGAGGTCCCCATAATTCTGTCTACCGTCAACGTTGCCACCGGTCGGAACAAAGATACCATTCCACAGTTAAAGCGCATTGTGGGCGATATTCCGTCGTATGACCGAACAACTATCAATGCCTGGGAAGATAAGGAATTTCAGGCAGCGGTCAAGAGCGTTAACCGACCAAATCTGATCATCGCGGCGTTATGGACCGAAGCTTGCCTCACCTTCCCGACAATCGATGCCCTAGCAGAAGGCTACAAAGTCTTTCCTGTCGTTGACGCAGTCGGCGGTACCAGTACTGTGGCGCATGAGGCAGCTCTGCGCCGGGTTGAACAGGCAGGCGCCACCCCTGTTTCTTACGCGCAGCTTGCCTGCGAATTTCAGCGAGACTGGAACCGGTCAGACACGGTCAACACGTTCTTCAATGATCTGGACCAAGCTGGGATTTTCCTGGAATTATAGCCTGGTCCTATCTGTCTCACACTTGTTGGAGCACCCGTTGTCGGGCGCTTCGTACATACCTTCGACACTTCGAAAACCTTTGCCTTAAACTGTCTCATCGTCGAAGGTCTGTGCCTCTTGTTTCACAAATTATCACATAGCACCTTTGCACCGCTAACCAAGTAGTGCCAGCCGTTTATTCACCCCCGAATGAACGCTTGGTGGTTAGCGGTATTTTTATGGGCAAAATGACTGGGTGATCTCACTGTGCTTTTTTTATAAGCATCACAGTTGATTGACCTCTAAACTGATTGCCACTCATCATAGGGTCAACAAGCGTTTGCAGCTGTAGTTAACTACTTTTGGGTTGAAAACGCCACATAATGAATGCCGCTGTATCTGCAGATGATTCGAAACAAAAAGGAATTACCAGCGCTAGCCAGTAATTCCTTCACTGTTCTAATTCAATTAATCATTAGCCTGCTTGTGCGTTTGATAGCTCAAGAATGCCCAGGCAATTGCGCCGAAGAAGACCGGCCCGATAATCGTCCAGAAAGCGGTGACGTAATCGTGGGTAATAATCGGATAGGCACAGGTAAAGCCGATGCCGCCGACCAACACAATCAATACGATTGCCACGATGATGTTCGTCAGTGTCTTGTTGTTGTAAACATGGAAACTGTATTCCAAATCTGTCCGCTTCTTAAAGAACGGGAAAGCACCAATCAGGAACAGGTATGGAAACGATGTTGAAACGTTCGACATATCGGTTAAGATCATGTAGAACTGTTGCGCGGTCGAACCCCCGAAGGCAATCAGAAAGATCAGGACACAGACGATAGCCGCCTGGGTCCACATCGCGTAGCTCGGCATCTCCTTGCCGTTTAACTTGGTCATTTTCTTTGGCCAGAACTTTGGGTTGGACCCCATGATAAACGACTTCAATGGTGAGTATATCAGCACCGAGAACGACCCGAGATAGGCGATGAACATGCCCAGCCCAGCAAATCGCGCGAACAAGGCTCCAATCAAATTAGCCGTGCTGGCCGACAAATTCAGGCTGTTTGCGAGTGACACCCCGAGATTGTTCATCAGTACGTAGGTGATGTTTCCTAAATTGACCTGGTCACCTGACAAAACTTGGTGCCAGTTCGTGCTGACGCCCCACAGGAAGATGGATACCGAGTAGGCAATTGTAATGGCGACCGTTGAGAAAATCAGTCCCTTTGGGAAGGTCTTCTCCGGCTTGTCAAGGCTATCGGTCACCCCTCCTAGTGATTCAGCACCCGCGTAGGCGAAAATTGCGTAAACGACAAACGAAATGAAGGCTATCGGTGACTGGAATTCAGGGTTAGGTGAATGAATGAAACTGCTGATACCGTGGATCGGTTGTGCAAGCTGGCCGCCGTTTGCGAACCAGACAATCAAACTGGCAATGACGAAGATGATTGTCAGCAGGCTGACAAAGATGCCACCAACTGACGACAATTTGGCAATCATATCCATTCCGCGACTGGCAGACCAGGTAATAAAGATGATCCAGAGAATGCCAAGTACCCCGATCACCTGGGTAGAAGACAACCCCATCACAGACCAGGTCGGCGTGGCATCATGGCCGGCAAATATCGTTGAAAATGGCACCCACACCTTGGACGCCGTTGACACCATCCAAATGATCCACGATGACAGCCAGATGAACGTTCCAATGAATGCCAGTCGTTCGCCGATCGACTCAGCCAACCACGAGTAAATCCCCCCGTGAGCATCCTTAAACGCAGAACCGTACTCCGCAAACATCAGTGAACTTGGCAGCATGAAGAATAATGCGGCCAGCACGTACCAAATAATGCTGGCGTACCCCATCTGGTCATAGGCGACCGTGGTATTCGCAAACCCGTAGATCGTCGTAAACACCATTAGGATCAGCCCAACCAGTGTAATCTTTTTCTTTCCCATAACGTTACCTCAACCTCAATCTAAAATAAGTGCATAATATTCCTATTTAAATGTACCCTTTACTGCATAACTATTCAATATTTATGAAAAATAATTTAGTTTCTCATGTATTTCCAATATTAACGTGCTGGGTATATTGTTGACTTTATGCAGTTTAAGATGAAAGACAGTTTGACGGTAATTGTATAATATTCCATTCAGTCGAAACGATTCTGGCCAAACTGCATAGAACAATCGGTTTATACAGTTGGCAGATACATAAAAAACGGTTCAGCGCCATTACCCCACTGAACCGTTTTCTAATGCACATCTTATGATTAATTTACTCGTGTTTCCGTTTCTCAAACCCAAGCCAGCCAGCCATGGTCGTTACCAGAGCAAGCAAGCCAAGCGCACCAACGTGCTCTTGAGTTTCAGAAGTTTGCGGCAGTTTGTCATACCGTCCCATTCGTGAGTTATTATCTGCTGCACTATTTGCATCAGCGGTCGTCACAACACTGTTTGCAGTTGCTTGAACGATTGCGTCACCGCCCGCGATACCAGATTCGCGATTCCCGTTAGTCGTGTTACCAGCTGTGCCAGTCGATGTGCCATTGCCACCGTTTGAGGATGATCCGCTGCCGTTATTACCAACAACTTTTTGCGTGCTGGTCGTCACATCGCCAGAATTGTTCGTGGTGCTGCCATCGGTGCCAGTGGTACCGGTATCGTTACCCGTATCTGTGCCGGTGTCGTCGCCAGTCCTATCTGTAGAATCAGTGGCAGAACCAGATTCACCACCGTTGTTAGGCGGCATTACAACAGCATCCTTTTCGTAGACCACATTGTAAGTCAGGTTAGCAGACGTGTTCGTCACTGTTTGATCACTTTGGGCAGCCGTCGCATCCGCGCTGAGAACAACATGGTAGCCCGCAATCGTTGGCAACGTCACTCCATCCAAGGTCCGTTCCGTAGGTGTGATCGTCACATCACCCGTCACAGGATCAGTGGTTTCTGTGAAGCCGACCATTTCAAGCGTACTTGGTGACAGTGTGTTACCAGCTGAATCCACGTAGTTGACCGTCTTTGAGACAATTGAAGTGGTCATTGCCGGTGTGCCTTTTGTGTAATAGTACGTGACTGTTTGACCAAATGGGCTGTATGTGCCGGTAGTATTACCAACAACTTTCTCAAGGTGATAACCTGTTAACACCAGCTTACCACTCGCAATTTCATCAGCTGCAACAGTTCCTGTATCATAAGACCCATAAGGATACTTTTGACCAGTAGACGAATCAGCATTCGTTAGATCAACCGTGTCTAAATTGGTGGTAGTACCGTCATGATTGTCAACAACATAATTCACGGTCACGTCCTCATTAGCGGCAAGGTAAACCCGAATTTTTTCACCATTTGCGCTCATTATACCGATAAAATCACCTTGAGTCGCAAGCAATGTATAGCCTTGTGCTACTTTAGCATCGATGTTTGTCTCGATACCTGCTGCAATTAAATCATATGCCTGATCTGTGTAGTATGTGGCAGCATATCCCAGTGTTGTTGCAGTAGAAGGATCTGATACTGACGTGTAAGTTTCATCACTACTATTTGTTGTTGGTTCATAACCATATGTCACAATGATTGGATTGCTATCCTCCGCGCTCTGTGTTTGTCCAAAAGTTCCAGTGGCGTTCGCTGGAATCGAAACCAGTTTATACCCCTGGATGTTTAATGATTCAACCATGGTCGTATCATATCCGTTTGCAGGATCATTTCCTTGGGCTGCATTCATGACACTGCCTGACAATGTGAATGAATACATTACTGTATTATTTGTATCATCAACAAGCTGAACGACAACATCCGAAAGTGGCAGGTAATATAAATCAACATAGTAAGCACCTGCTGCATTCTTTTCTGCTGCCAACGTTGAGATATCACTTACAAGTTGGTATCCCTGAAGGTTTATTGCATGATTTGCAACGTTAACATTTTGACCTATGTTACCGTAGGCATAAGTTTCTGATCCCGTTGCAAATATTTGGTCTGTTATCGCATTGTAATAGTAATAGGTGATAATTCCGGCTTCTTGTGCAGGAATTGCAGTCGTTGTATCTTTTATCAATTCAGCCACATAGGTTGAATCACTTGTTGCTGTATTATCTTCCGCAGTCGCTGCCACTGCCGTCAGAGTCTGGGGCACCCCAGTAGCCGCATATTCAGCAGCTGCGGTGGCCTTTTCTTCAGCAATCGTCTCATCATCTACAGCACCTAAATTTACGACGTTGTTGCTCGATGCTGTTTTGGAGGTGTCAGATGCTGTCCCACCATTAGTGGTAGTCGTTGGTGTTTCGGACTGGGCTTGCTTATTGGTGGTGTTGTCAGTTGCCGCAGCTGTCCCATTTGTAGCCAATTTATCTGCCTGAGTTGCTGAATCACTCGAACTTTCGGTTGAAGACTCGCCGGATTTCTCAGTCACGTCCTCTGTACTTGTGGCAGCAGTTGTTGAACCATTGGCCGCTGTCTTGGCTGTGCTGGATTCACTGCTTGAATCAGCAGCTGTAGTTCCGGTTGAACTTGACGCCGCCTTTTCACTAGTCGCACTATCGCTGCTCTGACTAGCGCTTTCAGCCGTTGTCGTGCTACTGGCAATCGTGGCAGTAGCACCCGTCGTTGATGTGGCCGAATTAGTGACAACCGTTGTGTCGGTAGCTGACGTCGTATCAGCCTTAACTGTCGTGACCCCCGTCACGCCCGCAAGACCCAATGAAATTGTAGTGACACCGGCAACCAACCAAATCTTACCAGACTTATACAGCCTTGGCCGATAGGTGGTTGTTCCTTCGTCACGCAATAGTTTTTGATACGCTGATCTTTTTATCATGATGATTCCCCCGTATTTCTCGCTTGCTCCAAAAATGACTAACAAAATAAATCACCAGCTTCAGTGACTCCTCCAACGCTATTATAACGGTTTCACACTGTTTCTCAGTCGCCATTATCCCCACATATTATCTGATTTTTGAACATATGTTTCAAAACGGTTGTAATCATTCACCTCATTAACTATCATGTTCACCTTTACGGTTGACGACTTTCGAGGATGCAAAAATTGATATATAATGTCTCTATTGGTGGGTTAACTGATTAAAAGTTTTTATAAAATTAAATCGTCCAAAAAGATAAGCTTATATGAGGGATTACACTTGTCACCCACTGAATTTCGCGCTAAAATCATGAATACTTGAAATTCAATTTTTGAACACCTGTTTATAAACACTCAAAAACTTTGCCCCGACATGAGACGTTATTTGGGACTAAGATACTTAGGGGGATTTATGTCATGAACATGCAAGAGATGCTGCGCCAGGCAAACGTGGCCGGCAGTTTTGCCCAGTGTAAAATGGGCATTGAACGTGAGGGCCAGCGGGCAACGATCAAGGGTCAGCTGGCGGCAACGGATCACCCGCAACGATTGGGCAACCGCAGTTATCATCCGTACATTCAAACCGATTTTGCAGAGACCCAGCTCGAATTGATCACACCGGTCTGCACCCGCACCACCGATTTGATTGGCTGGCTGGAACTATTACATACTTCAGCACAAACGGCCATGGCCCCAGATGAGGTTATCTGGCCGATCAGTATGCCGCCCGCACTGCCAAAAAACGAGACCGATATTGCGCTGGCGAAACTGACAGACGCACACGATGTCGCATACCGGAAACACTTGGCTGATGTTTATGGTCGTCGCAAGCAAATGGTCAGCGGTATTCACTTCAATTTTGAATTTGACCCGGCACTCGTCAAACAACTCTTTGATCTGCAAACTAATATTACTGATCTACCAGACTTTAAAACGGCACTTTACTTTAAAGTAACCCGCAACTATCTGCGCTATCAGTGGCTGATTACTTACCTGATGGGCGTTTCGCCAACCAGCGAGTCCGGCTACTTTACCGATCAGAACCGGCCAGCCGAACCGGTGCGCAGCCTGCGTAATAGCAGTTACGGCTATACGAACGGCCCCGATGTGCACGTTTCGTATGCCGATATGGACCATTACTTAGCCGATTTAGACCGACTTGAAGCTGCCGGCATTTTATCCGAAGACAAGGAATTTTACGCACCTGTTCGTCTACGCGGCGGTCAGGCAGTTCACGACCTTCGCACAAGCGGGGTCGACTACCTTGAAGTGCGCAATATCGATTTGAACCCCTTCTCGCCCTACGGCATTAATAGTGCCCAAATCACTTTTTTGCGGTGCTTCATGCTGACACTATTGTGGCTGGACGAAGAACAACCGGCTGATGACTGGGTCGCAACCGGCTTCAAAATCAACGATGAGGTGGCACTTGAAAAGCCAACCACCGTTTCCGCCTACGTCGATGAAGGCGACATGTTGATCAACGCCATGGCAGAAATGAGTCATGCCCTGCAGCTGCCCCTATCCGCAACACTGTTTAACGATGCCCGCTATGCCCTGCACCGGCCGGAAAAAACACCAGCCTACATGCTTTACACGCAGAGCCAACTCAGCAGCCAGCAACAACTCGCTACCGGCCTGGCTATTCGCAATAAGCAGGCTGCCAACACAGCCACTAACCGGTTTATGGCTGCCAACATTCCCCTGCGCGTTCTACTGGTCAACGCTGTGAAACGTGGCCTGACGATCACCTTCACCAACCATGCCAAGACAGCCTTTAAGCTCACGTTTAACGGTCGTGAGATTTATGTCAGCGACCGCGGTACCAGCCAGGATGGTGACACTTGGCAGCCCGTTACCAAAGAAACACCACTGCCAGTAACCGTTGCACACACGCTTGGCATAAGCTGGCGCGGTGATAAGCCGGCAATTTAATATAAACAATAAAAATAGGCTAAATCAGTTTTTTAAAACTGATTTAGCCTATTCTAGTCTCAGGATTCGGGTGATCCTTCATCTTTTTTCCTCCGTGGTAAGCATGCGTTATGCTTAAGCACCAATGCCTTCATCTTCAGAAATCGATGACAGCATGGTCATTGCTGTGATGTGGTGTGAGACTTGCAAATTAACCGGTGGCACTGTCATGTAGTCCCCATACAAACGTTTTAAATAGGTGTCATAGCCGCTGATAACCGGCACTTGAAGCGTTTCAAACGTTTTCTGTTCAAAGCTGCTGATCTCGTTTGGCAATATAACTTCCTTGGCGTAGGCGTAAGGCGAGGACATGTTTGCCAATGGCAAACGTGCGTCATCGTTATACCTTGTCATCACTTGGTAACGCCGTTTGTACAACTGTGTCAGCGATAGTTTTTTCAACCCGCTGATCGTTGCAATCTGGCGTGGCCGGTTCGGGTAGACGCGCGCAGTAATTTCATCCTTTAACGCCTTGATCTGCATGGCCTGCTGTTGCTGGGCGTCCAAATCAATCGGCAGCCGATCAAACGGAAAAATATCAATAAATACGCCGTTTCGCGTTCGTGTATCTTCGCGACCGTGTTCTTCGATCCAAGTGTCGGTCCGCATGAGCTTCGCAAAATCAAACTCGAACGCTGAGTCCAATCGATCTTCCTCCAATGCCATTGACACATCAGAAAGATAAGCGGGCGCGTCCTGAATAAATTTGTCAAAATCCGAACGAGTCAGGCCAACGTCAATGTCATCATCCCACGGAATAAATCCGTGTTCCCTCACGGCACCAATTGCCGAACCGCCAATCATAAAATAAGTTAAACCGAATCGTTTGCAAATCTCATCTATTTTTTCAAGCATATTGAGTTGCAGGTCATGAATGGTTCTCATGTCTATCAAGTTAATCATCATCCTTTCATAATAGTTAGTTTACTAACTATTAACATTAATTTTAATCTATAAACAGTCCCTTGTCAATTTTATCGTATTGATAAACATTTAATTAATAATAGAAACGATATTTCTGCATAATTTCATAATCAAAATACCTATTGTTCGTTATTTTCATGAATTAATAATTTCATAATGAGGCGTAAACTAATTATTTTAGGACTTTATAGTAGGCTTTTTCAATATTAAATAAAAATGAGAATTTCTCTTGACGTTTCTCATTCAAGTGTTATGATAATGACAACTTGATAGAGCAAATGCGTTTACGAGGACAACGTCAGTTCGCCACACAGCGATCCCGGTTTGGTGCAAGCGGGAATAGAATTGACAAATCACCTCCAGGCATTCAGCGTGAACAACAGTAACGGTGAACGGAGTCACACTCCGATATCAAAATGGATCTGTGAATACGCAGATCACAAGTCCTATTCGGCAACGGGTAGGAAGCTAAAAGGTGGTAAAGCACATATGGGTGCCCTTTAAAGTCATGATAAGTGACTTTTAGGGCACCTTTTTTATCCCCGGAATGTCAACTCAAGTGCAACAACCATGGAGCCAGGCCGTGAGCTAGCTT
>NZ_AYYR01000002.1 GCF_001435975.1 Secundilactobacillus collinoides DSM 20515 = JCM 1123
ATTATCTTTATGGGGTCCTTAATTTGGCACCAAATTAGATATTAGTGACTATGAAGTCTACCCTATTGTATTCATTCAAAGTGTGTATTATCATTAGTTACATATAAGTGTTCCGGAGGCGTTCTGAAAACGACAAAAATTGGTTACGCACGTGTTAGTACTCGTGAGCAAAATCTAGCCCGGCAAATTGAACAACTACAAGCAGCTGGAGTAACAAAAATTTTTCAAGAGAAACTTTCTGGAAAAAATGCTGCCCGCCCACAACTTCAAGCCATGCTGAATTATCTTCGTGACGATGATGAGGTAATTGTCTTAAGTTTAGATCGGTTAGGTAGAAATTCAGCCGATTTAACAGAAATTATGGAAGCCATTCGCCATAAGGGGGCCACCTTAAACATTTTAAATTTACCGAGCTTTAATAGTATTGAAGATCCTAACTTACGTAACTTGATTACCAATATCATTATTGAGCTTTATAAGTATATGGCCCAAGAAGAACGTGAGACAATCAAAGTAAGACAGCGACAAGGGATTGAAATTGCTAAACGGCAAGGAAAATATCATGGTAAAGTCCGTGAATATGGACCACATTCACCGAATCGACAGAAACGTTATATTTATAAAGAAGCCTGTCGTTTGCTAACGCGCCGGGAACAGGGAGAAGAATTAACCAAACGGCAGATCGCGCGGATGTTGGGGATTGCCCCAGTTACCCTCTATCGGATCGAAAAGTATCGAGCGGAAGACCAAATTAAAGCAGCTAATTGATAAAGAAGCTCGTAAAGATCCAGATAAGACAAAAGTTGCCAATTTTGCCCATCATGTGGCATACTCTGAAATTAAATGAAGGTGGTTTAACATGACTAAGCTCTGGTGTGCCAAGATCCAATTGACAACTAAACAGCGTACCTATCGCTTTTCTAATGATTTACAATTGGCCTTAAACCAAACGGCACACCCCCAGCAAATTTTACAAGCATTGATTGTCGTTCCTTTGGCCCCCCTACACTGATAAGCAACAACCACCGATGGGAGTTGGCAAGATTCAGAAGATTTATAAAATGGCTTGGTTTAAAACCAGAGGCCTGCCAATTACACGAGGTCAATTGATGGGAGCAGCCTACTGGACCGAACGTCCGTATGTCCAAGTTGCCGGATATTTGACTCATAATTATGTTTGGTGGAGTCAACAACAAATTAGCAAAGACATTACCTATTGGCAACGTCAATTTTATCAGCAAACGGCTTATCACAGTCCCCTTTGGCGGAAAATTACCAATTGGCGGATTCGACGCCAATTAGGGCGAATTAAGCGACAACGCTGGCAAAAGAATATTCAATATTGGCATATTTAAAGTAGTCTGGTTAAACTGTTAGCACTAATGTTGCTTGGATAACCAATTATGATAAAAAATTAGTACTTTTTCCAAATATCAGTATTAGAACACCAAGAGACTAAGAATCATGTGATGAACATGACTCTTAGTCTCTGTTTTTGAAAATATAACGTTTATTGAAATATGAATGATTTTAATAAAAATGATTCTCGAATTAAGATAATCTTATTCCCGAATTGGCATCATAATAATGATATTTGCCATCATTTCCCAACGCTGACTTACCTTTAACCTGAATTCCATCAGACATAAAGCACATCTTTTTTCCTCGTATTGTTTGCTCACCAGTGACAGCGTCTCCATTATTATTAAGATATACCCATGATCCATTCGGAAGTTTGCCAAAATCATTTTTTAACATTGTTCCGTTTTTTCCTTCATAATAATTTGTTTTGCCATTGGATTCTCTTACAATGTTTCCCTTTACTTGCTTACCATCTGCGTTAAGGTAGTAGGTTTGGATTGAAGTCAATATTTGAGACAGGTTTTAAGAGACATTCAGAACCGCGTTTACCTTCCACAGCTCAAATAAATCATTAATCGTGATTAATAACTTATTTGAACCATGGAAAGCATTAAATCAGGCGGCCATTTGGCTCGTAAGTGTTGCGATTTCAACTGGTAAGGGGGTCTGGTAGCCCAGTGAACTATGAATTCTCTTCCTATTGTAGAAAGCATGCACATATTCAAAAAGGACAGCAGCGGCAGTTTCATAATTCTCAAAGACCGGCACTGGATAAACACATTCCTTTTTGAGGGAAGCATGAAAAGATTCCATTGGTGCATTATCGTATGGACACCCCTTACGGCTGTAAGAGTGGCGGCTATGTAGTTCTGTTAACCGTTGGTTGTAATCATCGCTGGTGTACTGTGATCCTAAGTCTGTGTGGATAATCAGGTCCCCAGTAATGGTTCGATTTTTAACCGCGCTTTCCAGGGTCTTTAAGACTAAATCAGTATCCATCTTTTTTGAGAACGAATAGCCGATAATTCGTCTTGAGTGCAGATCCATGATGGTTGATAAGTAACACCAGCCATTACGCTTCGTTTGAATATAGGTCATATCAGCAGTCCATTTTTGATTTAAACCAGTGGTCGAGAAATCCTGCTTAAGCAAGTTGGGACGCTGTTCAACCTTGGTTTTGGAAGCCGAAGCCGCTTTCCACTTATTGACGGTAACGGAGTGGATATCAAGTTCCTTCATGAGCCGGGAAATCCGTCGTGGACTGCACCGAAGCTGCAGTGGTTGAAGTTCCAGATTCAATTCATGATGGATCTTCATAACACCGTATCGCTGCTTAAATTCCGCAAAGATCCGCAGAATCCGTTGTTTTAAGTCCGCATCTTCGGCCCGGCGTTTTGAAGGCTTTGGGGATCGATAACGATAATACTGAGCTCTGGAAACACCGAGGATTCGGCACATCTTAGTTACCTGGTGGTGATGGCTTTCTTGGTGAATGTAATCAAAAATATTGGTTACTTCTGGGCAAGGAAGCCCAGGGCTTTTTTTAGGATTTCGTTCTCCTCAGACAGGGAAGCCAGCCGCTTTTCCATCGCTTTAATTTCGTCTGGCGATTTACCGGATTGAGTTTTGGCTTGGCCCTGGATCCACTTATGAACGGTTGAATAGCCAATGCCATATTCTCTGGCCAGTTGGGCGGCTGATTCGCCTTGTTTATATAGGTTGATGATGTTTTGTTTGAATTCTTTGTCGTAACGAGTTGGCATGTAAAAATTCCTTCCTTTTGAGAGACGATTTATTCATTATACCCTCTCTTAAAAGTTGTCTCAGGAATCAGCTTACATCCAAAATATTCGCCATTAATTACCCAAACAAAAATTTCAAACTTGATCCACGTCAATTCTTTATCGGTCGAACCACCATATACTAAAGACATCAATTAAGAAATGGAGCGGGAGATTATGAAATTCCAAAGATATATTAATCAACATACAAATCAAATTACATTGATAACGGCAGTATTAATTGGCGTAGGTCTCTTGGGGAAAGTTGTTGACAGCGATATGATCTACACGGTTTCATTTATCGCCGCTTCAATTATCTCAGCTGTGCCGATCGTTCTTCGGGCGGTTTCAGCACTCCGGTTTAAAACAATCAGCATCGAATTACTTGTCAGCATTGCTGTGATTGGCGCTTTCATCATTGGCGAGTACAATGAATCAGCAATCGTCACTTTCTTGTTCTTATTTGGGACGTTTTTGGAAGACAAAACGTTGGCCAAAACCCGCCACTCAATTAAAGATTTGACGGAAATGGCACCGACTACCGCAATGATTGTAGATGATGACGGCAACACTGAGGAGACGGATGTTGACTTTGTCGACGTTGACGACGTCGTCTTGGTCAAAGCCGGCGGTCAGATTCCGGTTGACGGGGAAATTGTGGATGGATCCGGTCACATCAACGAAGCCAGTATTACTGGTGAATCAAAACTAGTCACTAAGGGCACTGGCAATCAGGTATTCTCTGGCACCATCTTAGACAACGGAACACTTAAAGTTCGGGCAACCAAGGTTGGCGACGACACCACGTTTGGCAAAATTGTTGAACTGGTTGAGGATGCTCAAGACACCAAGTCGCCAGCAGAAAAGTTTATTGACAAATTTGCGACTTATTACACTCCGGCAGTTTTGATCATTGCATTGATTGTGGGCTTGGTTACCAAAGATTTCCGATTAGCGATTACCGTTTTGGTCTTGGGATGCCCTGGGGCCTTGGTCATCGGCGCCCCGGTTTCAAACGTGGCTGGAATCGGTAATGGTGCGAAAAACGGTGTCTTGATCAAGGGCGGTGAAGTGATGAACACCTTTGCCAATGTCGACACGTTGGTATTCGATAAGACCGGGACCCTGACTGAAGGGAAAACGGCGGTTACTCAGTTCAAAGATTACTCAAGAGACCAGTTGGCCTTGCAAATTGCCACAGCCGTTGAAAAGCAGTCGGATCATCCATTGGCACAAGCAGTTGTTAAATTCTCAGGTGATCATCATATTCCGTTTGAGGACGTTCAAGTTGCCGATGCTGACACAGTCAAAGGCCGTGGCGTTAAGGCAACTGCCAACGGTAAAAATGTTTTAATTGGTAATTTGAGAATGATGAACGATGAAAATGTTGATTTGACGTCTGAACAACGTCAAGACTTGGAAAACATCCAAGGCGAAGGCAGTTCAACAGTTATCGTTGCCTTCGACGGGCAAATTCAAGCCATTCTTGGTATCTCGGATGTGATTCGTCAAGGCGTTAAGCAAAGCCTGGCGACACTCAAGTCACTCGGCATCAAGAAGACGGTTATGCTGACCGGTGATAACCTGCAGACAGCCAATGCCGTTGCAGAACAAATCGGCATTGACGAAGTCCACGCAGAACTTTTGCCGGAACAAAAAGTCGAATACGTTAAACAATTCCAGCAGGAAGGCCACAAGGTTGCCTTTGTCGGCGACGGCATCAACGACAGTCCGTCATTAGTGACGGCTGACATCGGGATTGCCATGGGAAGTGGAACCGACGTGGCGGTTGAAACCTCTGATGTCGTCTTGATGTCATCAGGATTCAATGAATTGATCCATGCATATGGACTTTCCAAAAAAACGGTCATCAACACCAAGGAGAACATTTTCATCGCCATTGCGACGGTTGTCGCCCTCCTGATTGGCTTGATTCTCGGCTTTATTTACATGGCCAGCGGAATGTTTGTCCATGAAGCCAGTATCCTGGTTGTCATCTTCAACGCAATGCGATTAATTAATTATCAGCCAAAAGCTGCCAAACTTGATCCAGATCAATTATCGGTTGGCGAATAGGATGTATCATTAAAACAGTAAATGAGATGGAGGTTATCAATATGAGTAAAGCAATTTTACAATTAGACGCGCTGTCATGCCCGTCATGCATGCAAAAGATCAAGGGCGCACTTGAAAAGCAGGATGGTGTGGAAAACGTCAAAGTCTTGTTCAATGCAGCCAAAGTCAAAACTGATTTTGACGGCGATAAAATTTCCGCAGACAAATTGTCAGACACGGTAACTGATTTAGGCTATGAAGTTCAATCAATGAAAGTGAAATAGGTGAAGAATATGACAACAGCAACCCCCGAAAAATTATTTGAAGCAGAAGTTAAGCAAGCAGATATCGACCACCATACCCCAACGGCTGGTGCGATGACCGGCCACATCGTTGCCAATTTGGAAGTTTTATCCAACAAACTCCAGATGGCAAAATGGTATGTGAAGGGAATGTCGGCCCAACAGCTGAAAGTCCTATTCGGCGACTTACTTAAGCAGGCGTACGACCAAAAGGATGCCTTGGGCACGGTCTTAATCGATGAGGCCTTAATTACGCCAAGTACCCAAAAGGAATTCACAGAGTACACCATGCTGGAAGAAAATGGCCAGAACAAATATGAATCTGTAGAGTGGCTGGTCAACGACTTCGTCCACGACTATGACACTGAGAACATGTTTGTCACCCGGGCAATTAAGCTGGCTGAAAAAGAAGGCCGTCCAGTCTTGGCACAACATTTGGTTGGCCTGCTGCAAGATAACAACCACAACATCGCTACTCTGCAGGCCTTGCTTGGTAAGACACCACGAGAAGGCTTGGATGAGGAAGACGACGAAGATTAATCCTCAATAGATAATCGGGTAGGAGGTAATTGATTAATTCAATTACCGACCTCTCACACCACCGTACGTACGGTTCCGTATACGGCGGTTCAATAATTTAAGCACTTTGTATTGACTGGAGTGTCTTGCTCATATTGATGAGTCCAAGGCGTTCCAGTCTTTTGTTTGTCAGAGTATAGGTCAATGTCTTGCTATGCGCAGTTCGCCAATAACCCTTACGGGTATTGGCCATTGTATAAGCACTGGTGCCAGAAAGCCCCAGTTTTACAAGATGATTGACCTTTGTTTTGAGCTTCTTCCACTGTTTCCAAATATACTGGCGAATCCTTGCTCGCAACCATTCGTCTAAGTGACGGATAAAATTGGTCATTTTCCCGACCGAATAGTACTGTAACCACCCACGCATCTTTTGATGAATCTCGTTAAACACCAGGTTTAACGAAACGCCCCGATTGCGCTTGGTCATTTTCCTGAGTGCAGACTTGATGCGTTGCTTGGCCTGCCAAGCAGGTCGCGCATACGCACCTCCTCGACCAACCCCCAAGGAAAATCCCAGGAACTTGGCCCGCAGAGGCGAACTTACTGATGTCTTGTCCTCATTGACGGTGACCTTTAGGTCGCCTTCAAGAAAGCGAGTAACATTAGTCAGAACCCGTTCTCCAGCACGTTTACTTCGGACATAAATATTACAATCGTCCGCATAGCGGACAAACTTATGACCTCTGGAAGTTAACAGCTTATCCAGTTCGTTGAGATAAATGTTAGCCAAAAGTGGCGATAAGGGGCCACCTTGAGGGGTGCCTTTATCACTTCGTTCAAATAGACCACCATTCATGACACCGCTGGTTAGGAAGCGACGAATGAGATGCAGTATCCATGGATCCGTAATATACTGCTCAATAAATCTAATAAGCAGATCGTGGTTGACCGTATCGAAGTATGCTTTTAAATCGAGATCCACGACATAGTGATAGCCCTGATTGTAGAACTGAACCACTCTATCAATGGCATCTTTAGCACTTCGATTCGGTCGGAACCCAAAACTATTATCTGAGAAGACACGCTCAAATGTTGGCACCATGACTTGCGCCATGGCTTGTTGAACAAGTCGGTCAATCACAGTTGGTATTCCGAGCTTGCGTTTACCACCATTAGGTTTTGGAATTTCAACCCGCTTAACGGGACGAGGCCGATAGGTCTCGTTTTGTAAAGCTTGCAGTAATTCCTGTTTATGTTTCCTCAAGTAGGGCAACAGTTCGTCAACGGTCATTCCGTCTAGTCCTGCTGCACCTTTGTTTCTGCAGACGCGAAGATAAGCCTCGTTCAGGTTATTTCGGTCTAAGACTAACTCTTGAAACTTAGTGCCGTTCATCATCGTATTTTCACCAGAGTCAGTGCTACGCACCCCGACTTGTTCTTGGGCTTCCAGTCCTACTGTCCGCCGGCGGTCAGCTTTTTCTGTATTCTGCGGTTGTTGCACTGTCTCCACCTCCAATATCAATGATGACCTATTATTGTTCAGCCCTTCGTGGCAGATACCACTACTATGGCCTCGGCTGACTCCTGTATCGTTCTGCACCACATCACTGCGATGTTTGTTCCTGTGGCGCTTAGCGCGCCTCTTGTCGGGAACGTACGATACAGGCCTCCCCGGGTAAGAACGCCCACTTTCGTACCATGTCATTGCCAGCTTTACTGCGATGGCCTCGAGTAGTATTGGACTTTGGTTTGTTTGGCAACCTCGTCCGACCAACACAGCCTTATAGCTGATTCTTGTACATCAATGCGGTACTTTGTCGCCGACTTCCTTCAGATTCCACCTCACGATGGACACCCTTGTCATTGACTTGCGGTTCCGACTACTACGGCCCGCAACGGACTTTCACCGTCTAGTTGGCGCCCATGCCGGGCGCACCACGAAAAAAGTTCCGAAGCAATTTTGCTTCGGAACTTTTTTAATATCATTTTTTCGAATTCAAAGATTCAAACAAATCA
The DNA here is from genome assembly GCF_001435975.1 of Secundilactobacillus collinoides DSM 20515 = JCM 1123. GTDB lineage: Bacteria > Bacillota > Bacilli > Lactobacillales > Lactobacillaceae > Secundilactobacillus > Secundilactobacillus collinoides. Next base: position 8,036 of record NZ_AYYR01000002.1, read on the forward strand.
GCACAATAACACAGGCAATCGTACTTGCCAGGATCCACCAGCCAACCCGATAAGCTGTCCGCTGATAGGTTGAAATTTGTTCCTGACTTAATTTGTCAAAATCAGGCATCCTAAGTGAGACGTTTTGAAATATGCTAGTCTGCAGCAGCGTATAGTCTTTTTTGATCAGCAGCTGATAGCTTGTCCACGACAATACCAGGGTCAAGCCGATGAGTGCAACATTGATTGAGACAAATATTAACAGGACGCAGATGATGATCGCACTAGTCAGCATTATCCGCCGAGTTCTCATTTTTACCACTCCTCGTATTATTAAAAATGTATTCAAGTATTGACCAGCTTCGCTGTTTGGATGCTGTGTGATATTCTCTAATTGTTCATTGGATTCGGATCCAACTGGTATAGGCTTTCGCCTCCTGTAGTTTATCTACATTTTAAGAATGCCGCCCAGATGAATTGTTTAAGTTCAAACCACAAGCTGTAGTGTTAGCTGATGATTTTGATAGCTCGCGTTCTATCAAGCAGCTAGTCATTGGATGACTTGTCTACTCATAAATTGCGAGGATGTTCTGAAGATTCATAATTAGGGAGTATCACACAGCACCCAAGCCTATCCAAAATAAGAACGGAAAGGAGGTCTGAATCAATGAACTTGAATGTTGGTATTGATGTTTCAAAATTGAAGCTTGATTATTGTGGAATGGATTCAAATAAGCAAGTGTGTTTCCAAGGTGAAGTAACAAACACCCCGAAGGGGGCCGGTCATATTCGTGATGAGATTTTAGAAGCTGTCTAAAATCTCTTAAGTAATAGTGCTAAAAACGCTAAAACGACCATTT
>NZ_AYYR01000019.1 GCF_001435975.1 Secundilactobacillus collinoides DSM 20515 = JCM 1123
CTCCATGGCCTATTTGTATAATTTGAACTTGTTGCACTTAGATTTTAAATCCGGGGGTTTTAAATTTAAAACCCTTAATTATTTATGGTGCAATCAATTCACCGGCTAAACGGAATTGACCGCAAAAAAATACCGTTGAAGACGTTGACTGGCGAACTTCAGCGGTATTCAATCAATAAACGCTTCAGTTATTGTTAACTATTTGCGACTGAATGTTTCTCATCCAAAACGTACTGGAAGGCAACTGAGCCGTCCAAGACGTTGGCTTTAAACAACCCTTTGATCCCCGATTTCTCATCAGTAACGACCACAAAATACTCTCCCTCGGCCTCTTTGGACCGTTCAAAGGTTTCGTATTCGCCCTTAAAGCCGTTCTTACGGAAAACACTGATGATCTTTAACATTTCGCGTTGTGATACTTCTGATTCATTATTCAAGGTTGTTGATACTCCATTTTCTAAGGTTTAATTGATTGTTTGATTCTGGTAACTAGTGGCCAAATAGCAACGATATTGTCGCTATTGTCCGTTTTACCACACTCTTGACACAATAAAAAGTCGACCCATACAGGCCGACTTTGCCAAGCAGGCACTAAATAAATTAGTCCCCTAACTTAGTTTTGTTAGTTACATTTAATTTTGCGTCGAAATCATAAACAACTGGTTGACCAGTCTTCATTTCGAGGTTGATGATATCGTCATCGCTGATACCTTCAATGTACTTGCTCAGGGCACGCAATGAGTTACCGTGAGCGGCGATGATAACGTTCTTACCATCAAGCAATTGAGGTGCAATTTCGTCTTCCCAGAAAGGCATAACCCGTTCGAGAGTGACCTTCAAGTTTTCACCACCAGGAACGATGTGTGGGTCCAAGTTAGCGTAACGACGGTCGTTAGCAGCTGAACCTTCGTCGTCAGCACTCAAAAGTGGTGGCAACACGTCGTATGAACGACGCCAGATGTGGACTTGTTCGTCACCGAACTTCTCTGCGGCTTCAGCCTTGTTTTGGCCTTGCAAAGCGCCGTAGTGACGTTCGTTCAAACGCCAAGTCTTGGTTTCTGGAATCCAGAGTTGGTCTGAGTATTCCAAAGCATAATGCAATGTCTTGATGGCACGCGTCAAAACGGAAGTGTAGGCCTGGTCGAATTCAATGCCGGCTTCCTTGATGAGCTTACCAGCATTGATTGCTTGCTTAACACCTTCGTCACTAAGATCAACATCGACCCAACCAGTAAACTGGTTAGATAAGTTCCATTCACTTTGACCGTGACGGATCAGTACTAATTTTGCCATTAGTCAATAACCTCTTTCTTCTTTTAATTACCTTGCTATTTTACACCAAAACAGAATGAATTACAGCACATAATCGGTCTTTCACTAATTGAAAACGGGTCCAATTATTGAGCTGGTAGGTTCCAATTTAATTATTTAATTCATTGTGAAATATTGCAATCACTGCGAATGGCTGGCGTCCCTGTTTTGTCCGTTGTTCATCTTCGCAATAATTCGACAATCAAACGCAGAAGATACAATTATGCAAAGCCCGCCAAAATCAAAATTGCGTCAATGCCACCCGGTCCGCCTCAGTAATTTCTCGCACGACCTTTGCCGGACTGCCAACCGCAATGACGCCCGCTGGAATATCATGGGTAACCACGCTTCCAGCGCCGATGATGCTGCCTGCTCCAATTGTGGTACCCGCAGTGATGACACTGTTTGCGCCGACCCAAACGTTGTCCTTAAGGGTGATGGGCGCGCTGTTGCCGATACCCGCCACCCGTTGCTCAGGCAGCACCGCATGACCCGCACAGGCAATGACGACACCCGGAGCAATAAACGCGTTGGCGCCGATATGCACTGGCGATGAATCAAGAATCGTCACATTATCGTTGAGCAGCGCCATCCCATGAAAGTGAATATTAAACCCATAATCGCAATGAAAATTGGCCGCCACAAACGGCAAATTTTCGCTGGTCTCAAAGAGTTGCATCAAAATTTTTTGCCGGGCTTCCTGCACGTTTGGGTCCATTTGATTGAGCTGCCAGCACAAATGGTCGGCGCGTTGGCGCATGTCGTTAGGTGCGTCTTGATACTGTGAGACATAGGGACTATTGCCCATCATCATATCTTTAAATGTCATTTGTCGTCCCCAGAATCACCGGACTTGGTGTGGTGCCAATCCCGGTTTTTAAACCGTTTGAGCTGTTGTTCCTTAAGCTGTTGAAATTGCGCTGGCGGCACGTGCAGCCCGTGAGCCCGTTTGACGCCCAGAATATCCAGAAAGAAGGTAAACACCGGCACGGCCACAATCAGCCCCCATGTTCCCCAAATGGCTTCACCTGCCAGCAGAACAACAAAGGTATAGAAAATCGGCAACTCGGTTTTGCTGGACATCAGCTTAGGATTCAGTACGTAGGCTTCCAACGTGTGCACGATGACCAGAAGAATAAGAATGTAAACGACATCTCGTATACCGCCTACCGAGTAGCCAATCAAACTCAGCGGAATTGCCGAGATGATGACCCCCGCGACTGGCACCAGACTTAGAATAAAGATCATGATGGCTAAGACGAGCAACTGCGGCATGTGCATGAAGGCTAATCCAATCGTCGTCACAACTGTATTGCAGATAGCGATAATAAATTGCGCTTCCAAGACCACGCCAAACGTGTCGGAGAACTTGTGTGCAAAGTAGTACACATCTTGGAAAAACCAACCGTAATCGCTGCTCAGAAAAAGTTTAGAAAACGACTTCATCGGCTTTTCTTCGATGGTGAAGAAGAAACTTAAAATCAATGAAAGAACAAAGGTCACCCCAAAGGACCCGATACTTGTCAGGTAATCCATCAAAATTTTGATGCCGCTTTTAACCTGCGGCATAATGTTCGATTTTCCAACCCAATCCGCCACCCACCGCATCGTCGCGTTAGTGTCGCTTGAGGAGCTCTGATAAAACTTGTAGATGGATTGTACGGTAGCCACGACCTGCGTTGCAACCTTCGGCAGGTAAATCGTGATGGCAAAATACAATGCCAGAATAATCAGCACGTAAACGGTAATCACAATAATCCGTGATGGTATCCGTACGTGGCGTTGGACAAAGTGAATCAGGCGCAGGACTAAAAACGTGAAGATGAACGTTAACAGAATCTTGCTCATTTGCGACCGAACCAGCCACAAAATAACGATAATAAAGCCTAAAACGGTCCACCGCCGCAGTGTTACATTTTCAACAAATCGATGATAAATCCCCACTCAGGTCACCCCAACTTAGTTCTTAGTTAAAAGTAGTTTCCACGAGCACCGGGTGGTGCCCACGGAAACTACTTTTTCAGTGTTATTTGTAATTTTTGTTAACGTATGACTTATAAGAAATGCCCGCCTTGTTGGCAGCAATCAGACCGGTCCGAATATCCTGATCAGAGAAACTGCTTTCCTGAACACCGGCATTCTTCAACGTTTTGCGTGCCGCAGAAATTTGAGCGCTGGTAATTGTTTTGCCGTTAATTTCAGTCTGTGATTTCTTAACAGTGTATTCGTTCGTTCCCTTATAATTCTTGGCAGCTTCACTTTCAGCCTTAGTCAATCCCGATACACTGCTGCTGGATGTTGCCGAAGAACTGTCCGTTGTTGCCGTCGTGGATGATGAACTGTCGCTAGTCGTTGCGGCAACCGAACTGGAGTCAGAAGCTGGCGTCCCGTCGCCACCGTTTTTAATGGCCTTGTTGTTTGCTGAGCGCAGTTCAACTGCCTTATTATATGTATCCTGGTAATAAGACTGTTTTGCATCTTTGTCCGTCAAAATGCGATCCAACGTGGCATTCGATTCTGTGTAAGTCTGGGCTTGATACTGAATCACAGCTTGTTCGTAAATTTGGGTATACATTTCTGCCCGCAAGCGAATCGGCTTCAAGCGTTTCAGTGACGTCTTGGCCCGCTTCGTTAAAATGGTGTACCCGTTCTTAGCATTCTGCACCTTCGTAAAGGCACTCTTGGCCGTTGAAAAATTACCATCATTCATCGCTGCATTACCGGTCACGTAATTTTGAGCCTGTGACAGGTAAGCCTGGGCAGTCTTGTCACTGTCCTTATGACGTAACGCTGCCTGAAAACTCGTTTCGGCTGCCGTATACCGTTTATCTTGCACGGCTAACTTGCCGCTGTTCATGGCGCTGTCGTACTGCGCCTGTACATTGTGGTGACTGGTGTACGCCAAGCCACCAGCAATGATGATTATTATGACTGTCGCTACAGCCCATACCCACTTTTTCAAGAGATTCCCTCCACATCTAATCCAAACATATTTATGTTTATTATACCATGATGACAAATGATGAAAGCCCCTGCCATGTAAATTTTCGGTAAATTTCAGGTAACGATTTGACACATAAGCGTATAATCGGAACCGTATATAGTGCACTAATATTCAAATGAGAAAGGGATTGAAGACCATGCTTGAAAAGACATTCTACAAAACATTTCTGAGCCGTTCGTTTAACATCCCCATCACGGTTACATACTGGGACGGAAAGACTGAAACATACGGCGAAGGGGAGCCGAAAATCCATATCACGTTCAATGAACCGATTCCAATTAAGGAAATCACGCGCAACGCATCCATTGCCTTAGGGGAAGGCTATATGGACAAGAAAATTGAAATCGACGGCAGTATCGAAGATCTGCTGATAGCCGCGTACGAGAGCGCTGATAGTTTCTTCCACAACTCAAAATTCATCAATTTCCTACCGAAACAAAAACATGATGAAAAAGAAAGCAAGGAAGATGTTCAAAGTCATTACGACTTGGGTAACGATTTTTACAACCTTTGGCTGGATGATACCATGACGTATTCCTGTGCCTATTTCGAGCACGATGATGACGACCTGACCACCGCCCAAATCAATAAAGTGCACCACATCATCAACAAGCTGGATTCAAAACCAGGACGTTCCCTACTAGATATCGGTTGCGGTTGGGGCACCTTGATGCTGACTGCTGCCAAGGAATACGGACTGAAGGTCACCGGCGTTACGCTGAGCCAGGAACAGTACGACTTCGTGCAAAATCGTATCAAAAATGAAGGCCTCGAAGCTATTGCTGAAGTCAAACTAGTTGATTATCGCGAACTGGGCAACCAACAGTGGGATTACGTCACCTCTGTTGGGATGTTTGAGCACGTCGGTGCAGAAAACCTCGGCACCTACTTCAACGACGTCGCCAAGTACATGAAAGACGATGGCGTGGCACTGATCCACGGCATCACGCGTCAGGGCAAAGGCGCCAATAACGGTTGGCTCAACAAATGGATTTTCCCGGGCGGTTACGTTCCCGGCATCACTGAAAATATGCAACATATTTTGGACGCTGGTCTGCAAATTGCCGATATGGAACCCCTGCGTCGCCACTACCAGAAAACAACTGAAACTTGGGATGAGAACTTTAACGCCAAACGTGCTGAGATCACTGACCTTATGGACGAACGATTTACCCGGATGTGGGACCTCTACCTGCAAGCCAGTGCAGCTTCCTTTGCATCCGGCAATATTGATGTCATTCAATACCTGCTGTCAAAGGGTCCCTCAGCAAAAACATTGCCGATGACTCGGGACTATATATATAATACGCAGCATTAATAAGATTTGTTTTTTAATGGACGCTCTTTTTTGAGCGTCCTTTTTTTACCGAAAATCCATAGGCAACGTTGCGTTGTGACCACAATTGGTTCACCTGACGAGTCGCCCTATTTTTAACGCACCTACCGGGTAACCTTTACACAGCCTTTACATAACCGCCATAAAATCGTTACATTGACCGGCTATACTCAAGGTAGAACCCAGTAGTGCCACAACTTGTTTTGCCAGACTGTCAATTAGGTGGCTGCCGAGATTACGATGGTGAGCAAAATGACGTCATGCACCGTATCCAATCGCCTTTGCCAATCATGTTAAAGGCGGCCAAAATAAAAAGCCCCGATCAAATGATCAGAAGCTTCAGGTTAGGATCATCTATTAAATTGGTGGTTCAAATGATCATTGATAACAGAAACACGCTGACTAACCCGGCAACTACGGAGATTGCCATGGAGCGTGTCACGTACGCAATGACTAAAACGAGAATCCCAGCAACGATTTCGGCAATGTGCGGCATCACCTCAAACTGGTAAGAACTGGAAATGAAGACATCCTTCACTACCAGTGCCGTAAACAACGAAACGGGTACGAAACGCATCCACTCGTTGAACCATTCGGGAATTTTTCGCTTTGTAAAAATCTTTATTGGCAGATATCGTGGTGCAAAGGCCACAAAGAAGCCTAAAATAATCAGCCAAAAATGTTGTGTGGTAGTCCACGTATTCACAGAATTCATTCCGTTTACCTCATCTAGCTATTCTGACCCGATTCATCAACAGTCTCATCATCTTCATCTTCCGTAGTCAGCTCATGATGCCGCAGCTTGTATAGCCAGTGGCTCTTGGGATGTTTTTCCAAAAGATAATGTTCGATAAGAAAGCCAATAAAAGAAGTTAACAACGTTGAGATGACCAAGCCGATGGTACTCTTGGTCAATGTCAGGAAAACCACGGCCAAAACACCGGCCAAAATTGCGATAACAATTGTGAGGCGTTCCTTGATTTGCATCACAACCATGTAGATAAACAGTGCAGTTAACGCAAATTGGACCACGTTAAGATCAATCTTTAAGGCACTGCCGATCAGGCTGCCAATGACGTTGCTGACTGCCCAGAATAGCAGTGAGTAATGTTCTACCTGTATGGCATCTTGCGGTGTCCACTTTTTATCAGTAGCAAATTTCAAGTAGTTGACCGCATAGTTTTCATCGTTTAATGATACGGCAAAAAACAGTAGAAACCGTTCCGACTGCCCCTTGAGGTACCGGGATAAACTGGATCCAAGTAACGCATAACGCAGTTCCAAGAAGAACAGCATTAAGACAATTGAAAGCAGCGGCGCGTTGATCGTTAACATTGACGCGATCATAAATTGGGCACCACCGGAAAAAACCAATATTGAAACAAGCCCCGTTAGTAACGTATTAAAACCAGCGGCGTGCAACAGCACCCCACAAGCCAAGCCGATTGGGATATAGCTTAGGTTCAATGGCATGGACGTCCGTAACGTCATCCGCCACCTGGGCTCGTCTGGGTTTGGCAATTGTTTAGTCAAAAAGAATGCCTCCATCACAAAGCGTTCGACACAACTGAAATGTTTAAAATCGTCACGCGCCGCAACACACACGACTGCGCAACTTTTCTTTTACCAAAATCAAACAAAATATACACCATAATCACACAATGCAAGACTATTCTACCATGTTTCATTATGTTTTCCTACGTTGATTTCACAAGGAAAACATTAGAATTTAGTTGTGTCTCATAGGTAATTTTAAATTGATATTTCAGTTCACGAACAATGTAATGGAAGCATCCATTTTAGTTCAGATATTCATTTTAATTAACTTTTTGCTTTAAAAAATGCCAACAATGTCGCGCCAAGTCCGAACGAACCAATTTGCCCGTTGTAGACTGTGATTGATCTTAATTGGGACATTTAATGTTGTCCCACCATTCAAGAAACTGAAAGTCTGCCCATCAGTTTTCAAATTCAGGGTCCCGACTTGCGTACCAGCCTTAAGCGGCGCCTTCAACCCGTTCTTCTCTTTAACCGAAGACTTCAAGGCTGCTTTACCCTTCAAACGCGCTGTACTCTGGTTCTTAGTCAACCAAACGGTGGTGTTCTTACCAACAGCAACCGTCGTTGTCTTCTGTTTCCCGTATGGAACGCTGACAGTGTCACTCTGTGCAAACTGGGCACCCTTCTTTAAGGTGACTGGTTTGTAAGTGGCGTAGACCCAGTGCATGAGTTTCTTTGTTTGAACGAACCGCGATGGATCAGTACTGCTCTTGTAGGAAGCATGCATGACGACAGTAATGATTCGGTGACCGTTCTTCTTAACCGTACCAGTAAAGTTGGCACCAGCTGCTGTTGATGACCCGGTCTTCAACCCGTCCACTGGCAAGCTTGACGTATATTGCGACAAACCCTTCAGCATAAGATCCCAACTAGTCATCGTTGTCTCACTGGCGCCTCCCTCGTCGAAGGTCGCAGTGGCCGTTGAGGTTGTTTTTAAAATTTGCGGGTATTTCTTTAACAAATCTTGTGCCAGTTTAGCCACGTCGCTAGCTGACATGGTGTTTTCATCCTTGCTTGGCAATGATGAATACCCCATTGAACCAGCCTGTCCGTTCGTGATTCCAGACGCAGTAATCAGCTTGGCGCTGTTTAGCCCAAGCTTCTTTGCAGTTTGCCGCATCTTCGTCATGAAGGCGTGCGGACTACCGGAAATTTCATTTCCTAACGCAACCACCGCTGCGTTGGCTGAATAAATCAGTGAGGCTTGGTAAAGTTCCTTGACAGTGTACGTCTCACTTGTCGTCAGCGGCACGTTGGTCAGCTCAGAATTTTCACTGAGTTTCGCTGTCGCCTTATTAACGTGTACCTTTTGATTCCACGACAGCTTACCTTCATGAATTTCCTGTAAAACAATATAGATGGCCAATAATTTTGTCATGGATGCAATCGGCAAAGCCTTTTTATCATTTTTTTCATAGAGAACCTGACCAGTCGTCGCGTCAATTGCGATGGCCGACTTAACGTTTAGGTTCAACGACGAAGACGCCGATGAAACCGTTGAAGCCTGGGCGGTCACACCGCTCGTGTAAAATGCCAAAAACAATGCTAAAACACTTAAAATGAGCCCCATCGAAGCGACAGTTCTCATTTGAATCTCTTTATTCTTCACGATTTTCCTCCGGTGATATCTTTGGTTGGACATGTTCGATCTTCTCGCCGTTCTTGACTGGTAAGTGAATGATAAAACGCGTCATTTCATTATCAGACGTCACGTAGATATAACCGCCGTGCCGGTCGACAATACTTTGGGCGATTGCCAGCCCTAAACCTGTTCCCCCCGTTGCTTTGGAACGCGATCCTTCAACCCGGTAAAACCGTTCAAACACCTGCTTGAGTGACGCTTCCGGAATCGGCGAGCCATCGTTTTCAACGCTCACCTGAATTTCCCGCTCACTCACCGGCTTTGACCGCAAAATAATATTGTGGCCGCCGTCACCGTACTTCAACGCGTTAGTAATCAAATTATTGAACACCCGACCCAATTTTTCAGCATCGGCTTCGATCTGTAAGGGCTTGTCATCGATGTCTACTGAGACTTTGATGCCCTTATCTTCTGCTTCAAGCTCAAAACTAGCGGCTAATTGTTCCAGCATTTGATTGATGTCAATTTTCGAAATGTTCATCGGCGTGTCTGTTTGGCGCATTTTGGTGTACTCAAAAAGATCCTCCACCAGCGACTTCATCTGTTTCGCCTTGCTAAACGCCGTATGGGTGTATTTAAGGATGTCATCTTCCGAATGGTACTGGTGGTCCTCAATCAAGCCAAGATAGCCAATAATGGACGTTAAAGGCGTTCTCAGGTCATGACTGACATTCGTGATCAGCTCATCCTTGGATTTTTCGATTCGCCGTTCATCCTCAATCGATGAAATAACCGAATCAACCAGCGCATTCACCGACGTTACCACACGCTGCGTGTCCCCCTTTAACGTAAACGGGATCCGGTGGTCAAAGTGACCGTTCGCGATGTAGTGCAGTTCGTCAATAATGTGGCGCAACTGCATTTGATGATACCGCCGAATCAGTCGCCAATAAACGACACCCGCGTCCGCTGCAATCATCAGGCCAATAAAAATATTCTCCCAGCTCCACAGCTGGTAATGGTTCGGACCGATGACCATGGACCGTTTAATAATAAATATCCCGTCCTGTAACCCTGGATTGGTTTGAATCATGTCATTTAAAATCACGATAACTGATAGGTTCACTAACAGTAAAATGACAATCGTTACAAACGCCTCCATGATGAGGGCACTTTTTTCTCGTGTGGTGAGTTTCACGGCTATCCTCCAACCTTAATCTTTTTCCCCCGCCAAAGGCATGCTGATACTAAAATCAGTTTCCAAACAGCGCCTGGAAACTGAGTTTATTCACCCAACCTTGTCTAGTGGGTCTCAATCTTGTAACCGACACCCCAAACGGTCTGAATTACTTTTTCGCCGCCAGTTGCATCTTCAATTTTATCTCTCAAATGAGACACGTGCACCATGACCGTTTTTGCAGAAACAATTGATTCCTGGCGCCAAACCCGTTCAAAAATTTCGTCAGCTGAAAAGACCCGGTTTGGATGGCTTGCCAGCAGATATAAAATGCCAAATTCTAATGCAGTCAAATTTATTGGACTGCCTGCAATCGTTTTAACTTCGTGGGAGTCCTTGTTAATGGTCAGTGAACCGATGTCTAACACATCCGGCTGGCTTTCTGTGACGTGATCCTGTGACCGTCGCAGCAGTGACTTGACCCGCGCCATAACTTCTAGCGGGTTAAATGGTTTCGTGACATAGTCATCACCGCCACTGATCAATCCCTGAATCTTATCCATATCATCAGTCTTAGCAGACAGAATCAAAATCGGCAGTTCGGAATCTTTCCGTACTTCCTTGATAACTTCAATTCCGTTCATTTCGGGCATCATAATATCCAGAATCATCAAACCAATGTCTGGTGTGGTGTGTAGTTTAGTCAGTGCCTCCTTACCATTGTAAGCAGTCACTGGTTCATAACCTTCATTTTTAATGTAAATCTCTAATAATTGCGCGATTTCTTTATCATCATCAACAACTAAAATTTTCATAATTAATTTAATACTCCCTTATTCATAGAATTCGATCGATTACTACCGGGAAAGCATCGTGACTTCAAAAATCACAAAACACGATCGCTTATATCTATATTAACAAAAGTCGAATAATCATTCAGCAATTTATTACGTAACTTATGATGAGTGTAAACTGGTTTAGGGTTTCTTAAGAAACAGAGTGCGGAGGCAGACGGTTAGAGAGCGGAGCGTAAGTAACTTTCGGTTTGAAATCCCGGTTTTGGATTTCAGACCGGAAGTTGCTTACGCGGGAGCTCTCTGCCTGCCGGAGCACGTTTCGGCACGGTAAGAACAAAGTCCCATGTAAATCGGGCCTTTTACTAGTGTAAAATTAAGAAACAGAGTGCGGAAGGAAGCGGTTTGGGGGCGGCGTGTAAGGGCAACTGACTGGAAATCCCGAACTTGGATTTCCGGTCAGTTGTCCTTACACATTAGCCTCCAGCTTCCTGGAGCACGTTTCGGCACGGTAAATATAGATTTCCAATTCTACCAAGCCTTCAAACAAAGCGTGAAAAGCAGTCATTTCAGCTATGACCCCAAAACCAAGTCGCCAAAGCAACGCTGTCTCAGAAACACTCTGCGTACCGTGGACATCACCAGCGACCTCAAAAATTTAAGAGGCAGAACCAAAATCTCCCCTCTCATCACCCAACCTATCTTAAACTACGTCACAGCATAACGAAAGGTGCGAAATAAGATTTCTAATCCCAACGATTAATCATCAGGGTCTAAGTGCATCCGCAACGTGACTTGTAACGCCCAAAACTAAATCATCAAAAAAGATAATTCTTATCTATTCGATGCACTCAATGCGTCAGTCATAAGTATCGCAATCACAACTAATCCAGTCATGTCAGCAATTCCATACCATAGTTTGCACCGTCAGGCTTAAACTTAACTAAAAAAATAAGAACTGACTTTGGATTCGTCAGTTCTTATTTTAATCTTTTTATTCGAGATTTGTTATTTATTTTTTCGTAACAAAGTTGCTTACGTTCAACCCTTAAAGCGACTGACCCACACGCTTACTTGTAGTTAGGTGCCGCCTTAGTCAATTGAACATCATGTGGATGAGATTCAATCAGGCCAGCGTTTGAGATGCGGACAAATTGAGCCTTCTTGATCAGTGAAGCAACGTTTGCGGCACCGGTGTAACCCATGCCTGAACGTAAGCCGCCAATCATTTGGAAGATGATGTCATCGACAGAACCCTTGTATTCAACGCGGGCTTCAATACCTTCTGGCACCAATTTGTTGGCTTCACTCACGCCACCTTGGAAGTAACGGTCAGCTGAGCCATGTTCCATAGCTGCAACTGAACCCATGCCACGATATGACTTGAACTTCTTGCCATCGTCTTCGAATACTTCACCAGGAGCTTCATCAGTCCCTGAAAGCATTGAGCCGAGCATAACGGCGTTACCGCCAGCAGCCAAGGCCTTAACAATGTCGCCTGAGTACTTGATACCGCCATCAGCAATGATTGGCTTGTTGTACTCATGTGCAGCAGTAGCGGCGTCGTAAATGGCAGTCAGTTGAGGAACACCGACACCGGCAACGACCCGGGTAGTACAGATAGAACCAGGACCGATACCAACTTTAACAACGTCAACGCCGGCATCAAATAATGCTCGAGTACCGTCGCCGGTTGCAACGTTCCCAGCAATTAAAGTTGCTTCTGGGAAGGTCTTACGAATTTCAGCAACCTTACGTAATACTCCGGCTGAATGGCCGTGTGCCGTATCGATGATGATTGCATCGGCACCGGCATCTGACAAGCCTTCAGCACGTTCGAAGGTGTCTGAGGTAACCCCAACAGCTGCGGCAACCAACAAATGGTTGTTTGCGTCAACAGCGGCACGTGGGTTAGCTTCAGCATCCTTGGTAACTGCCTTGACTTTAGCAACTTCAGCAGCTTGAGCTTCTTTGCTCATGTTCTTGTGGATAACACCTAAGCCACCATTGTTGGCCATAGCGATCCCCATTTTTGATTCGGTCACAGTGTCCATGCTGGCACTGAGAAATGGTACGTTCAACTTCAAATTATCGGCTAATTGGATCCGTAAATCGACATCGTTTGGCAACACATGACTTTCCACTGGTATCAGTAAAACATCATCAAATGTAATTCCTTCTTTTGCAAACTTTGTATCCCAATTAGTAGTCATTGAAATAAACGCTCCCTTGTCATATTTTTTTGTATTGCCATTTAATATAACAGGCACTTTCACAAAAAGCAATGTTTCTCATCAAACTGTTATTTTTTTATTCGTGATTTAGCCCTTCATTGCCTGAAATGAACAGTAAATAAATTATGATTCCGAAGATTTGGAACGATTTATCCGCCTATAAACGAAATATTCGGGGTTTCATGTAAGCGTAGTCATCACCCATTTGTGGTGCTTTTTGAGCAAACTAAAAGCACGCTGGCAATTGGTTAGAATCGCAACGTGCTTTTGTTTGTTGAAATTATTGTTTTGTATTTCGGTATAAGTCGCTTTTCACTCGCAATGCATTTTAAGCTTTGCCCGTCTTGGCAACAAAACTGAAATCTGTTTCAGAAGGCTGAAGGTTAAAAGACCGCCCTCAAAAAGCCGCCTGCCACACGCTACCTTCTCTGGGAATTCCCCGTAAAGAATCCTTGGCGAAGGTCGTAATGCTGCTTGACGAACCACGCACCGACACCGGTCAGCACACCTAATACTAACTGTGCCCATGGTGTCATTACTGGGTTCAAGATGCCTGGCAAGTATGCCATGCCGTAGAACAGGACAAGCCATGCCAGTACGAACACGATTGCCAGCAGGATCCGAATCCACAACGACATAGAATGTTTACGTTTTGAATCAAACATCCGTGGAATAGCGGGCAGAGCCAACCCGGCAATCACCCCAGAAAGGATGATGGACGTGATGCCGACTGGCGACCCGTTCTTCTGTGCTGATGGGGAAACGATGTAGAGGATCCCGAACATCAAACTGAAGATGGTAAAGAACCAGAGACCGTTGTAAAGCGCACTTGGCCAGTATGGATCCGGTTCACTGGCGTCTCGCTTTGGTCCCTCGACAATTTCCTTCACACGGGCGTGAACATCCCCACCATATAGATTTTTCGCAGTCTTCCCCGTTTTTTGGCCCTCTTGAAGATCAGCAACCATTTGATTAATGATTTCGGCCTTCTTATCAACGGTCAATTTAGGCTGTTCCTGCAAAGCTTGATTAAAGCGGTACATGTAATCGGCATTTCGCTTAGTTAAGCCGATGTTATCAAAGACGGCGCGCTCACTTTTGGCGGCAGAGTTGCGGTCTTGATGGACGTCAGCATTTCGATTACGCTGCTGAGCGCCCGCGTTGCGTGGTTCGTTATCACTCACGTTAGTTTCCTCCTTGGCTAGAGTGCGGAAGCAGGCGTTTAGAGAGCGGAGCGTAAGTAACTTTCGGTTTGAAATCCCGATTTTGGATTTCAGACCGGAAGTTGCTTATGCAGGAGCTCTCTGCCTGCTGGAGCACGTTTCGGCACGGTAAAATAAAAAGTAGAGTGCGGAGGAAAGCGGTTGGGGGGCGGAGTGTAAGACACTTTGGGCCGAAAAGTCCGGTTCTGACTTTTTGGACCGAAGTGCCTTACGCGGTAGCCCCCTGCTTTCCGGAGCACGTTTTGGCACGGTAAAATAAAAAGTAGAGTGCGGAGGAAAGCGGTTGGGGGCGGAGCAGAAGCGACTTTCGGCAGAAATTCCTGAACTTGGAATTTTTGCCGGAAGTTGCTTCTGCAGTAGCCCCCTGCTTTCCGGAGCACGTTTCGACACGGTAAAATAAAAAGTAGAGTGCGGAGGAAAGCGGTTGGGGGCGGAGTGTAAGGCACTTTGGGCCGAAAAGTCCGGTTCTGACTTTTTGGACCGAAGTGCCTTACGCGGTAGCCCCCTGCTTTCCGGAGCACGTTTCGGCACGGTAAAATAAAAAGTACTGTGTAAATTGGTTCTTTAGTTCATCTAAATATAAACAGCGTAATAGTTAAAAATGCAAGGCTAGTGAAAATTAAACCCCAATGCTAGAGTGCAGACTGAACTTTACAGGCAAATCGTTAAAATCTTTAGTTCCGTCTTTCTTTGCCACCCAGCCAAAACGTGTTCCGCAAGGCAAGGGGCTCCTGCATAAGGGACTTTGGCCCAAAAAGGCAAACCCGGCCTTTTTCGGCCAAAGTCAGCGCTTCTTTTCCACCCAGCTAAAACGTGTTCCGCAAGGCAAGGGGCTCCTGCATAAGGGGCTTTGGCCCAAAAAGGCAAACCCGGCCTTTTTCGGCCAAAGTCCCTTATGCTCCGCCCCTAAACGCCTTGCTGCACACTCTTACACATTAAACCTAAACTCCACAATATCTCCATCCTGCATCACATAATCCTTACCTTCAACTCGCAGCTTCCCAGCTTCCTTGACCTTGGCCTCTGATTCTAGGTCATCCAAGGCATCAAAGGCCATCACTTCGGCACGGATAAAGCCGCGTTCGAAGTCCGAGTGAATAATGCCGGCTGCTTGAGGAGCCTTTGTGCCTTCTTTAAAGGTCCAAGCACGAGTCTCCTTGCCACCAGCCGTGAAGAAGGTTTGCAGGCCTAAGAGGTGATAAGAAGCACGAATAAGACGATTTAAACCAGGTTCCTCAACGCCCTCGGCTTCAAGGAAGTCCTTCTTTTCGTCAGCATCGAGTTCAGCAATCTCTTCTTCAGCTTCGGCAGCAACGCCAATGGCTTCGGCGCCTTCCTTAGCAGCGTAATCTTGGATCGGTTTGAAATACTTAGAGGCTTCCGGATCCGCCATGTCGTCTTCAGCAATGTTGGCCACGTACAGCACTGGTTTGCTAGTCAGCAAGAATAAGCCCTTAACGATTGGTTGTTCGTCTTCAGTAAAGTCAATGCTCCGAACGCCCTTACCAGCTTCCAGAACGGGTTTGATTTTTTCCAAAACAGCCAGTTCAGCCTTGGCTTCTTTGTCGTTTCCCTTGGCGGCCCGTTGAACCTTAGCCAGCCGCTTGTCAACGGCATCTAAGTCAGCGAGACCAAGTTCCAAGTTAATGGTCTCGATATCATCGATGGGATCGATCTTCCCCGAAACGTGGGTGATGTTATCATCGTCAAAGGCACGAACAACGTGCACGATGGCGTCGACCTGACGAATGTTTTCCAAGAACTTGTTTCCAAGTCCTTCACCCTTGCTGGCACCCTTCACGATTCCGGCAATGTCGGTAAATTCGAAGGTTGTTGGCACGACTTTCTTGGCTGGAATGAGTTCCTGGATCCGGTCCAAGCGCTTATCTGGCACTTCAACCATCCCAACGTTGGGGTCGATGGTAGCAAATGGGTAGTTGGCCATTTCGGCACCAGCGTTGGTAATCGCGTTAAATAGGGTTGACTTGCCGACGTTCGGCAGGCCGACGATTCCTGCAGTTAATGACATAGTTTAAATTCACGCTTCCTTATAGATTTAATATGGTTATTGCGCGTCCTGGTCGGCTTTCTCCAGAACTTTTTTGAGTTTCTTTTCAAATTCGCGGCGGGACAGCATCACAATGTGGCCGCACCCGGTACACTTGATTTTGATATCCGCACCCATCCGAATGATCTGCCAGCGGTTAACACCACATGGATGCGGTTTTTTCATTTCGACAATATCGCCAAAATCGTACATAAAATCACCCTCATTTGCTAGTCTAAATGAACGTCTAAAATGTCTAAGATGCGGTTCAGATCATCGTCAGAGAGGTATTCAATTTCAATACGGCCCTGACCTTCTTTATTTTCGTTAATGGAAACTTGCGTGCCAAACTTTTCCTGCATGGCGTTTTCACCCGCGCGCAGGTACGGTGACTTCTGCTTGGTGCGCTTCTTTGGTTTTTCAGCAGCCTGCCCGTTCATTTTGTCGACGACGCTTTCCAGCGCCCGAACAGTCATTTTGCCATCAGCGGCGCGGTTAGCAAGGCTGACCATGTGGCTGCGATCCTTCAGTGACAACAAAGTCCGCGCTTGTCCCATGGACAGCCGTTTCTTCTGCAGTAGTTCCTTGACCTGTTTTGGCAAGCCGAGCAAACGCAGGTAGTTGGCGATGTATGGCCGACTCTTTCCCAAACGTTTCGAGACTTCGTTTTGCGTCAGCTTGAGGTTGGTCATCAGCATTTCGTATGCTTCAGCCTCTTCAAGCGGTGTTAAATCCTCACGCTGCAAGTTTTCCAGTACAGCAATTTCCATCATCTGGGACTCACTGACTTCCCGAATGATTGCCGGAATTGTGTCATTTTCAACCATTTTTGACGCCCGGAAACGACGTTCACCCGCGAGAATTTCGTAGCGGGTGACTTCGGGGTCCGGCTGACGCACGATGATTGGCTGGAAAACGCCAGACTTCTTGATGGATCGTGCCAGGTCCTTCAGCGCTGCCGTGTCAAACTTCTGGCGTGGCTGATAAGGGTTGGGCCGAATCTGTTCCAACTTAATATCAACGACTGTTTCGGCCTCGGGATCGACGCTGTTATCTGCAAACAGCGCTTCGATACCGCGCCCTAAGCCTTTATTATTTTTGTTTGCCATGAGCAGCTGCCACTTCCTTTGCGAGTTCGGTATAAACGATTGCACCAGTTGATTTTGCGTCGTAGTCCATGATTGGCACCCCGTGACTTGGGGCTTCTGAAAGCCGCACGTTACGAGGAATGATGGTCTTGTAAACTTTATCCTTGAAGTACTTCTTCACTTCGTCGTTGACTTGGTGTCCCAGTTTAGTCCGGGCATCGAACATGGTCAATAAAACGCCCTCGATCTTTAAATCGGGGTTGAAGTGTTTTCTAACCAGTTGAATCGTGTTCAACAGTTGGCTGAGCCCTTCCAAAGCGTAGTATTCGCTTTGAACCGGAATCAGAATTGAGTTGCTGGCCGTAAAGGCGTTGATGGTCAACAGTCCCAGCGAAGGCGGACAATCGATCAAAATGAAATCGTAGTCGTCGCCAATCGTTTTTACAGCGTCTAACAGCCGGGTCTCCCGCGCAATCTGAGAAGTCAATTCAATTTCGGCGCCAGACAGTTGAATCGTGGCTGGCGCAATATCTAAGTCTTTATGTGTCGTATGCAGGATAACATCTTTGATTGGTTCTTCGTTAACCAAAACGTCATAGATATCCTTAGTAATTGACGATTTAGCGATTCCCACCCCACTGGTGGCGTTCCCCTGCGCATCGATATCGATAATGAGGACCCGGTTGCCCAGATTGGCTAAACCAGCGCCGAGGTTAACGCCTGTGGTCGTTTTACCAACGCCGCCTTTTTGGTTTGCAAGCGCAATTATATCTGCCATTGGTTAGTTGTCACTCCTTTATGATTTCTTGATGATGTCAATGGTGATGCGGTAGTGGTCATCGCCGTCTTCTTCCGAGGTTTGAACCTGAAGACCAGCATCCGTCACCATTTTCACTGACTCACGAATCGTATTGACTGCCACCCTGGTGTCCGCTGAAACGGAGTGCAAGGTCGGTTTCGGTTTGGCCTTGGCCTTTGACCGCTGAATCAGCCGTTCGGCATCTTTCACGGTCAGATGGTCGGTTTCGATCCGCTTCAGCAGTTTTTCCTGCTGTTTATCGGTCACTGCAAGCAACGCCCGCCCGTGTCGTTCACTGATTTCGTGTTTCATCATGGCATCCTGTACTGGCTGGCTGAGTTTCAGCAACCGAAGTTTGTTGGCCACGAAGGACTGACTCTTGCCGATCTCCTTGGCTAACGATGCCTGGGTCAGATGATTGAGTTTCATCAGTGACCGGTAAGCCTGAGCTTCCTCAATTGGTGAGAGCCCTTCCCGTTGCAGGTTTTCAATCAGTGCCAGTGACGCGGTCTCGTCGTCTGACAGGGTCTCGATAATGGCCGGAACTTCCTGCCAGTGCAGTGAATTTATCGCCCGAAACCGGCGTTCTCCGGCAATGATCTCATACTTTTTGTCCTCGTACTCCCGCAACACGATCGGCTGCAGCAGACCGTGATCCGCAATGGTCTGCGCCAGTTCTTCGATGCCCCGTTCGTCAAACACTTGCCGCGGCTGAAACCGGTTAGGCACAATCGTGTTCACCGGAACCATGACGACGTTTTGTTTGACCGTTTCATCACTGTTATCTTCCTTATTCGAATTGTTTCTGCCAAATAATGAAAAACCCATGACGACTCTCCCTCCAATACCTAGGAAGTGTTGTTAAATACTTGTTCAGCGGCCCGTTAATGAAAACGATATCCCGCTGACTTTAAAAACACGTTATGGCTAGGTGAAATAGCATTCCTCTGCCCTGTTGCACAGGTCGCGCTGTCAGTTATGTTGCCGCCCCGACCATCGATCTACGGTCAATGGCGAAGTTAGGCTTCGCCCAATGGTTCCTTGTTCGGGGTTCCCGCCTTGCGCGGAAAGCGTTTCGGCGTGATTTTTGGCTTATCGATCACCACAATGTGACGACCGTCGCCTGATTCAGGCAGTGTAAAGTCGTAGTCCGCAGTGAGCTTACCGCCAAGTAACGCAATGGCCTTAGCCCCCTGGTCCAGTTCCGTTTCGGTCTGGGCAGCTTTAAGCGCCACAAACTTGCCATGCACTTTGACCAGCGGCAGACAGAGCTCACTCAGCACGCTCATCCGGGCAACGGCACGTGCCGTCACGATATCATAGGATTCGCGATGCTCAGAACGCTTGCCGCCGAACTCTTCGGCACGGGCGTGAAACACCTGCACACCGTCTAATCCTAATGTGTCGACTAACGTTTCCAGAAATTTGATTCGCTTATTCAACGAATCCACGATGGTGATTTTCAGGTTAGGAAACGCGATCTTCAATGGAATCGACGGGAAACCGGCCCCGGCACCCACGTCGCACAACGTGAGCGGCTCGGTGCGCAGTTCTGGTATGTAAAATGCTGGTGTCAACGAATCAAAGAAATGCTTTAAGTACACGTCGGAACGTTCTGTGATCGTTGTCAGGTTCAAATGTTTATTGGTCTCCACCAGTAACTCATAGTACTGGTCAAACTGTGTCATTTGGGCATCGCTCAACGTGATGTCATGCGCGGCCAACGCCGTTTGAAATTGGCTATCGTTCATTAATTTTTCTCCACCTTTTTCTGTGAAACAACGATGTTTCACGTCCCGTTCTACTTTACCTTAATTCCCTACGACATGCAACCGGCTCAGCAGTGTTTCTCCCGCTTCTGGCCTTAACCAGTTCGTTTTTTATTATACTAGAAATTTGTGCTCGGTGGAAACGGTTCGCGATAATTTTCTGCTGTTTTTGGCGGCGAGGATTTGAGCATTATTCGGCCCGCTCCATGAGGCTAACATAGTGCAAGTGCCAGAACCACACTGCAGACATTATCGAAACGATTGCCAAGTATGCCCTGTCACAATTTTAGTCAATTTATCTGTCACTATCACTGCGACAAACAGCGCCCATTATACAATGAAACGCAGCGATAGTAACCGATAAGTCGAAATCCGTTAGTGCCATGTTTGCTGCGCAAGTCTCATGAGGCAGCTTCCAGTGCTGATGTATTTGAATAAATGCTATTAGTTAAGCATTTTGCAGTAGTTGTTTTGGATGCCATCCGCCAAACATCTCTAGGTCATGTCTGAGTGCACTATCGTGACAAAAGATTTTGACTCATCGATCTGTGACGACAGCCTTCTCAGAAAAAACCTGAAGCGCAACACCATTTCCATTGAACAAAAATAACCTGACGACTACCTGTGAAATGTAAACTTTTCAGCCTCAATATAAGCATCAACAGAAGAATCAACACCCAATGTTGCCCACTCAATATTGAAACGTATCTAACCCTAGTTCAAAGCAAAGAACTATCTATATTGAATGAGGCAGTCGAGGGCAGATTCTCTACGAACTAGTTTTGACTGCATTTCAATTGTTAACAAATTGAGACAGTTGTTTCAAAGCGAGTGGAAGGGCGTGATTTGGCAGGGTGTTGTAGTGCCGATGACGCCAGAGTACGGCATGCAACACGCCCTATCCATCCTCACCCGAAACCAATCATGACACAAAACATTACCGAAAATCCAACGAAAAAAGGCCAGACCCAAAAAGCGTCCAGCCTAATTCCGGTATAGTTTTGCGTTTCAATGCAGCAGTTAGTTATTTGTTAATTGCAGTGACTTCTTCAATGAACCACTTGTTGAATTCAGCAGCGTCAATGTCGACACAGACAGAAGCGTTGGTCTTGCCATCGTGGTAAGCACCACGAATGTCACCAACAGTTTCGCCCATTGCTGGCCCTTCAGTTTGAATGTCGACCCACATGTCTTCGGTGGTGATGGCTTCTGGGTGCAGCAGGTAGAAGATGGTGTTGACGTCGTGCATGGCAATGCCGGCATCGGAGTTGTCGCCATCGTGGATGATGATGTCGTGCAGCATCTTTCCAGTCTCGTTCAGCGTTGGCAGCTTCTCGATGCTTTCGTGTGTCAGCAAAGCCTTCATGGTGATGTCCAAACCAACCATGACGATCGGCACACCCGAATTGTAAACGATGCGGGCTGCGTGCGGGTCAGTGAAGACGTTGAATTCAGCGGCGGAGGTCATGTTCCCCTTGCCTAATGAACCGCCCATGGCAACGATTTTTTCGATGTTGTCCTTAACTTCTGGGTATTCAGAGAACAATAACGCAATGTTGGTGTATGAGCCGGTTGGGACGAGGATGATTTTTTCATCACTGCCCAAAATAGCGTCACGCAAAGCTTCAACAGCGCTCTTGGCCATTGGCTTTGGCAAATCAGTTGGGAAGTCGTAACCAGGCATTCCGGATTCGCCGTGAATTCGAGCAGCGTCTTCAAATGGCTTGATCAGCGGTTGTTTGGCACCGGCGGCAACAGGCACATCAACGTTGAAGAAGCGAACGAGCTTCAAAGCGTTGATGGTGGTCTTGTCCACCGTGACGTTCCCGGCAACCGTGGTGATCAGTTGCAGGTCAATTTGTGGGTCGTTGACCGCCATGGTGATGGCGGCAGCGTCGTCGATACCTGGGTCAGTGTCCATGATAATTTTGTATGTCATTGAAAATTCCTCCAGTTTTTATAATAGGTAACTTTTGGTAACTTCTTTAATGGGTGTTTGCCGCTTAATGGGCGCGCACCTTACGCTACAAAATAGCGCTTAACACCAAATCAATGAGAAACAGTCCGCCAAGCAGATACATCGGTCCGCGAACGCTGCGACCGTCTCCCGAAACAACACGAAGGATCGGGTAGAAAACGAATCCGAAGGCCAATCCCGTGGAAATACTGTTAGTCATCGGAATCAGTACAACGATGAGAAACGCTGGAAACCAGGCGGCAAAGTCGCTCATGTCGATGTTGCCAATGCTCTCCATCATGATGGCACCGGTGATGATAATGACCGGCGCGATGGCCGCTTGGGGCACATAGCTCAGCAGCGGCACGAAGAACATGGACACGGCAAATAATATCCCGGCCGTGATCGACATGATACCCGTCCGGCCACCAGATTCAATGCCCGATGCACTTTCAGCCGCAGCAACGGTGGGACTTGTCCCAAGCATGCCGGAAAGAAAGGCCGTCACGGAACTCGCCTGAAACGACTTCTTGAATTTGCGTTTATCTGGCAGCACACCCTGCAGCAGACCCATGGACTCAAACACGAGAATCATGGTCATAGAGAAGGCGGCCAGTATGAACGGAATCGTTAGTGCTTGACTAAAATCACCCTTCAGCAAGATGTTGTGGTACCGGCTTAGTTGAGAGAGGTGAACGGAAATACTGTCGTTGTCACGGATTCCGAAAAGAATCCCGATAACTGTCGTGACAACAATGCCGATCAGAAACCCACCCGTGACGTTTCGCTGGTACAAGATCACACTCAGTAACAGGCCAAAGATAGCGAGTAGACAAGCGGGTGACGTCAGGTTCCCAAGTGAGATCAGGGATGATTTGCCACGGACAATCAGGCCCGCTTTTTCCAACCCAATTTCAACTAAGAACAGCCCGATTCCCGCCGTGATGCCGCTTTTCAGCGAGCCCGGAATGGCTTCTGCCAGCACGTCCGCAAGTTTGGTGAACGCCACCAGCATGTACACCACGCTGGCAACCATGGAAATTGCCACGGCAACCTGCCACGACATGCCCATGGTGACAACGATGGTGTAGGTAAAGAACGCGTTGACCCCCATCCCCGGGGTGAGGATGATTGGCGCGTTGGCAAAGAGTCCCATAATGAGGCAGCCAACCACCGAACTGATGATTGTGGCAAACACACTGAGATCAGTGGGAATGCCCGCATCCTTGAGAATCACCGGGTTGACGATAATGATGTAAGAAATCGCAAAGAATCCGGTGAATCCAGCGATGATCTCCCGTTTCAGCAAATCTTTTTGTGTCCAAACTTGCCGAAGCGACAGTTGATTCTGAACATTAGCTTGTTGCGAAAATTTCATAAAAACTCCCTATCCTTTATTGTCGCGAAGACAGATAATGATTGGGCATTGCAACTCCAAACAATCCAGCGAAGGTCAGGGTAACGACCAGGGTTGAGGGTTGGGGAGCTGGGTTTCAGCAGTGGTAGAGTGTGGAGAGAGGCGGTTAGGGGGCGGAGTACAAGGTACTTTGGTCGGAAAAGTCCGGGCCTGACTTTTCTGACCGAAGTGCCTTGTACAGTAGCTCCCTGCCTCTCGGAACACGTTTCGGCAATGCAGCCAAAAAGCGAACCCAAAAGATGCTAGGCAAAAAACCAAACCCAAACACCATCATCCACAAGCACCCACTGTTTCGGCACCCGAGAAACAAAGCAAGCGACCAATAGTAAAGGCCCCTCACCAAAGACAATAGCCCAGTTCGATAGGAAATTCCACCGAGCTGGGCTATTCGCGGTTTTAAATGTTCATTAACTTGTATTTGAGACTTGATGGTTCGTGGTAATAAAGTACATTCGCTATTTGAGCGCGTCACCTGGCAGCCATCACAGCAGTGTCAGCACAGTCTGTGCGCTAAACACCTGATACTGAGCGTATCGCAGCCGAAAGCCGATAAGCTGTCGGCGGATTCTCAGCAAACTAGATTTGACTGCGTTTCAGTCCCTTGAAATTGGCGCAACGATACTCGTCGTGAGCCTCAGGCCAAATTCTTGCAGGCAACAGACTCGAAAGCAAATTGCGTTTTACCAAACAAACAATCCAACAAGACCAGCAGAAAGCAGTGATACCAAGATACCAGATAACAGCATGTAACCAACGTTCTTAGAGATCAAGTTGTTAGACTCCTTGTCAGCAAGACCCTTGAAGGCCCCGATGATCATACCAGTGGTACTGAAGTTAGCAAATGAAGTCAAGAAGACAGTCAGTTGTGCTTGGTAATGGGCACCATACATACTTACGTTGTGAATCGTTGGGGCAATCTTACCCATAACAACGAATTCGTTGGTGACCAGCTTAGTCCCCATGTATTGGGCGAACTGGAAGGCGTCGTGCACGTCCAGACCCATTAACCATGCAAATGGGAACATAATGATCCCGAGGATGTGTTCCAGTGACAGCCATGGGTTGAACAGGCCGAGAATCTTATCGATCAACGCTGCTAAGGCAACGAAGGCGATAACGTTGGCGGCGATGATCAAGATCAAACGGCCGGCACCCAAGATTGAATCGCCCAAGAATGAGAAGAATGGTTCCTTCTTGCCGTTGTCCATTTCGGCTTCTTCAGCAGACGAGCTGCCGCCGATTTGTGCAATGGTATCTTCTTCAGGTTCAACCTTAACTGGATTCAAGATGTTGGTCACGATGATGGCGTTCAAAATGTTCAACGGAATAGCCGTCAAAACATAGTTCCCGGGCACCATCTGAGTATATGCCCCAACAATCGAGGCAGTGATACATGACATCGACATCATGGCCAAAGTAACGTTACGTTCTGCCCGCATCGTTTCGATTTGGAGACGTGAAACGGCTAAGGCTTCAGTGTTCCCCAAGAACATCATTTCAACGGAGAAGAATGATTCGAACTTTGGTTGACCAGTGATCTTAGACAGACCGCGACCGATCCATTTGATGGCCCATGGCAGGAAGCCAATGTAGGTCAAGATATCAAACAGCGGCACGATCAGCAGGATAGGCAGCAGTGAACTAGTAACGAAGTTCATTGACTTTGCGGTCCCACCATATGCTGGGGTAACCCAGTTAGGCAGCGCAAAGTTGATCCCGGTGTAGGCCACTTGGACTAACCAGTTGAATCCGTCGGCAGCTGCTTTAACAGCGTCACGGCCCCAACTAAAGCTGGTTAAGATCCAGGCGATGAATAAGTTCAAAACAAAAACGATCCCAGTAGACTTCCAGTTAATTTCTTTCTTCTTCTTTGAGAAGAGGAATGCGATTCCAAGGTAAACCAGCACCCCAATTATGTTGACGATCAAGTACATCGACAATATACCCTCTTTCTGAATTTTGCGGCTAACCCCTTAACGCGAGGTAAGTTCCACTAAAAACGAATGTCCCTGGGAAGTCCTTTGCCGATGGAAATTCATTTCAATAGTTGCGGATATGTCGGCCAGCGTACGCCGAATACCAAGTGCTCTGCCGGTATTTTGATCATTAATAAAACAGAATAATGGCACATACTCACGTGTCAAACGACCAAATGAAGGATCAATTGCCTGCGTTGACGTTACAATCAATAACGTGTTAGGCAGCAACTGTTGACTGAGCTGATATAGCTTAGTATCAATGTCTTGCAGCCACTGACGGTATTCAGCAACGCGCGAATGAAGCGCGAGCTGGGTGCCTTCAGTCAGCAAAACGTACGTGATGCCTTGACCTGCAGCCTCAATGTCCTGCGATACAGCAGTCGCTGGATTGAGTGCGGTGTCAAGTGCGGCCTGGTCATTTGAGGCGTTAATGACCGGATGCGCAAACTGGTGAATCGAATCGGTGCTAATCAGGTGAACGGCTAAACCAGAAGACGTCTGCTTGTTCAACCACGCATTGACGCTCCCCTGAAAGAGTTCGTCAATACCGCTGACGGCGTTCCAGTCAGGTGCAGCAACGTGCACCCGGCCGAAGAACCCTGCTGGCGAGTCAGTGGCGGCGATGCCAGCAACCGGGTTGTTATCCCGTAAGTTGCCAAGGCCCCACTGGCCAAACGCGGTTAAGTTAAGCAGCTCCTGACCGGTCGTTAGATGACCGAGCGTATCGGCACCAACCGCATTAAAGCGGTTAGCTTCCGGCGCTTCGCCGATTCCAAGCGACGCAAGGTCGACTACCACAACCTGTTGAAATGGTGTTTCCATGCGATAAAATCACTCCCACTCATTCGTATTAGCTCTCGAATTAAAGCGTAAGCCTACTCAAATAGTACAGTTTTTTCTGAAAGCCGACAATGGCTTTCAGAAAATAAGTCAGTTAACCGATTTAACGATTGCATAAATGACGTTCTGTCGCTTACACAACACTCGATTTCCTGTTAAAACAACGCTTTTAACAAGAGAAAAGGATTCACTAGTTGACGAATTCAACCAGTAAATCCTTTTACAAACAAGAAAAATGCCCATATTCTTCTTGTCGCCCCTGCCAAGGAACTTCATTATAGCGCTCCAGCAACTGGTTGACGAGTATTAAACTGACTTTTTGCGAAAAAATAAGACTCAAGATGAGGTATGATGACTTTCGCCCTGAGCCCTATGAAGCTTTGGAAGAGACTTGGTTAAACCAGAAGACCCGTTTTGTAAACATTAAATTAATGGTCTATCGCCTCAAATACTTTAATTTCCAACGGCTGTCGTGATCTTCTATCAAATTTTTGATCATCGTTTCAAATCACCGTTCGTTGGATGGCAAATCTAGAATCTTTGCATCCCATGAACTCGACTCATTACGTTCCAAAGGTCTTATTTAGGACCATCACGTAAACTCAGCCTACATCACATTCGAACCCTTTGTAACCCCTAAGCTGATATCACTAAATCTAAGATATTCGCACGTTTTAGCAGAAACGCTAAGCTGAAACAGATATTCAATTAGGTTGTTACTTTAAAGACTTAGGTGGCTAGCGTTCGTTAGGAATCCACGATTTAAACTTGGTGAACATTTAAAACCTTGTCAAAACACTATTGGGATCAAACTCGGAACTAGTTTTCTTTCGTTTGTACCAATCATTCACTCGACTTACAAAACGGATCAAATCAACTTCATAATCGGTGTTACTCATGGAAACGTCCTGGTTTGTATTCCTTATCTCTTCCACGGTTATATAATACCATGTTTTGTAATCGGTTACAACTACTTTGAACCAAGTTTTATCCGCGTCACACCGGCCTTGTTCATAGAAGAGCAAACTACGAATGTTTCCGATGAACTTTATTTCAATCATGCCAGAACAAACGTAAATTCAAGGTGTTCAATTCTTTTTCGTCCGGATTGTTGTTGAAACTTTTTCGCAAAGATCACGTGATTTTGTTTTTTTCAAAAAAGTCTTGCTGAATAATGCTGGCAAGTCTATGATTGGCAAAAACGAAATCAGGCTATGTATTATGACTTCTAGCAATGAACAACGTCCAGCCCTTGTGGTTTTGGACATGATCGCGATTGCCCAGTTTTTAGGCAAGCACGTTTTCAGAACCATCGATTCAGCAACTTTTGATCAGGCAATTTCGCGAAACAACGCGCTTATTTCAGCCTTTTCGGCGAAGGGACTGCCTGTCTTTATTATGAATTTGGAACTCACTGGGCTTCTGAAAAGCTTTAACGGACGGCTCTTTCGACCACTGCTCTCTAATGAAGCATTGGCCGCAGGAACTGTGTTAGCAAAACACGGGCCGAGCGGTTTTGCGCAATCCGAACTCTATGAACGACTAACTGCGCAGAACATCAATGCGCTTTATGTCACTGGATTTAGTACCGATAACGCTGTTAAGAAGACCGTTGCTGACGCTGAGCAGTTGGGATTCGAGGCTGTCGTGGTTAAAGATGCTTCTCTGGCACGGAATTCTGAGTTGCAGGCGCAGATGATTCGAGACTTTGATGAAGTGATCTCTGCTGAACGATTGTTGCGAGAATTGGAATAGGCGTTTAGTTGGGAGGGGTGCCTTTGGGCGCTCTTTTTTTGTGCAGGTTGAGAAGGTTCACATGGTTTCTTTGCTGCGTCTGTTAATGATTCTTTTTTGCATTTCTGATTTAGGCTCTCTAGCCTAAACTTGTATCACGGGTCAAACAGGTGATGTTGAGGCTTGGAGGTGCGTTCTTGCAATGTTTTTATTTTTCTTTATTTCTATGTTTCTGAATTTCTATGTTTCTGAATTTTTATGTTTCTGTATTTCTGTATTTCTAAATCTCTATATTTCGTTATTTCTAAATTTCTCTGTTTTTATATTTCCAAATATGCCAAAGGCTCTTTTTAATTCCTCACTTATGCTATCTAGCGTAAACGTGCGCTACGGGGCAAGGAGTTGCACATAAGCGGACTCTGACGAAAATTCCTGGCCCGGGAATTTATGTCAGAGTCCGCTTATGCTCCACTCCTTAACCGCCCCTGGTTTTGCACTCTACAAAAAAACACACCCCACCGGAAACTGCTAGGATGCATTCTTTGCGGGCGCTTTAGTAGGTCCGCTTACGGCTGGTGTGTGAGCGTGATTGCAATTTGGTTGTCTGTTTGGAGGAAGGCCTCATTGCAAAAAAGGCGTTTCTATTGTTTGTGTTGTAGAACGTGATTCACACCGACTATGTTGTAACACATTTCTTATGCAATGACCAAGGTTTAGTTCAACAATTTTAAAAAAAGCTGCAAGTCAGTACTCTGCCAGTCACAAATTCAGCTGATATAAGCGTGAATCGCGGTCCGGGTACACGTAATTCGCGTGCAGCTGGTCTTTCGTAATCTGAACAAACCCCTGTTTTTCATAAAAATAATGAGACCGTTCCTCCCCTTCCGGCGTGTCCAGAACGATCCTGTTATAACCGTTTGTTTGTGCAAAGACGATAAACGTCTCATAGAGTTGCCTGCCTAATCGTTCGGGTTGACCGCGGTACTTTGGGTAAGTGAAGAACTTTTTGAGAACTGCAGTGTGGGCGTCGATGGGGAGCAGTGCAATGGTGCCCACGACATCATCGTGGTCAAGTGCAACCCAGAATTCACCACCCTTATCTTGATAATAAGCTTTAATTTGAAACAGATCGTCTTGCTCGGCCATTTTGATGGCAAGATGTGCTTCTTTGTTTTGACAATAATCGATCAGATCAACAATTTGTGCGAGATGGTGCGGGTTTGCTTGGTAGGGTTGAATAAGCATTAGCGGCCTCCTGTTTTTTTCTATAGTGTACAATCAAATCATCTATTTGTATAATTGATAGTAGAAATACTCACTATCGAAATTAATGATGGAGGTGTCACGATGGAAATTCGACAAATGCGCACGTTTAAAACGGTCGCGGAAACGGGCAGTTTTTCGCAAACTGCAACATTGCTGGGGTACACACAGTCGACGGTGTCGGCGCAAATGAAACAGCTGACTGAGGAAGTCGGCACGGATTTGTACAGCTACCAAAAGCGGCAATTCACGTTGACCGATGCGGGGGCACGCTTGTTACCAGCAATCACCACCTTGTTGGTGGATTATGCCCAGGTCAAGACCATTACGGACACGAAACGATTGCGTGGGCACCTAGCCATTGCCGCGCCGGAGTCTCTCACGACGCACCTCTTGCCCGGGATGATTACTCGTTTTCGCCAACAGCATCCGGACGTCACCCTGCAGATTTCAAACGCCACTTGTCTGCATAACGAAGACAAACTCATGCGCGGAGAGGTCGACATTGCCTTTATGATGTGGCCGATGACCGTCAACAATCATTTGGTCGATTACGACCTTGGTTTGCAGGACATGGTCATGGTCAACGGGACAGAGCGACCGTACACATCGTTTTTTCCGGATCATAACGCCACGTTTTTGACCAACGAACCGGAATGCAGTTACCGGACCCAGTTTGAAAATTCCGCTTGGCAACTTCATCAGCGTAAGTTCCCCACCGTTGAACTGGATAGTATCGCTGCCATTAAAGCAATGGTGGCAAGTGGGCTTGGTTTCAGTTACCTGCCTCGTGAAACTGTCGAGGCAGAACTGCACAACCAATATCTTTATGAAATCCCTTCTGATGTGACAAACCGCATCCATGCACATTTGCTCTATCGAAAGGCTGAACAGCAACGAGAACTGATCCAAGCATTCATGCAGGCGGCTGACAACCAATTGCAGAACGCCTAGTTTCTCAGGGAATCAACTATCGAAAGCCATATCTTTATCACTTGATTAATAATAGAAGAAAAAGAAACCGTACGTCAGGTCAATTGACCCGCACGCACGGTTTTCGTTTATCATTTAATTATTTCGTGATGACCTTCGCACCATCCTGCGTCCCTACCACAACCGTCTGGGTCATGTGCAGAAACAGACCATGTTCAACAACACCAGTCATATTGCTCAGTGCATCGGCTAGCGCGTCAGGATCATTAATATGGTCCATATGCAGATCAACGATGATGTTGCCCTCGTCAGTGTAGAAAGTTTCACCGTCCCTTACCCGAATAACCGGGTTATAGCCCAGGTCAGTCAGCCGTTCAACGAGTTGGTGATGGCCGTATGCTAACACTTCGACAGGGAGTGGGAACTTGCCAAGCTGGTCAACCATCTTGGATTCATCCACGATCCATGCCACCTGCTTCGAGTTCACAGCAACCAGTTTTTCCCAGGTTTGGGCACCACCGCCGCCCTTGATACCGTTTAATTCACGGTCAATCTCATCCGCACCGTCAATCGTGATGTCCATCCGATCAACTTCGTCTAAGGACTTGATTGTCATGCCCAAGTTTGCGCCATAGTCCGCAGTCCGTTTTGACGTTGGCACGCCGGTAAAGTGCATGCCGTCGTTTTTAATGCGTTCGCCTAGAGCGTCCAGCAGGTAACGGACAGTGGTTCCCGTTCCCAAACCAACGATCATGCCGTCTTCAACGAGTTCAGCAGCCTTGTAGCCAGCGATTTTCTTGAGTTCATCTTGCGTCTTAATGAAGTCCTCCTCATTAGGTAAACCGTTTTTACTAAAGTTACCATTTCCATTAATATAGTATCGATTTATGGCAGTTTTGTCAAGTTGTAAGCGTAACCAATTTCGCTGATATCTTAGGTAAACTTGTTTACTAGTAACCCAGTAACTATTTTCTTTTTAGGTTGAGAAAATAAAAAAACCATCTGGTATGCTTTGACAGGCCCGGGATGACTTAGTTGTCTTGTTGCTGTCGCGCTCTTAAAGCGGTTTGCAGAGAGTTGCCCCCTTGCGAGTATGCTCTGGGTAAGGCCTTTTTAAGTTGTTATTGTACCCTGGGTGATATTCGTTTGACCACTGATTTGATATTTTGGATGCCAACATAGTTTTCATTTACCCCTTTTTTTAAAAAAAACACAAAAAACAGGCGTGATGACTCACACCTGTTTCCCGTTTATCCTACCTGCCGCTCACAGTTTCGAATAATCAATCATGTTTCCGGGTCTTTTTGATGGCCGCTGCTGCAAGCAGTACCCCAAGGAGCAGACCCAGCATGGTTGCCCAGTTATTAGCGATGAACTCACCAGTTTTCGGCAAGACGCCGCTAGTGCCTGAACCGCCACTTGTTCCTGAACCACTTGACATGGCCGGGTAGCTGCCACTTGAAGTACCGTCGCTGTCATCCGTCGGTGCGGCTGGTAAGGCCGGAATTTCTTCGTCGTCAGACATGCTTGGGTAATCTTCCTCGTCAGTCACGGTGTCTAAGCGGTTGTAGTACATAACAACGGCTGCGTTTGGCTGATCTGTTTGCGCGATACCAACGGCATCCGGTCCATCCGTTTCCGCTGCACCGCCGATAGTCGTGGTCGTCACGTAGCCATCAGCGCTGTAATCTGCTTCAGAAATTTGGTAGTGTGTGCCATTTGGTACGTTCAAGTTGATTGTTTGCCCGTGTGACAGGCTGACCGTTGCCATCCCAGAGCTATCAAAGTTAAGCGTATCCACAGGGTGTGCACCCCAGGCATCTTTCTTGAAGTAGCCCACAGGTCCGGTTACAGGCAAGCCTGTTGCGTTGTCGGTCAACTGAATCGTGAAGTCAAAGGCCATTTCAGTGTCGGCACCTTCGCCCAACACATTCTTGGTCAGTGACAGCGATGCAGTTTCCGGTTCAGCGGCCCGGTTATTGGTAAACAGCACTTGACGCGTGGTGGTGTTGCCAATGGTCATCAGGTCGGTGTCAGTTCCAGCAATGATATCGCCCGTATCCACCTTGTTGGTTGTGGTAAAGTCAGCAATCGGCGTTTCAGAAACCTTCATCTGAGTGCCAGTAGGGATGTTGTTGATGGTTAAACGCTGTCCAGCATGGAGTTTAACGGTAGCGACACCGTTATTGAACTCGATAGACACCGTACTGGTTTTGCCATCAACTTCTAGAGTTGCGTCCCATTTGCCGTTGATTGAGGTGTCTACTTCAGTTGCGGCACGGCCAGCAGCTTCAGTCCCTGAGTCGGTATCAGTATCGGTTCCTGTGTTGTTGTCTGGATCAGTTGATGTGTCACCCGTGGCTTCCTTGTATGCCGTGATCATAAATTCGTAGTCACGGTTTTGGTCAGCCTCGGTGTAAGCGCCGGAGAGTTTCTTTTCTACGGAAATCCCACCGGTTTCAGGTGCTGGCATTGTGTTGATAAATTTAACGGCTTGTAACGTACCGTTAGTAACGATTTCATTCGTATCAGCACTCATGCCATCCTGAGTCTTACCGCTATTCAACTGGTACTGAGTAATCATCCCATCTTCTTTAGGATCCTGTTCTGTCACGTTATAGGTGCCAATTGGCAGCCCATCAATTGTGATGTACTGATTATCCTTAAGTGTAATGGTCGTTACCCATTCTTCGTCGTCATTTTGTTTGAATTCAATGTTTTCTCGCCCACCAGTTGCTTGACCATTCTCGTATTTTTGAAGACTGTATGTCCCCTTCAACGCTAACTTATCAAGCCCCTTGATTTCGAATTCAAACGTTTCAGTGTTCATGTTACCAATAACTTGCTTTTCAACCTTCAGACTACCCACATCGTATTTTGAATTTACGAACGTGACTTGCATTGTGTGAGTATCTTCTGGCGTAGTCACTTCACGAACCATACCATCTTGAGAATCGTCACCATTAACTTGGGAACTAACTTTGTATCTGCCTGGGTCTTTTTCGTCATCCAACTCAGTAACAGTCAGTTTAGTGCCAACGGGGAGGCCAAGAATCGTTTCTTTTTGACCAGCCTTAAGCGTCATAGTTGCCTGTCCTTCTTCATTGAATTTAACTTTATCTCCGCTGGCAGTTTCAAAAGTCTTACCTGCTAACGCTTCGTTACCCTCACTATCAATCAAAAACTTGAATTCTTCTTTATTGTTGTCATCGTTTATAACGACCTTTTCAAGGGTGAATTCAGTTTGATTGTTCGTAAACGTTGCTTGGGTCGTATGGTTCGCTTTAACAATTTCCTCAGTGGTCGTACCAATATCCCTGCCACTATCTGCATCATAACTTGTTACGATGCCGTCCTGGCCAGTTTCAGTAATTTGGTATTGACCAAGCGGTAACCCATCAATCTTCAATGTTTGACCTGGTTTTAAATCATAGGTCATTTCACCATCAACGAAATGAACCGTTACCTTCCGATTTTCGACCGTAGCTGCAAAGTCTTCAGTCAGTTCTTCGTTGTCATTCAAAGCGTTAACTGTGAAGGTGAATTCTGCATCTTTCAATTGATTGGTATCCGTTTTCTTAGTAATTTCAAGGCTACCTTCAGGGTCACGTACATTTTGGTATTGAACAATCTGTTCCTCTTCATCACCAATTGTCACCGTCGGCCCTTCACTATCCTGTTTTGTGTAGGTACCAGAGTTGCCAATTCGATATTGAGCAAGGAACTTATCTTGTTTACCAGTTTCCGTTACGTTAATTGGAACTCCCTCTGGTAGTCCCTTGAAACGAGCCATTCCACCATTTTTCAACACAAATTTGTATTCATATTGATCATCATTTTTTGTGAAGGAGAATGTCTTATTCGGTAAGCCTTCTACTTCAAACGTCCCGTCTTCAACTAAATGACCTTTATCGGTTACCGTCAGAGTGAATTCAAATTCTTTGTCAGCATCGCCTGCCTGCATGTTTAAGACATCCTTACTAACAATTAAATCGCCTTCTAACGGTCGGTTAGTAAATTCAACTGATGACGTCAGATCCTTTTCTACAGCTATTGGCTCAGCAACAGTCCCAGCATCCGAACTGTGTCTGCCGCCCCCGGATGTCGTCATCCAGCTTGTAGTAATGCCATCTTCTACCTGTTCACTCACTTCGTATTTTCCGAATGGTACCCCATCAATGGTTACGTACTGACCAGGCTTTAGGTTGAATTCTGCATTTCCGACGCCATCAAAACTAATCGTAATGTCCTTAGAATTGGACTCTGTTACTAGTTTTGCGTCCAGTTCTCGGTTAATTACTGCACCGAATGAGTCAATTTTGAACGTAAATGACTTGTTAGTATCAAGATTCCCAGCAGCCTTTTTGGCCACTTCAAGTTTTCCAGTTGATGACCTGTTTTCATAGAAGGCAGTTTTCAGATCACCATTATTTTTGAGCCTCATATCATTCGTAACAGTGTCATCTTTCCAAGAATCATTGTCTACTTTGTTTCGAGTCTCCATATCGGCATCAATTGTTGTTTCTTCAACTTTGTAATTACCTAGTGGCAACCCGATAATCACTGCATACTGATTATCTGCGAGAGTTAAACTCGAAACCCAATTGTCGTCTTCTTGAACGAATGAAATTTTATCGCTTGAAACTAAATGATTGCCAGCCTCATAAATGTTAACAACGTATTCGCCTTCAGGGTGTAATCCGTTTTGTGCCGTCACCTTGAAGTCGAAGCTATCAACATTCAATCTGCCAATAACCGTCTTTTTAATTTGAAGGTTACCCGCTGGTTCAGTCGCGTTTAAGAACGTTACCTTCATGTCTTGGTCTTCAACGACCGTCACATCTCGTGAATAACCAGTTTGTGGATCTTGTGTTTTACCATCAATTTCCACTGTTGAACTGGTCTCATAACCACCTTCTTTATTTTCAGTGACGTTAATCTCAGAACCATCTGCCAATCCAGTAATTGTAGCTCTTTGTCTGTGTCGTAACTTAACGGTTTGTGTACCATCGTTTTCAAATACAAATGGCTTAGCGTTTTCTTCGTCACTGTATTTGATTGTGGCCTTAAGATTTGCAAGCTTTTTCCCACCATCAAGTTTAAACTCAAACTCTTTCTCATTGTCTACAGTTTCCTCGCTACTAACAATCTTTTCTAATTCAAGACTGGTTGTAGTTGGCTTGTTAGTGAACGTTGCGGTAGCGTCACTCTTATCAGAAACTGTAATATTATCTGTAACTGCATTTTCACCAGCTTCTGCCGTCACAGTCGGTGTTTGACCTGTTTGATCTACAACTGTCCAGCTAGCCCGGATTCCTTCAACGCCTTCTTCTGTCACTTTATATTTACCAAGCGGCAATCCACTAAACTCGACTGTTTCACCAGCTTTCAGCTCAGTTTCATACTTTCCATCAACAAAAGTAATTCCATCAGAAGAGGAATCGCCTGATGCATTAGTGAACTTCTTTGTAGCATTCCCGTTGAACTTGCTATCTTCTGATTCAATCGTGAAATTAAATACTTGATTGGTATTTAACCCATTTTCGCCATTCTTTTTCACCTTTAAGCTACCCGTTGGGTTTGCAATGTTATTGAAATAAATGGCAATGGTATTCTTGCTGAGTGCAAATGGTTCTGTCTTTTTCCCTTTAAATCCGCTGTCTGGATTATCAACATAAATTTCAGTGTAATAATCATCCGAATGGCTTGTTTCCTCAACTTCAAAGATCCACTTCTCTTGATCACCATTAGGATCACTAGGCACGTACATTGGTAAATCCATAATTGTTACAGTGTCGCCACTTCCAATTTTTAATGTAGCGACACCATTTACAAATTCAACCTTTTCATTTGAATTTGTTTTATATTCGCCATTAAGCCGATCATCCGTGACCAGATTACCATCATTATCTTCTTGATCAGTTACTGCGCGAATAACAAATTCGAACTGTTGAGCCGGTAGTCCTTCAGTTAGCTTTTTAATCTGTAAATTGGTTTTTTCTACATTCCAATTCTTAATTACTTGGCTCCCTTTTGGCTTCCCATTCTCATCAAAAAAAGTATCTCGGTTGAATTCATACGCTTCCATGTCGGTTTTATTATCCGATCCAGCTTGTGTTTCTACTACTCGATAATCAAATGCTGGATCTAATCTTTCAAAATGGATAAACCCATTTTTATTAGATACTACTTCTGAATAATTAGGAACATCTTCCCAATCTCCGCCATTCCAACTTCTTTGTAATTTAAACTTCGCGCCTTCAAATGGATTATTTTCATCACTACCATTTAATTTTTCAAACACTGCTGGAAATGTTTCTTCAACATACTCACCCGAAATTTGTGCAGTATTAGAATTGACATCTTTGTATCCTTTGGCGTCTATCTCAATTTTATTGCCAACTGGCTCCGTAACACCCGGGCCAATTACTGTTTCATATTCAATTATGATTGGTTGGTTTAATTCTTTCATCGTTATGGTAAACCCATTTATACTCTCTCGTGAAAGCTCATAATCTTCCGGATCAACTGGGTTACCAGTAACAACTTTATTCATTTTAAACCCGTTCATTTGAGAATCCCAAATTGTCTCGACTTCTGCATAATATAATTTAATAGAGAACACATTAAGCTGTTGAGAACCCGTTAAAGTGTCTGTAATTGTAACATTTTCAAGATTTTGGCCTTGTGCGTTCAAAACGGCTTGCCAAGAAACGTCATTACCATCTCTTTCTAAAACCTTTTTTGAACCATAAAGTTCGGCCTTGTTAAACCCATTATTTGCCCAAACAGTTTCTTCAAAGTCGTTGTAACTAACTGTCGCAGTATTATAAAACTTGTAATCATCAGTTGTTGAATTTTCACCTAATTGCCAGGCGTCTAAATCAATTTCCGTCTTAAAGACAAGGGCTAATCGCTCATATGTGTTTTCCCCGATGAAGTTAATTTTAATTTCTTTTTCTCCATCAGTATTAACTGAGCCAAACTCAATTTCATAGTCTTCATCTTGGGTTAAGACATCACCAAGGGTCCAACTTTTACCATCTCCGCTAATTTCATAGATTTCGTAGTTGTCAAATTTCTTTGGTAATGAAAGATATTCAATCCCTTCATTACCATATTCGTCAACATTCACGATATCTGAAATCGAAACAGAATTTACGTCACCTGGATTACTTCCAAATACAGATTGCCAACGTGTTCCAAATCCCACAGTCCATTCAACAAAACTATCGCCTTCAGGTGTATCTGCCATTTCCAGACTACCCTGCTTGTATGCATTATTGGCGATTGATTGTGGAATTGTAACTTTTTTATTGTCAAAGTCACTATTTTCTTGACCACTATATGACAATAAGCCACTCATCCTATTATCAAATGAGTAATCGTATTTTTGAACATTTTCCCAACTAATTACCGTATCAAACTCAATTGTGATCTCATTTTCATAATTAGTTCTATCAAGTTCAAATCTTAAAGCAGAGTATTTACCTTGTTTATCATTAAAATCATATCCCGAATCTGATATAACTGCATCGGAATATCCTTTTTCATAACCACTCTCGGTTACCTGCTGACCATTAATCCTAACATTACTAACATCAGAAGAATTTATCCCCTCTGGTAAAACATCAACCACGGTTATTTTGTCAAAAGGTAATTCGTGTTTATTAATTGTGAGTGTCCAACTAATAATTGCACTATTATCTTCGGTTTTCTGATACTCATATTTTCCAGTTTTTTCGGCTATAATGCGCTCGTTGACTCCTGCCCCGGCTGACGTGCCGGCTCCCTTGGTATTAACACCAACATTATTTGTAACCTCTCCTACAATTCCACTGGTAGGAACGGTAGTGTAGTTGGCTTTCAAATCACTCTTTTCAAGTAATGTGAGTAATTCCAAGAGAATATTGTCGTTGCCTTTTTTAACAGTTATCTCTAACTGTCCATCTTCATTAATAACGTAATCAAACCCATTGGTGACATCTTGATCGTTAATAGTCAGCTTTAAGTCTAGTTCATCTATGCCCTTCTCTGGATCATATTGGAACTCGTGGCCTTTGCTTAAAGTATCTGTTATTTCAAGATTTGCCAGCATATCTTCCGTATAAGAGGACAAATCAGTTGTAAATTCCCAATTATATTTACCATTGGTGAACTTTTTATAAGATTTTTCAGTATCTCCTAAAGAAACACTTGCCTTAGCAACATCTGTGGTAATTTCATCTAAAACTGCTGACGCCTCATTTTTGAAATGGTTTCCACTAGAATATTTTGATTTAAAAGTAAACGTTAAGGTTCCGTCTACATCGAAACTATTAGATCCACCATCCCCCGCAATTTTCAATTTAATACCATCTTCAGAAAATGCAGTAAATGAATCGGATACGTCTTGGGATTCATCTGAATTCTTGTTAGGTGCGTATGTCACGCTAACGTCAACTTCTCCTTCATTAAATTTGTGAAAATTATCCTTATCGGAGGGAATTTCGTCATCAATTGTAATCGTACTTGAATGAACCTTATCCGCCTGTAATTGAATTTTCCATTCAATTTCATTGTCTCCAGCGAAATAACCATTCTTTGTAATTAACCCAACTTGTTTGTCAGGAATCATTGTCAAAATTTCTTGGAAATTATACTCAAAGACCAATTCTTTATTCGGATCAACCTTTTGAGTTAATACCATTTTATATTTTGAACCACCGCTTAATCCCTTATCTGTAAACTCAATTCGAATAGTCTACGTTTCATCGTCAACTTTTTCTACCGTAAAAGTAGCGACATCTTCTCCACTTTCATTTTTAATTTCCCCTGAATCAGGTGCTATGCTGCTAAACCCTTTAACTTGAAACTCATAAGAATCGCCATCTTGGATACTTTCCTTTTCTCCAAGCTTTGTCCAAAGGTCTGACATTGTCCATTGGTATGTCACTATCAAATCCTGATTCTCAAAATCTGATGCATTGAACACTTCGCCATCTGTCACTACTGTATCTTTACCGGCAGCATTAACTGTAATGCTGCTGAAGAAGCTATCTGGTTTGTTATCACCAGCTACATCTCTTAAAGCTTTGGCGATATCACCATTGACAACACGGTCGGATGCTCTTGAATCTTTTTCATTTCCCTGAATAGAGCTTCTGCGGAGAACTTTAGCAGTTTCTTCGTTTTCTTTTTGCTCATCAGCGGCCTGATTCTCCTTTTCCTGCTCAGCTTCCGCCTCAGCCTTAGCCTTCTCTTCGGCCTCCAGTTTCTCCTTCTCAGCGAGCTTAGCCGCAGCTTCTTCCTTAGCCTTCTTTTCTTCAGCAGCTTTCTGTTCAGCGGCTTCTTTTTCTTCAGCTTCCTTAGCGGCCGCCTCATCTTCCTCGGCCTTCTTAGTGGCAGCATCCGCCTTTTCCTGCGCAGTTTGCGCTTGATCATCGGCTTCCTGTTGCGCTTCTTGCGCCTTTTGAGCCTCAACCTGCTTCAAATAGTTATCCAATTGCAGTGTCAGATTTGTAGGCAAATCGTTGTCGGTAATTGCTTCGGAGATGGCATCGTCGTCCGCGTCTTCCGCCAACACGATCATCTGCTGCGTATAGGATGTGGCGTCATCCACGGCCACCGGCAGGTCGGTCAGTGTCATCGGGTTGCCGATTTTCACTGGGACTTCCAGTTTGAACGTGGCTGAATTATTAACACCACTCCATTTCAAACGCAGGTTGCGCTTCTTACTCAAATACAGGCTCGCCTTGGCGTCTGGAATACTGGATTCCGCGCTGACCTTATCCTTTAACACCTTCATTTGATTTTCCGGGATAAACACATTTGTGCTCCCGGCGGCTTTGTCACCGTCTTTATTGTTAATGGTCATTTCAAAAACAAGGTTCTGCTTTGAACCGGCCTTGACCCGTTCAACCGCGTTGCCTTCTTTATCCATGACTTTGGACGAGTGGATCTCGAATTGCCCGACGTTATCCGCCAGAGCAAGGACGCTTTGGTAGCACGTTCCAAAAACTAACGTAAACACCGAAACGACTTGGATCAGTACCTTTTTCACCATCGCAAATTTCCCCTTTTTCGGTTGTCGACAGCGGTGACCAGTGGTGCCTATGACTAAAAGATCACCGCCGTATTGGCATTGGGTTAGCCGCGGTTGACCCAAACAACCGCGGTTAACGAACTCGAATTCAATTGGTTTCTGCGCCGAAGCATCTTCCTTTCTGTGCGTGGATAAGGTATTGCCTATGTCTTACATTCACAATAACAAATAGTTTTGACCAAAATTTAACCAAAGTTTGTCCTTTTTATGAACACGATTTCGGCACTGTGTTGTTTTAATGAAGGAAAACGACCATGACGCATTTCAGCCATGGTCTTTTTTTTGTTAAATTTCTCGTTATCGCGACTTTAGTTATCGGTTGACACCCTGCGAAACTTCACACTTTCTTCATGGTTTGCGCAAAGTATAGAGACATTTACGTGCGATACTTAAACTATGAAATAATGCAAAATTGCACTCAGGAGGTGGGCGTTTGATTTCAGTCCGCACATTAAGTAAACGACGGCTGTTGGGGACAGTCATTATTGGCGTTATCGCTATTGCCTTTGGCACATCATTACTCACGCGCGAATCCACGTTGCAATCCGAAAAACTGCTGCCGCATGGCAAGGCGCTCATGACCAACCATGTTCGGGTTCGGTTTGTCACCGGCGCTGGCCGACTCGTCAGCACATACTATTGGTCGACAGCCCACGCCGACGGTAAGGGCACGGATGTGACTGATATTTTCAACAGTGACATCATTGAATCCGGCAGTGGCATGAATAATCACATTCCGAAAAATTATAGTTTTGATCAAACAAACGTGAAGAATATCAAATCGCTGCACAACATCAAGTTAGGTGAAACTGTCAGCCTGGTGGTCGTCAAAAAGGCCGCCAATACCTCACAGTCGTTGTGGCAGCGCATCGTTAACTGGTTTAACTGATAGCACCGTAAAAGACCCGCAAATTCATTTGAATTTGCGGGTCTTTGTCGCCTAGTCGCACTGATTGCTAATCACTAAACACTATCTGTTTCATCACATCAGTCAAATTTTCGTTTCAGCCAAACGCCGATACCGGTCAACAGGCTTAGTAAGAGCACACCCAATGCCGTAAAGACATGAGACTGCGTTTCACTGGTTTGCGGTAGTTTTAGTTGCGGCAATTTGGTCTGTGCCTTCTTTACTGGTTGAGTTTGTGGCTGAACGATTTGTTTCGTCTGTGGCTGTGTTACCTGCTGAGACTGGGGAATCGTTTCGGTCTTAGGTCCCTGACCAGTCGAAATTGTGAAACCCGTATCCTCTGGGGGCGTCACTGGAAGCTCCGGTTGCGGTGCTGGCGTCATCGGTTCTTCGGGCGCTGGCGGATCAACCGGAGTGACTGGTTGTTCAGGCGTTGGCGGATTATCTGGTGTCGTCGGCGTCAGTGGCGTTACTGGCGTTACCGGCGTTTCAGGAGTCCCCGGATTTCCTGGTGTGCCCGGATCAATCGGCGTCACAGGTCTCCCTGGGTCATCTGGCTTTTCCGGACCGCCTGGGTCAACTGGATCTACCGGCTTCTCCGGGCCGCCCGGATCAACTGGATCTACCGGCTTCTCGGGGCCACCTGGGTCAACTGGATCTACCGGCTTCTCCGGACCGCCTGGATCAACTGGGTCTACCGGCTTCTCGGGGCCACCTGGGTTAACCGGCGTTCCTGGGTCGCCAGGTTCTTTCGGGATTTGAAAATCCCACCGGTGTGTTTGCGCATTGACGATGACTTGCCGGCCAATCAGGTTACCATCGGTGCTAGCGTTGACGTTGAGAATCACGTTGCCATCTACGGCTAAGAGGCTGCCATACAACTTAGCGGTCGTTCTAACCGTGTACGGCGAGACACCCCGGTTCATATCAGTGTGCCTGAAATTCCAAAGCAGATGATTATCGAAAAAGTTGGTGCTTGATTGAAAATCGGTCCGGGTGTTTTCGGTATCGCCCAACCACAAGATTACTTGCGTTGCAACCGTGTAGTTATTAACCGTGCCGGCGTCAACATTAAAAACAAAGCTCACGTCTGCCAAATTGGGATCAGTCAGATAGTAATCGAAGTTTTTCAGAATCAATTGCGTTGACTGTGTCATCACATCCGGTGCCAAATTGATGACGATTTGGTGGTCATCGTTCACTTGATCTGCGTACTCTTTCATATCGATGATCCGCCGGTTATTATCAGCAAAGTCCCTGTTTGAAATGGTGACGATACCCTGTTGCGCCAATTTGGTGGAGAGTGCCTGCAATTGGGCAAAGGCAGCATCAAAATCAATGTAGACTTGACCATTCGTATCCTTACTAATATCGGTTGTCTTCAAATGATCAACATTAATGACAGGCCCATTTGTACTTCGCAACCCTACTTGGCTGCCAGGAATCACCGTAACGTTTTTACCGACAAACAGCATGTTCTGCCGACTGGGATTCACCGCAAATGCGCTCTGCAAACCCTTAGCATTGGCGTTAAAATCCTGAATGTAGCTGTAATCATACGTCAGTAAATCGCCAAGCCGCGTATTAAAATTGGCATTGCCTGACAACTCGGCCGTTGCAACGTTACCCTCGGTATGCGCATTGAGCGTGGCATCCAGACTAAACACGTGGAACAATGATGCGACACCAAGCGGATTGGCCTGGATGTAGTCGCTCACCGAGCCGGACCAGCCATAGTACCTTGCCAGCCAGTCTTTCAGTAACGGATCATTTTCAATCTGCCCAATCGATTGTGTGGCGGCGGTCGTAACGGGTTCATCAGCCGCCCGAACTGCAGGGATTGCCACTTGACTGGCTGCCGTCTGCGGTTGCGCAACGGTACCCGAATTAGCACTTGTTGGATTCTCGCTGTTTGTCGCAGACTGGCTCACTGTGGCAGCTGGTGTCGTCGATTGTGCCGGTTGGGTAACCGAAGCCGCGCCGAATCGTGCAGCAGAACTTGGCTGGCCGGTAACGGGCACGGGTGATGTAGTTGATGGCGTGGCTGTCGCATGATCAGTAGGATCAACTGTTTGCTCAGTAAGTGTAGGCGCCGACTGGTTTTGCACCGTTGCCGTTTGCTGAGTGGCACCCGTTGTCGTTGCAGCGGCAGCCTGACTTTCACTGGCCGGTGTTGTCTGACTCTGACTGGTTGCTGTAGTGGCCCTTGTCTGAGGTTGGCCAGCACTTGTACCATCGCTAACATTTTCCGACAAATCACCCTGACTAGCGGTGGTCGCTGTCGCAGCCACAGTCTGATCAGTGCCAGTACGCAAGGTGCTTTGGCCTGCTAGTGTGGCACTGCCAGTCTGAACCGCCACTTGATCAGCTTGCTGCCCGCTCTCATCCGCCCGGCCAACGCTTGGTTGTAACAACAAAACATTGGTGGCAATACCAGCCACTAACCAAATTTTACCTGATTTGTACATTTTATAGTGAATCTTCGTTATCTTTCTGGGGTCGCTCGTCATGAGCACTCCCTCCTTCTAGGCTATGAACTGACAATCAGTCTCGAATAATACGGAGGGTACCATGCAAAAAAAGTCGTTTCGGAACAAGAAGAAGTAATCTGTGAATTTTCACAAACTTCATACGTGTGTTTACTAAATATTATCATAAGAAATTAATAATATTTCTTACGCTAACATTAAACTGCCAAATGACTAAAAACGCCAGTATAACGACTCGATTTTTAATGGACGTTGTGTCAGAACGCTATCATAGCTGGCTTAAAAGCACTATAATTTCAAAAAATAGTTTAATCCACAAAAAAAAGAATCTACCGTCACACGTAGATTCTTCAAATACATTTATTATCATCATTAGTTATTCGCTATATAAAAGATTGTTCAACACTCGCAGTGTCAGATCTTTGTGAATTTTCGATAGTCTGAACCATGCTTTTTGGCCTCCGT
This sequence comes from Secundilactobacillus collinoides DSM 20515 = JCM 1123, assembly GCF_001435975.1. Taxonomy (GTDB): domain Bacteria; phylum Bacillota; class Bacilli; order Lactobacillales; family Lactobacillaceae; genus Secundilactobacillus; species Secundilactobacillus collinoides. Next base: position 43,993 of record NZ_AYYR01000019.1, read on the forward strand.
GTCTAAATGTGCTCCAGAAGGCAGGGGGCTACTGCACAAGGCACTTCGGTCAGAAAAGTCAGGCCCGGACTTTTCTTTATTTGCCATTGTGGTGCTGGCTTCGCGCTTTTAGGCCACCGTGTCTAAACGTGCTCCAGAAGGCAGGGGGGCTACTGCACAAGGCACTTTGGTCAGAAAAGTCAGGCCCGGACTTTTCTCTATTTGATTTTGTGGTGCCGGCTTCGCGCTTTTGGCCTCCGTGTCTAAACGTGCTCCAGAAGGCAGGGGGCTACTGCACAAGGCACTTCGGTCAGAAAAGTCAGGCCCGGACTTTTCTGTATTTGATCTTGTGGTGCCGGCTTCGCGCTTTTGGCCTCCGTGTCTAAACGTGCTCCAGAAGGCTGGACCGTGCCCCCATACTTGGACGAATTGCTACGCTGCTTTTCGAACCACTTCT
>NZ_AYYR01000117.1:0-29258 GCF_001435975.1 Secundilactobacillus collinoides DSM 20515 = JCM 1123
TAGACCAATTATAAGAATAGGCCATTAGTGTTGCACTTAACTTGACAATTGAGGATTATAAAATGGTTAACAAAGATATTAAAAATAAAAGGGAGCGTTCGATTATGACAGACACAAGTAAGTTACATTTTGAAACTAAGCAGGTACACGCAGGGCAAGTTGTTGATGAAACAGGTGCACGTGCTGTTCCAATTTACCAAACGACTTCATACGTCTTCAAAGACGCCGCACAAGCAGCCGGTCGTTTTGGCTTGACTGATCCAGGTAACATTTACACCCGATTGACTAACCCAACCACCGACGTTTTGGAAAAGCGGGTTGCCCAACTTGAGAACGGGACTGCCGGTGTTGCCCTCGCTACGGGTGCCGCTGCCGTTACAGCAGCTATCGAAAATGTCGCTAACGCGGGTGACAACATTGTGTCTGCCAGCACCCTCTATGGTGGGACTTACGATTTATTCAGCGTAACCTTACCAAAATTGGGCATCACGACCACTTTCGTTGACCCAGACGATCCCCAAAATTTCGCCAAGGCCATCGATGACAAGACTAAGGCCCTTTACATTGAAACCATTGGGAACCCTGGTATCAACATTATTGATATCGAAGCCGTCGCAAAGATTGCGCACGATAACGGTATTGTTCTGATTGCTGACAACACCTTTGGGACACCTTACCTGATTCAACCATTGGATCATGGCGTGGACGTTGTGATTCACTCAGCAACTAAGTTTATTGGCGGCCACGGGACGACAATGGGCGGCGTCATCGTTGAAAACGGTAAGTTCGACTATGCCAAGAGCGGTAAGTACCCAGACTTCACCACGCCAGATGACACATACAACGGCATCGTTTGGAACGACATTAACCCCGCAACCTTCACCACTAAGGTTCGGGCACAAACCCTTCGTGATACTGGTGCAACAATCAGCCCATTCAACTCATTCCTGCTGTTACAAGGTCTTGAATCCTTATCACTTCGGGTTGAACGTCACGTTTCAAACGCTCAAAAGATTGCTAAGTTCTTGAACGACCATCCAAAGGTTGCTTGGGTCAACTACCCTGGTTTACCAGGCAACAAGTACAATGACTTGGCTAAGAAGTACTTCCCAAAGGGTACTGGTTCAATCTTCACCATCGGTTTAAAGGGTGGCGAAAAAGCTGGGAAAGACTTGATCGAAAAGTTGAACTTGTTCTCACTGCTGGCTAACGTCGGTGATGCCAAGTCACTGATCATTCACCCAGCATCGACTACACACGCTCAATTAAACGAAGAACAATTGAAGGAAACTGGTATCACACCAGACTTGATCCGGTTGTCCATCGGGATTGAAAATGTTGATGATTTGATTGCTGATTTAAGTCAGGCATTGGATCAAATCGATTAGAGTGTGGAGCGTGATGGGCTCAACCCACACCGCAAGTTACAAGTGACGCAATATCATAAACAAGCTGCACTGTTTTCGGCAAAAACATCGCTCGCTCTCAGACTGAGTCGTCTAAGGGCACTTGAGCAACATAGACAAGTTATTAGGTATGTTCCAAAACAAGTTATAGGCACGCGCCATACTACCTTATTAAACACACACAACCAACAACTGATTATCAGTGACACCATCAAAAAGTTCATGAAGCGCAAATTTCTCAAAGACAATACTTCTCATAAAATAACGATGATCAACGTGGCATGGCGTAAAAAAGTATCCACTTTTCGAAGTGGGTACTTTTTTAATGCCTAACTATTTCGATTATTTTCTAAATAGTGTATACTCTATTTAGATGAAAATCTAAATAGAAAGTGGGTGTATGCCATGGCCATGAGCCAGACGTTGAAGGCGATTGCTGATCCGGTCCGGCGGCAGATTTTGGAACTGCTGCGGGAGAAATCATACTCAGCGGGGGATATTGCCAGTAAGTTTGACCTCTCCCAGGCAACTGTTTCATATCATTTGAAACTGCTTAAAAAGGCCGACTTGATTCGTGAACGCAAAGAGAAAAACTATATTTACTATGAATTAAACGCAACGGTATTCGAAGAGGTTTTGACTTGGATATACAGCTTAGGGATAGGGGGTCATGAAAATGACTAAAACGCAAAAAATCATCGGTTGGACAAGTCTCTGGATCTTATTGCCGATCTTGTATGGCGTCTTTTATTACAGCCAATTGCCCACGACAATGGCGATTCATTTTGATTTCAATAATCAGGCAGATGGCTGGGCTGGAAGAAACTGGGTCGTGTTCGGGTTGCCGCTGATGATGCTCGCGCTGCAGTGGTTTGCGGTGATCATTACGCGGTTGAACGCCACGCATAAAGGGTCAGCACCACGATTGGAACGGGTGCTCTACAGCATTGTGCCAGTGTTAAATCTTGTCTTATACGTGGTAACGATTCAGTTTAACTTAGGTCACGAAGTTGATATTCGACGGGTCGTCATGCTGGTGATTGGACTGGTCTTTATTGCCATGGGTAACTATCTGCCGACCGCTCCTGCGAACAGCAACGTTGGGTTCCACACGCCTACCAAACAAAATGACCAGCACTGGGTGCGTGCTACCCGGCGTCTGGGCTACATTTTAGTGGTCGGCGGTCTGTTGTGCATTGCCAGCATGTTCTTTGCACCATTGGCCTCAGCGATTGCAATGCTAGTGATTATTATCGGTGTAATCGTGGTGGGGCTTGTATCTTTACAAAGAGATTAGTAGGCTGAATTACAAATGGCTTAAAGGAGAGTGCTGATCATGGCAATACCGGAAGATTCAGAGTTACCCCATGTTGCGCGCATGATGGATAAGCGAGCGCTTGAAAAAATGGTTGTTGAGTTGGCCGAAGAAAACGATGATTTTTATCAGGAAATTCGCAAATACATGGGTGTTGATCGTCCCAAAGAAGAACGGCCAAAAGTCGAGTTGTCACGAAAGTACGTTAAGTGGCTTTCGAGTGATGCAAGGGATCATGAATACGACGAGTTTGAATTTAATTTCATCGCCCAAGACTATCAAACAGTTGTGGATGGCTACCTTAAAATTGGTGAAAACAACGTTCAGAAACGTGTTGATTCGGTACGTGGGTTGTTGCTGACGCTCGTTGAAATCGACCGAATTATCACGAAGGCGCCGTTTCCTGAGGTGCAATCACGGCTTTCAAATACGCAAGATGCAGCTATTCAGGCGATTAGCCAACTTATTTCAACAGATATTGAAGCATACGGAGAAGTCAGGGCTGAAAAATATGAACACGCGATTCTTCAAGAACTTAAAAGCCAATATCTCGAATTCAGCCGGTATAAGCTGCTGACCGCATTGATGCCCTTAATTACCGCCAAGAATGCCCAAGAGATATTGAACAAGGTTCTTCAGAATGTCCAAGATGTGAGCGATAACGACATTTATGAAAAGGAAAACAACTTAGCGATATTCCAAGAAAAAATTAACCAGCTTAGTGAAAAATAGGCTGGTTCTAACCCGAAATGACGGGGTGGATGACTCATTAAGGCTGTGCTAAGCAGCACGGTGCACAATCAAAATGTTATTTTGGCGTTCTAGTCATTTAACTTAACTGTTCGCAAAATATAAGCGCCCTGAGTTAAAAATCCAAGTTGGCATTTTTAACTCAGGGCGCTTATATTTTGCAATGGTAATACAACGCTTAGTTTAGTTATAAATTTACCTTTAAAATTTTAACCTGATAAGCCCCATTCGGTGCGTCAATCGATACCACATCACCAACGGTATGGCTCATGATTGCCTTCCCAATCGGTGAGATCAACGAGATTTTATTTGCACCGACATCTGCTTCAGGTGTTCCGACTAGCTCAAACGTGTCTTCCGACTTGTCGTCCATAAATTGTAAAACGACCGTCTTGCCAATTTCAATTACGGCATCGTTCTTCGGCTTGACTACCTGGGCGTATCGGAGCTGTTTACTGAGGTAGCGCAACCGGCTTTCTAAGTGAAGCAGATCACGCTTGGCGGCGCTATATTCGGCGTTTTCGGAGAGGTCGCCCAATGCTCTGGCAGCGGACAGTTGTTCGATTTTTTCCGGTCGCGACTGTTTTAGTGCCTCAATTTCAGCGGCAATCTGGTCGTAGCCAGCCTGCGTGACTTTGTTAAAATACGGTTGCATGAAACCCCTTCTTCATCAAAAAATCAGTCTGTTACAGTTGCACCAAGCACGCCTTTAAAGTGGCCAAGAGCCCACTCTTGCCCAGCAGGGGTCAGCGCTGCCACGGCGTTTTCGTGTACGATAATGTTGTACCCTAAATTGTAGGCATCTACTGCGGTGTGCAACACACAAATATCGGTGCAGACTCCTGTCAGATGAAGGGTGTCAACGTGGCGTTCCCGCAACCGAATGTCCAGGTCCGTGCCCGCAAAGGCGCTGTACCGTGTCTTGTCGTACATATACACTTTTTCATCGTTTTGGTGGTCGTTAAACCACCGCGCAACATCGCCGTAAAATTCTCTTCCCCAAGTGCCGCGCACATTGTGCGGTGGAAACAATTTCGTTTCGGGGTGGTACGGGTCGTTTGGGGTGTGGACATCTGTTGGTAAAATGACCCACGAGTTATCGTTTTCAAAACGGTCTGCCAGAGCGACGATGTACGGGTCGAGCACTTGCCCGGCCTTACCGCACGTCAACACGCCTTTATCGGCCACAAAATCGTTCGTGTAATCAATAATCAGTAACGCTTCGTTAGCTGCCATTTGGCTACCTCCAATGGTTTAATCAAATTGACGTAAAAATTCGGAAAGTTTCTGTAACCCCGTGCGTAACGTTGTTTCATCCGTACAATACCCCAAGCGGGCATGGCCTGGCAAGTCAAAACGATCGCCAGGTACTAATAGGACACCTGTCTCCTTTAAAAGCCGCAGACAGAAGGATTCAGTCCCTTCTGGAATATCAAATTTGATGCAGGATGTGGACACTGCTTTTGGAAATACAAGACTCACGCGCGGCTCGTTTGCGACCCAGTCCTTCAAAATAGCAAGGTTTGTCATCACCAGCTTGCGGTTGCGAGCCAGAACTTGGTCCCGGTGCTGCAGAATGTACACCGCTAGCATGTCGTTGAACACCCCACCACAGATCATCGTATAATCTCGGTACTTGCGGAAAATGTCGCTGACCGTATCGTTAGCCACCGTCCAGCCAATTCGAACGCCGGGAAAGGAGTACGACTTGGACAACGAGTTTGTGGCGATGCCCTTTTCGTAGAGGTCAACGATTGAGGTAAACGCACTCGGGTCATCGAGTGGCAAGTAGACCTCGTCAACTAGAACGTATGCGCCAACCGATTTCGCAACATCAACGACTTGCTGGAGAAAGGCCTTATCCAGCAGCGTACCGGTGGGGTTGTTGGCGTTGTTGAGACAGATCATCTTGGTGTCAGGTCGGATGAGCTGTTTGAGTTCATTGATGTCCGGGTACCAGTCGGCATCCTCGTGAATGTGCCAGAGGTCAACGTCAGCGCCCAACGAACGGGGAATGTCGTAGAGCTGCTGGTAGGAAGGATATTCGCTAATGACGTGGTCACCGGGGTCAATCAGCGAATAAAGCGCTAGGTGGTTCGCACCAGTGGCGCCGTTTGTTTGCAGTACCTGCGATTCGTGGACGTTGTCATAGAGGCCAGCCACGAGTTGTTTAAACGCTGGCGAGCCTTCAATCCAGCCATAGTTCATCTTTGCCTTGCCAAGGTCGTCAAAGAAGCGGTTACGGTCATCACCGTTAGTCTGCAACAGCTCGTCAATGGTCATCGAGGCGATCGTACTTTGTGAAATATCGTAAGTTGCCGATTTCTCCCATTTATTTAACCAGGATTCGACACCAAATTCAGCAATTTTCATCAGGAAACTCCCTTTCTAAGGACGGTTTGTTGACATCATTGTACCATGGAATGTTGGGTAATTTGAGGAAGCAACTGTATATCGAAAGCACACAGTCATATTTCCGTGAGATAACGCGAATCAACACTTCACGGCGGTTGTTTGCCAGAGAGTTAGCTCGATTTTTGCGGTTCAGCTGGCTGGTCCTTTTCATAAAGTTAGTTTCACTATCAAGATGCTGATTCAAAAATAAAATGCACAAGCACTAAAAACTGATATACAGTAGAACATAGGGTATACGTTTACGCTGACAAAGACACCAGTTCTTAAATTCACGTTGTCTATTAGTAAATAGGTATTGTACAATGGCTTTATTATTAATCAAACAGAGGGGGACTTCAGGATGGCAAACACGATTCGAAACCGGATGCAGCTGCATCAGCAAAATATTCAATCTGTGCTGGCACAGGTCTTTAATCACCAGCCAATTTCACGAATCGAAATTTCGCGTAACCTAGCATTAAACAAATCAACCGTTTCCTCCCTCTACAACGCTTTGAAAGAAGAAGGCTACGTGGAGGAACTCGGTGAGGGGGCCGCGTCAACAGCGGGTGGCCGAAAGCCAGTACTTCTCGCAATTAATCGAAGATACGGTTACACCATGAACTTTGACTTTGGGTACCGGCACATCCACGTGATGAAGAATAATTTATCAGGCGACATTATGTCCTACACTCAGGTCGATGCGAAAGGGCTCAGTATTCAAGAGATACTGCCACTAATCGAAACGCAGATTGAAAAAGCGGAGAACGAAGACAAAACGAAACACAATCTTCTGGGTATTAGTTTTGCCATTCATGGGACCATCGATGCCAATGCCATTACGTACTCGCCTTTCTTGGATATGGAAGACATCGACTTGGTTACATACTTTGGCGAGAAGTACGATGTGCCAGTGCTGCTTGAAAACGAAGCGAACCTGGCTGCCGTTTATGAACGGGATTTCAACGATGAAAACCAGCGACTGAGCAACGCGGTCACCATCAGTATCCACCGTGGGATCGGTGCCGGTCTCATTATCAATAAGAAACTGTATCGGGGTGCCCATGGTGAGGCGGGCGAAATTGGCCGGTCATTGCGGATTGGGAACAATGTTGTCGAGACGCCGCACAAGGTTGAAGATTACTGTTCAGAAGATGCCATCATTAATCAAATTAGTGAGGCACGAAAAGGCGCACCCCTGGACCGGTACGCAGTCGTGAAACTTTACAACGAAAATGATGATATTGCAAAACAAGTCATCGGCACGTTTGTTGAGAACACGGCACGGATCATCGTTAACGTCAGCAACGACTACGATCCGGACGAGATCTTCCTGAACTCGCCGCTGATTGAATCACTGCCGGAATTGTTGCCAGAGATTCGGGAAGCTTACAGTAAGATTGTGCCTTCTAATACGGTGATTCCAATGACAGTCACCCGGAACTCCCACTATGCCACTTTGCTTGGCGGCTGTGCGCTGATTACACGACGGGTCCTGAACTTGGAGGACTTCGAACTTAATTTCGCTGCTCAACAAGAATTTTAACTGTGTTATCAGACCACTTTGACGGGGATCATCGTCGAGGTGGTTTTTATGATTTCACAAGCAGTTTTGGTGGCAATTTTGTGGACTGGCACCGGCATTAGTTGTTTAAAACAACTAATTTCAATTTATTTTTGAGAGGTAAAACCCTTACATACCGCCATTCAGGCTTTTATAGCCAGATTTATTCGCATAAAAGGGCTTGCATTTTCCGGTGTAAGCGCTATACTGTGTTTGTGAGTTGGTTGTATGAACAAACTAATTGAAAAACTATTTTAAAAAATTTTAGGAGGCTTCTTCATGGCTGAACAATTATGGGACATGGATAAGATTAACTATGTAGGTAACTCAAGTTTAACTTCTGGTGCAGAATTTCATTATTACAACCCAGACGAAGTCGTTGCTGGTAAGAAAATGCGCGACTGGTTACGTTTCTCTGTAGCATACTGGCACACATTTGACCAACGTCTGGTTGACCCATTCGGTGATGGTACTGCTATGCGTCCTTACGACAAGTACACTGACCCAATGGACAACGCATTAGCAAAAGTTGACTACGCATTCGAATTTTACGACAAATTAGGAAACGACTTCCTTTGCTTCCATGACCGTGACTTAGCTCCCGAAGGCGACACATTACGTGAAACCAACGCTAACTTGGACAAAGTTGTTGACCGGATCGTTGATTACCAAAAGACGACTGGCATGAAGGTTCTTTGGAACACGTCAAACATGTTCACTAACCCTCGTTTCGTTGCTGGTGCTGGTACTTCACCATACGCTGACATCTTTGCTTACTCTGCTGCTCAATTGAAGCACAGTTTGGAAATTGGTAAGCGTGTCGGTTCTGAAAACTATGTCTTCTGGGGCGGCCGTGAAGGTTACGAATCACTCTGGAACACCGACATGAAGTTGGAACAAGAACATGCTGCTAAGTTATTCCGCTTAGCTAAGGACTACGCTAACGAAATTGGCTTCGATGCGCAAATGTTACTCGAACCAAAGCCAAAGGAACCAACGACTCACCAATACGACTTTGACGCCGCAACCACGATCGCATTCATGAAGGAATACGATTTGGACAAAGACTTCAAGTTGAACTTGGAAGGCAACCATGCTAACTTGGCTGGTCATACTTACCAACACGAAATCCGTGTTGCTCGTGAAGCCGGCTTACTTGGTTCATTGGATGCTAACCAAGGTGACAAGTTGATTGGCTGGGATATTGATGAATATCCTTCAAACTTGTACGAGACCACTGCCGCAATGTACGAAGTGCTTGAAAACGGCGGTATCGGCCCTCGCGGTGGTTTGAACTTCGATGCTAAGCCTCGTCGTTCTTCATTCGAAGCAAACGACTTGTTCTACGGCCACATCGTTGGTATGGATAGCTTCGCTGCCGGCTTACGTGTAGCTGCTAAGATGGAAGAAGACGGCGTTTTGAAGAACATCGTTGCCGACCGTTACAGCTCATACAAGTCAGGTATCGGTGCTGATATCGAAAGCGGCAAGGCAGGCTTCAAAGAACTTGAAGCATACTCCCTTGACAAGACCCAAGCTGATCTTCGTGCCGCAACATCATCAGATCACTTGGAACAAATCAAAGACACTATCAACCACTACATTGTTAACACTTTAGGCAAATAACAATTAAAAATGGTTAAATAAAAGCAGCGAGTGGACCTGGTCTGCGCGCTGCTTTTTCTGGTTTTCGTTGCAGGACGTGCCGTTTTGGCGGTGCAGAACGCGACGAGCCTAGTCTATAAGTGCACCGAATTATGAAAATCAAAGAGGAGAAAACCATGAACGAATACGTTTTAGGCGTGGACCTTGGTACCAGTGCCGTTAAGGTGTCCGCTATGAACCGGGACGGCGAAATTGTCGCCCAGCAAAGTTATGATTACCCACTGTCTCAGCCGCACCCTGGCTACAGTGAACAAAACCCCGAAGAATGGGTTTCTGGGACAACTGTTGCTATCGTGCAATTGATTCTGGAAGACCACATCAAACCAGAAGAGATTTCTGGGATCAGTTTCTCAGGTCAAATGCACGGGCTAGTACTGCTTGATGAAAACAACCAGGTCTTACGTCCCGCCATTTTGTGGAACGATACCCGGACCTCTAAACAGCGTGCTGAGATCGAAGATAAGCTTGGCGACAAGTTTGTTGAGATCACTAAGAATCAGCCGCTTGAAGGGTTCACGTTGCCAAAGCTGCTCTGGGTCAAGGAAAACGAACCCAATATCTGGGCTAAGGCGAAGACCTTTGTCCTGCCCAAGGATTATGTCCGTTACCGCATGACTGGCCAAATTGCGATGGATTACTCAGACGCTACTGGGACCGTCCTTATTGACGTGAAGGCTGGTGACTGGAGCAAGGCCATCTGTGATGCTTTCGATATTCCAGTTTCAATGTGCCCACCTTTAATGAAGTCGATTGACTCTGCTGGTCACGTTTCTGAAAGCTACGCACTGTTTTCTGGCTTGGACACCCATACCGAAGTCTTTGGTGGTGCCGCTGATAACGCCGCTGGTGCCGTTGGTGCTGGTATCTTGTCACCAAACATGGTGCTGTCTAGTATCGGGACCTCAGGGGTTGTACTGAAATACGAGGAAGACCCGACCGTTGACTACCATGGCGTGCTCCAGTTTGAATACCACGCCATTCCAGATTCCTTCTATTCAATGGGGGTTACTTTGGCAGCCGGTTATTCATTGAATTGGTTTAAACGCACATTTGCCCAGGATGTTTCATTCAACGACATGGTAGCCAGTGCGGGTGATTCGACCGTTGGCGCCAACGGGTTGATCTACACACCATATATCGTCGGCGAACGGGCACCTTATGCGGATGCTGACGTCCGTGGGAGCTTTATCGGTGTTGACGGAACCCACCAGAAGAGAGACTTTGTTCGGGCCGTGCTGGAAGGCATCATCTTCTCCTTCAAGGACATCATGGATATTTATGATGAACACGACAAAGAATTCGACACAGTCGTTGCCATTGGCGGCGGTGCAAAGAGTCCTCTGTGGTTACAAATTCAAGCTGATATCTTCAATAAGAAAGTTGTCAGTTTGACCAACGAACAAGGCCCTGGCATGGGCGCTGCGATGATTGCAGCGGTCGGCCTGGGATGGTTCAAGGATTTCCAAGAATGTGCCGAGAAATTCGTTCACTTTGGCAAGGAATACCTGCCGAACGCGGAAAACGCGAAGAAGTACGACCAACTGCACAAAATCTACGGTCAGGTTTATAACCAGACTAAAGATCTGAGTCACCAATTGTTGGATTACCGGCGTGAAAACGATAAATAGGGTTGAGGAAGACCAGCTGCGGCTGGTCTTTTTAAGTCGCACTATATCGCTGTTTCGTGTCAAAAACAACAAACAGGTTTGACAATATGTCACGCGTTTTATTATGAAAAATTGATTGCCTTGTCGCCTCCCCAATTTTTGGTATGCTGAAAGAGGGTTAAAAAGTGGAGAGGTGATCTAAATGTGGAGAAAAGCAACGAAAGGCGCGACAAATTACTTTGTTATCCTGCTTGTTGTAGACGTGATTTTTGAGCCGTTATCCTTAATTTTTAAGCACCATTCAAATGGCTTGCTGGGATTATTTATCAGTATTTTAAGGGCAAAAAATGTTTGGCTAGCATTGGGGAGTTGTTCGGCGATTCTCATTTTAGCGTGGTTAGCACTGGCACTGGTATATCTTGCCGTACAAAGACTGAACGCTTATATGGGCAAGGATGATCTCTTAAAATAAAGACAATGAAGAAAGCCAAACAATCGGAGTTTCGGGTGGTATACTGTCAGCCCAGCATGCTTTCAATAAGCAGCCCGATTTTATTGTATGGCGTGGTATCAGAGAGGATGTGCACATGCATGTCCTTTTTGTCATTATTAATCCGATTGTACTCAGCCCAGATAGGGTTGCTCCTCAGAGATCAATTTGATATGATTGCGATAATATCAGTATTGGGGAGGCTGAGAAATGGTCATACAGGCTGTTAAAAACGCAACGATGTGGGTGATGATCGGTGTGATCCTGAACTTAGTTTTTGAACCGGTCGCCTTGATGTTTCACCACCCCCTAGACGGGCTATTTGGACTGGTCTACAACATTTCACAGGCTCCGGACGTCATTGGTGCGGCGCTTGTTTCAATCGCGCTTATTGCTGTTATTTGGCTGCTGTTGATTTTGTTCTTCTTAGTCTTAGCCAGAGTGATGAAGTCTGGTGGGAATAATAACGGCTACAAATAACCCCACTACCAAAAGCATACAAAAAAGCCATCTGACGATCATTGTCAGATGGCTTTAAATGTGTGTTAGTCAATCGTAATTAATGCAGCAGGGTGAAATTATTCGCCCCAAGCAGATAAGCCTTGTGAGTTGTACAGGCTGACAGCGGCATCGATTTGGGCATCGACGTCACCACTGCTGATGTGCATGTTTTGGAATAAACCATAAGCACCACTAGTTGCGTTCACAACGTATGGTTCCCAGTTTGATTCACGGGTGATGATGGTGTTCCAAGTTGATTCAGAAACACCGGTCCGTGATGACATTTGTTCCAGAACATAACTTTGTTCGCTTGAACTTAATGTTGATGATGAACTTGTTGTTGAAGTTGAAGAACTCGTTGAAGCTGAGCTAGTAGTTGAACCAGTTGAGCTATATGAGTTATATGAGCTGTATGATGGTGTGGTTGAAGTCGAGTATGATGAGTACGATGGGGTACTGTGACGGTAGCCATAACCAGAATATGATTGGCTGTATGAAGGTGCTTGACTTGCGTATGCAGAGGTAGTTGATGCGTTTGCGGTAACGGCACCGGCAGCGACTAAACCAAAGGTAACTGCGGTGGTAGCGAGAATTTTGTTAACAATATTTTTCAAGATATACACTCCTAATTGTAAAAATCTAAAGCTTCCGTTTACTTTCAATTGCTGACTAACACGAGTCAACAGGTACGAGTTTAACGGCTAATTGTTAGTGTTGGGTAACGTGTATTTTAAGGATTTGCGTCAATCATGGCAAAATGTCGAGATATTGTCATAAACTGTAATATTTGTAATATTGAGAAATTTAGTACAAAACTGGCGTGCTAGTGATGAGAATGGGCGTGAAACGCGCTCAATTTCAAAAAAATAATAGGCGAATAGGTCAAAAGTGTGTATTTTGGTCATAAACTGTAACGGGAAAAGATGGGGTAATTTGCGAAAAAAATACCGAATTTTCTCGATTTTTTTTAAAAGAGGAGCTTTTTTTCAATTTGAATGAGTTTTTTCGTTGCCTAAAAAGCCAGTTTTTTTGTTTTTACCAGACGATAAACGCTTTTCATCGGAAAACAATCATGAAATTTTGGCTTCGAAGCGCTTCATGCAACTGCTCAGTGTGATCGACCCTCAATAAGGGGCAAAAGGCAGTAGTAATAAGTCGAAAGTGATTGAACGCAAGATCATTAAAGTGAAGTTTCTTCTATATTAATAGACAGCAAAAAGGATTAATAGACAACAAAAAGGCCACCCTAATCTGAGGTGGTCTTTTACATACTGATTAATTGAGTAGCTGTTAACGTGGTCAGTACTCGGCAACCGCAAGCAGCAGTTCGGTCAGGCACAACGCACCAAGCATATCTGATAATAATTGTTCTAATCAAAGTTAGGGATAGCAGCCTCGTAAGCATTGATCTGGTCCTCATACTGCATCGTGATCGCAATGTCATCCAGGCCGTTAACAAACTTATGTTTCCAAAGCGGATCAATGTCAAAGTGGAAGGCCTTGCCAGCGTAGCGGACTTCCTGGTTCGGCAGGTCAACGGTGATTTCAGCGTCGGATGGTGCAGCGGCTAAAAATTCACGTTGGTCCTCAGGCAAAATGATGGCTAATAAGCCATTCTTCGTGCTGTTCATGTAGAAGATATCACTATATCCGCCTGCGATGACAACTTGAAAACCATAGTCCTTCAACGCCCAAACAGCGTGTTCTCGTGAAGACCCGCAACCAAAGTTGTCGCCGGTAACTAAGATGTTGGCCCCTTGGCGTTCTGGTTTGTTGAGGATAAAGTCTGGATTAGGTTGGTTAGGAGCGGTGTAGCGCCAATCGTAAAACAGGTTCTTACCGTAGCCGACCTTCAAAATATTCTTTAAAAACTGCTTTGGAATCAGTTGGTCGGTGTCGATGTTTTCCTTCATTAACGGTACTGAGGTACTCGTGATTGTTGTGATGGGTTTCATTCGGTGACACCTTCCTTTCTGATATCGACAAAGTGGCCGTTAATGGCTGCGTAAGCCACCATGGCTGGGCTAGCAAGGTGGGTTCGGGAACCAGCACCCTGTCGGCCTTGGAAGTTCCGGTTTGAAGTTGACGCACAATGCACGCCAGCGGGTACTTGGTCAGGGTTCATCCCCAGACAAGCAGAGCATCCTGGTTCGCGCCAGTCACAACCGGCGTCCTTGAAGATCTTATCGATACCGAGTTCTTCAGCCTTTTCCTTGATGGTTCGGGAACCGGGCACGACGAGGGCGGTGACTTGCGGGGCAATGTGATGACCCTTCAGAACATCGGCGGCAATCTTCAAATCAGAGAGGCGGCCGTTGGTACATGACCCGAAAAAGGCAAATTCGATTGGAATATCTGGTGCTTTTTCGCCTGGCTTCAACCCAACGTAGTCGTAAGCCTTTTGATCATCATCGTTCTTAATTTCTGGGAACGGCTGGTCAACTGGTACCGCCATGCCGGGGTTGGTGCCCCAAGTGACGAAGGGTGCCAAATCGCTCACGTCAAAGTCGATGACCTTGTCAAAAGCGGAATCGTCGTCGGTGTAGAACTGTTTCCAGTAATCGATGGCCTTGTCCATGTGCTTTGGCGCGTATTTGCGGCCGGCAACGTAATCAAAGGTGGTTTGGTCAGGTTGGACTGAGCCCATCTTAGCGCCGCCTTCAATGGCCATGTTGCAGAGCGTCATGCGTTCTTCCATACTCATCGCTTTGATGGTATCGCCGTAGAACTCGGCTGCGTAGCCGGTCCCGAAGGCAACACCTTCACGAGCGATGATGCCCATGATGATGTCCTTGGCAAAAATACCGTGGGGCATCTTGCCGTGAACGTGGATGCCCATCGTCTTTGGTTTCGTTTGCCAAATGGTTTGCGTTGCCAAAACATGTTCAACTTCACTGGTCCCGATCCCGAAAGCAATGGCACCAAAGGCACCGTGAGTGGCAGTGTGAGAATCCCCACAAACAACGACCATCCCGGGTTGTGTCAGCCCTAATTGCGGACCGATAACGTGGATGATACCTTGATCTTCGTGACCCATGCCGGCAAGCCGAATACCAAATTCCTTAGCATTTTTACCGAGGGTGTCGATTTGCTTTTTGGAAATGGCATCCTTAACGTTATAAATATCCTTGGTAGGAACGTTATGGTCCATCGTAGCAAAACTCTTATCGGTCCGGCGTACTTTCCGGTTATTTTCACGCAAGCCTTCAAAGGCCTGTGGTGACGTGACTTCGTGCAATAAATGCAAGTCAACGTAAATCAATTGCGGATCGCCGACCTTACCGGTGATAACGTGACGGTCCCAGATTTTATCAAACATGGTTTGGCTCATAATTATGCTGACCTACTTTCTTAATCGTTTTAATAATCGTATCGGTAACTTCATCGGTGGTTGATGTTCCACCAAGGTCGGGGGTGACAATCTGATCGTCGATTGATTTGTCGACGGCCGTCATGATCGTGTCTGACAGGTCTTGCCGGTCAAACGAGTTGGCGAGCATCATGGCCACAGATTTGATCATGGACAATGGATCAGCAATCCCCTGACCCGCGATGTCGGGTGCGGAACCGTGAATCGGTTCGTAGAGGGCGGGGCCATCGGTACCCTTACTCATTGAAGGGATGGTTCCGAGCGACCCAGTAATTTGTGCGGCTTCATCACTGAGAATGTCACCGAAGAGGTTTTCCGTTAAGATGACGTCAAACTGACCAGGGTCAGCAATGATCTTCATCGAAGCAGCATCAACATAACTTGTGTCGTAAGTCACCTCTGGGTAGTCGGCAGCAATTCTAGCGGTAATCTTTCGCCAGAATTTGCTGGTATCCAGAACGTTGGCCTTGTCGACCAGTGTGACGTGCTTGCGACGCTTCATAGCCATATCGAAGCCGACCTTAACGATACGTTCAATTTCGTTTTCCGTGTAGCGCATGGTGTCCAGGGCGTAGGTCTCGTGAGTTTCACGCGGCGTCCCAAAGTAGATGCCGCTTGTCAGTTCGCGGACGATAACGAAATCGACGGGGTCTTCGTTTTTGATTGGTGAATACTGACGCATTGCCGGACTGATCACGGTTGGCCGGATGTTTGCAAACAGGTTCAGCGCTTTTCGAATTTCCAGCAAACCGGTTTCTGGCCGGCGCTTGGCTTTATCCCACTTGGGGCCGCCAATTGCGGAAAGTAACACGGCATCGGCTTGCTTGCAGGTGGCTAACGTGGATGCGGGTAACGGGTCGCCCATTTTATCGATGCCTTCACCCCCGAAAGGAACGGGATGAAGCGCGTAGTCGAAATTTTGATTTTCGGTAACGGCGGCCAGGACCTTTAGCCCGGCAGCCATGATTTCTGGACCAATATAGTCCCCGTTAAGTACGGCAATTTGTGCAGTCATTAAGCGCTCACCTCGCTGGTAGAATTTACTTGGGACATGATTCGGGTCAGATCATCTTCGGAAACGATATCCGTGTGATCGGAACAATCCTTGAAGATCGGGAAGATGGTCTTCATGGCGTCGCGGTCAACACTGAAGCCCATTTCGTTGAGCTTGTCCATCACGGCGTGGGAGCCGGAAAGCTTGCCCAAAGGCAGCGTGGTCTTAGCAGCGCCAACTGATTCAGGAGTGAGAATTTCGTAAGTTTGCGGGTTCTTCAGCATCCCATCTTGGTGAATCCCTGATTCATGGGCGAAGGCGTTAGCTCCAACGACGGCCTTGTTGTGAGGTACCGGCATCTTGGCAAACTTGCTGATCATGTCGCTGGTCTTCTTCGTTTCTTTCATGTTGATGTTGTTTTCAGCATCGTAGTAGTCTTTACGGACGTACATTGCAGCTGCCACTTCTTCAAGGGCGGCATTACCGGCACGTTCGCCGATACCATTGATGGTGCCTTCGATACGGGTTGCACCGTTTTCAATGGAAGCCAGGCTGTTGGCAACGGCCATGCCAAGATCATCATGACAGTGAACGGAGAAGGTGATGTCGTTAAACGCTGGAATGTTTTCCCGCAGGTTCTTGAAGAGGGCGGCAAATTCAACCGGGTTCGTGTACCCAACGGTGTCTGGAATGTTGATCACGGTTGCCCCAGCATCAATGGCAGCTTGGATGGATTCTACCAAGAAGTCTGGTTCTGTCCGGGTCGCATCTTCTGGTGAGAATTCAACGATGTCAAAGAATTTATGGGCATATGTAACGTGTTCAGTAATGGAATCGATGACTTGCGCCTTCGTCATATGTAGTTTGGAATCCCGATGAATTGGGCTGGTGGCGATGAAGACGTGAATCTGTTTATGGGCGGCGTCAGCGGTAGCTTTAACACAAGCATCGATGTCGCCTTTACGGGCCCGCGCTAGTCCGGTAACGCGGACCTTCTTCACGGCGCGTGCGACGGCTTGGACGGCGTCAAAATCCTCCTTTGAAGCAACTGGGAATCCGGCTTCGATCACATCAACGCCCCAATCCTCAAGCTGTTTGGCAATCGCAATTTTTTGGTCAACACTGAAGTTCACACCAATGGTTTGTTCCCCGTCACGCAACGTGGTATCGAAAAATTGAATTTGTTTTGTCATAAGAATGACCTCCTTAAAATTTAGAACCCAAGTAACAAAAAACACCCCATTCAGTCGAATGGGGTGTTCTGTCAAAGCCCCATTCTCATAACGCAAACAGGACTTGACAAGTTTAGATGTCTAAGTCCTGGGTTATAATAATAAGGCTAACGCAAAGGTTACAACTGCAGCAGTTTTAATTTGTGATTGTGAGACTGATTGGTTTTTCATAGTTGTAACCTCCGTTCGTTTTTTGTATGAAGTAAATCTAACATACATTCTGAGAGGGAACAAGGATTATTCTCATTAAAATCACATATATTCCATATTGAATACTCACTGTGATTGCTATGATGTGATTATAAGCACATTTATCTTTTTTTAATTTTATTTTTATGTTTGTTTGGAATATTTTATAAATCAATTGCCGGTAAATACTGGTTTAATTGGGATCATGGACAGTTTTTCCCCCTGGTAAATACACATTGATTTAATAATGAATTTGAATGAATCACGAGAAATTTTTGCGGAACATTGGCACATAACAAATAAAAGTGATGCATATGCATCACTTTTATTTGTCTCGATGAATCGGCAATCACTAATAACTACTTGAGAAATTTTTTCCAGTCTTTGACTGCTAAAAATTGCGTTCGTTTGAATGCTTCTTTCATATCAAACGGGACTGTTCCATCAATAATAGTTTTTGAAGTCATTCCAATCGTTCGAATTGAGGCTGGGTCATACTTTGGGTTTTGTGATGGGTCTAATGCATGGCCACGCGATTCAGGCAAGACAATCACATCTTTATCTCCTTGGAAACGAGTGTTCATTGTCCACATTACGTCGTCCATATCGAAGATGTCAACGTCGTCATCGACCAACCAAACTGTTTTAAGTTCCTTAAATGCTGAGAAGGCGAGCAGGGCGGCCTGACGTTGAATGCCCTCATCAGATGCTTCTGATTTGTGAATTTGGAGAATGGTCATCAATTTACCGCCGCCTGAAGAGGGGTTATAAACATTCGTGACTTTCCCAGGAATTGCTTTTTGTGTCAAATCCCAAATGCTAGCTTCTGTCGTAATACCTTGCATTGATACGAGTTCTTCACTTGGTCCTAAAGTTGTTTGCATGATTGGATTATCAGATCGGTGTGTCACTGCAGTAACTTTGATAACTTGCAAAGAGGGATTGGCCACGCCATCGTATCCCAGAAATTCTGGCATGGCTTTGCCGGTATGCGTATGAATATCCTCTTGCATACGTTCATTTGGCAAGATGTAGCCTTCAATTGTGTATTCAGATTGTGCGATTGCATTTTCTTCAACAGTGATAGCCGGAACCAGTTCGACCGGTTGGTTTCGAATAGCGCCCGCCACGCCTAGTTCGTCGTAACCAATTGGGGTTGTCGGTGCAGCAAAGGTGGCACCAATCGTGATAGCTGGGTCCAAACCGATGTTGATCGTGATTGGCATCGGTTTATTTTGCGCTTCGTATTCCTTGGCAAAATCACCAATATGGCGGCCACCTGGATTAATATAAATTGCTAATTTATCCTTTTCTTCAATGGCCATTCGATGAATAGTGACGTCGCTCATTGAACCATCAAGGCTAGACCCTAATACCAATCCCATTGTGATATATGGTCCAGCATCCTCGGGGGTATTAGTTGGTGCAGGCACCAGAGTATGCAGATCAAAGTCTGCATCCGTGGCTAATTTAACAACTTCATGCGCGGGCACATCCTTGTTTGAAGTTATTACGGGTGTGATGGGGTTCGCAACGGCTTGCCCGACATATTGCCCCAATCTTTTAGCGTCCATATCAAAAATTTTTGCCACACGCTGACGAGTGCCCATGATACCCGTCAGGACACGAGTATTTGAGAACCCCTTGATTTTATTAAACATCATTGCGGGACCATGACCCGTGGGGCGAGCAGTCGTCCCACCAGTTCCAATATAACGGTACGCACCGGCTAACTCGGCATCGGGATCAACCTCAATATTCGTTTCATGATAGTTACTCGGATCATTCTTAAATAATGCCAGAACACGTCGTAAATTCCAGGGTTCTTCCGCCACAATAATCACATTCCTTTCAGTTTTGTCTACGTTATCGTAACTATAACATCAAGCCGGTTAATGATTTATTCCAATTTGAACAGGTGCCAGTCCCAAAAAGAATGGATGGCGGATAATTCATTCGACAGTCATCATCGTCACATTACTTCAAGTAATCCTGCCAGTTTTTAACTTCCTTAAATTGTGCACGTTCGAAATTTTTCTGCATATCAAATGGAACAGTGCCGTCTAAAATAAGTTTGGAGGACATACCGCGGGTTCTGATCGATTTTGGATCATAGGCTTGAAGTTCAGAGGGATCTAGCGGATGATTGCGCATGCCTGGTAACACAATCAAATCCTGGTCGGCCTGAAAACGCGTATTGAGTGTCCAAATAACATCGTTCATGTCGAATATATCAACGTCTTCATCAACCAAAATAACCGTTTTCAACTCTTTGAACGCTGAGAAAGCAAGTAGTGCTGCTTGACGTTGGATGCCCATGTCAGATTCTTCCCCTTGGTGAATCTGCATGATACTCATCAACTTGCCGCCTCCAGCTGGCGGGTTAAATACGTTAGTCACCTTACCCGGAATTGCACGGTCAACCAGTGACAAGATCGATGCCTCGGTTGGAATACCGGCTAAATTAACGTGTTCTTCACTAGGGCCAATCACCGTTTGCATGATTGGGTGATCTTTCCGATGTGTGACCGCCTTTACTTTAATGATATTGACGGCTGGATTGGCATCGCCATCATAGCCGGGGAACTCGGGCATGGCCTTACCCGTATTGGTGTTGATATCCTCCTGCATCGTTTCATTGGGTAGAATTTCGCCTTCAATCGTGAATTCCGAGCGTGCTAGTGCGGTTTCATCGACCGTCAGTCCTTGTACTAACTGAACTGCTTCGTTGCGGATGGCACCGGCAACACCAAGCTCATCGTAGCCAAGCGGGGTAGTCGGCGGTTCGAACGTGGCACCTAGGGTGACGGCGGGATCCAAGCCGATACTGATAGTGACAGGCATTGGTTTATTTAGTTTTTGATACTGTTCCAAAAAATGACCAATGTGCCGCCCACCGGGCATGATGTAGATGCCGATTGTGTCCTTGTCTTCCAAGACCATTCGATGAATCGTCACATCATGCATCGTCTTGTCAGGACTGGATCCGGAAACGAGTCCCATTGTGATATAGGGGCCGGCGTCATATTCTGTGTTGGTCGGGGCGGCGACCAGCGTACGGATGTCGAAATCCGGATCTGTGACTTTATGAATGTCTTCATGCGCTGGTGCATCTGCCTCAGATACTGTGACTGGGTTAACGGGATTATCTACTGAATCACGTAGAAATCGTCCGAGGGTGTGGTAATCGTGATGAAACATTAATCCGACGCGTTTACGGCTTGCCAATAAGCCAATAAGCACGCGGGTGCCTGGAAAGCCAGTCACGTTGTTAAACAGCATGGCGGGGCCTTCTTGAGTTGGCCGCATCACCGTTCCACCGGCACCAATGTAACGATAGACACCAGCAAGGTCGGCATTGGGGTCGATTTCTTTGTCAGTCGCGTGAAGTTGACCTGTGGATTGCTGCAGTTCTCTCAACACTTTTCGTAAATCATAAGGCTCATTTGTCATGAAGTTATTCCTCCTTTATCAGCTATATGTAAACGATTTCACATGTAGTATAAAGGACGAGTGTTGAGGTTTCAAATGATTCGACCATGCCCAATTGTGCAACCAACAATTCGTTTCAAATTGATGTGTAACGTATGTTCTTTGGATTTTGGCGTAGTAGGTTGTTTATTGATTGAACGATTTAGCAAGACTATTTTTTACAATAAAAAAGCGTTAGGACTTGTCCTAACGCTTTTTGGGGTACCGACCATCTAATTTACTATTTACCGATAATAGTCAAAACGGCTTCGCCAACGCCACGGGCAGACTGCGGGTTCTGTCCCGTGACAAGCCGGCCATCAACCACGATTTTTTCGGTATACGCCGGCGCTTTAGTGTGTACTGCACCTGCGGCCTTTAGACTGTCTTCCGCTAAAAATGGGACATCATCAGTTAATTTGTTAATGGCTTCTTCTTCGTTAGTAAAACCGGTGAGTTTTTTGCCAGCAATGAATTTGGAACCATCTGAATTTGTGATTGGCAGAAGGCCAACGACACCGTGGCATACTGCTGAAATAACGCCGCCGTTATCGTAGATTTTTTTGGCAATTGATGCAACAGCATCACTGGTTGGAAAGTCCCACATCACACCGTGGCCACCTGCATAGTAGATGGCTGCATAATCTGAGGGGATCACATCACTCGGCTTCAACGAGCGTGCTAGTGCATTTCTTCTGAAATTGGCATCATTATAGAACTGCCAATTAGTATCATCCATTTCATCGCTGCCAATGCTTCCTGGATCCAGAGGAACATAACCCCCTTGTGGGCTAACGTAATCAACAACGATGTTATTTTCTGCCATCACTTCATTAAAGTGGGTTGCTTCACTTAACCAAACTCCAGTGGCGCGATTGAGGTGATCAAACTTAGTTGTGTTGGTTAAAACCATCAGTACTTTAGTCATGTTAAAATTCCTCCTTGTTAATAGCCACGTTAAAAATTATTTTGTGACTCGTTGTAAGTAGATACAATCTAGTACATCCCTATCGACTGAACAAGTCCATTTTTAATCTGTTTCATGACTAGATAGAATAATAGAAATATTATATATAATATCCAAATATTAATAGAAACTAACTTAACATATATTATTTTTATTTCTAAAACAATCACGCTAATTAGGCATTCTGAGCATTACATATAACTATTTAATATTTATATCATCATCTATTTGAGAACCATTCTAAACATTGACTATTCAAAAACATCAGTGTACAGTTCGCCTGTACTTATCAATTACAAGGATAATAAATAAGTGAAATTAAATGTGGAGGTACTTGATGATGAATTCCCAGAAAGACTTTAACGAGGCGTTTGAATTTCATTCCGGTGTTCGCCTTAGGAACCGAGTCGTGATGTCACCGATGACAACGGTGCAAAGCTTTTTCAACGGAACGGTTACGGAAGATGAAATTGCGTATTACAGGGAACGTGCGACTGGTGTCGGCGCTGTAATCACTGGATCGGCCAATGTGCAGGATGGTGGCAAGGGCTGGCCTGGTGAACTGAGTATCGCCCATGATGCTCAATTACCGGAACTGACCAAGCTTGCTAGTGCCATTCACGATGGCGGTGCTAAGGCAATCGTTCAAATTTTTCACGGTGGTCGGATGAGCGAGCCGGATGCTTTGCGGGGCAAGCAGGCAGTTTCAGCAAGTGCTGTTCCGGCAGAGCATCGGGATCCTAATGTCCCGACACCAACGCCACGGATGATGACTGTTTCTGAAATCCATGAAACGGTGAAAGCATTTGGGGATGCAACGCGTCGTGCTATCACAGCGGGTTTTGACGGGGTGGAACTTCATGGTGCGAACACTTACCTTTTCCAGCAGTTTTTTTCACCACATTCAAATCGACGCACTGATGAATACGGTGGTTCGTTAGAAAAAAGATACCGGTTTATCGACGAAGCCCTTCATGAAATCTTTAAGGTCGTTCAGGCTAATGCTAAGACCCCCTTTGCGGTTGGCTATCGGTTCTCCCCTGAGGAATTTACGAACCCAGGGATATCATTCACCGATACTCATTACCTGATTTCAAAATTGATCGCGTCGCCTTTAGATTACTTACATCTTTCTTTAGATGATTACAAGCGGGTTTCAATTGATCCAGACTATCAAGGAAAGCCCATTTTAAATTACGTTAATGATGCAATAGATGGTGCAAAACCCTTGATTGGTGTTGGCGGGGTCAGATCTAGAGAGGACGTCAACAACGTTCTGGAAAATGCCGATATTGTCGCGGTTGGACAGCAGTTGCTTGTCGATCCGTACTGGGTTCAAAAATTAATCAACGGGGCAGATGATGAAATGGTCACTGCAGATTTTGTAAAGGCGATTGAATATGTTCATTTTGCAAGGCCACTGTATGATTTCTTGGTTGCCCGTTATCAGTCGATTCCGAATGTTTAACCATTGTTTGAATCCACTTTTGATTATTATTTGCTAACGCGTTTGTTAATTTGATCGAACGTGCTGGGATTACAAACAAAGAAGGTGAGCATCAATGAAAGCAATAGCGATTAACCACTATGGCGCCAGTAATCAATTTGAGTTAATGGACTTGAAATTACGTGGCATACAAGCGGATGAGGTAGTGATAGATGTCCGCGCAGCTGGTGTGAACCCCGTTGACTGGAAATTGCGGCGCGGCGACTTACGCCACCAATTCAACTGGGAGTTACCCATTGTATTAGGGTGGGATGTTGCTGGCATTGTGTCAGAAATTGGCAGTGATGTTGCCAACGTTAAAGTGGGGGATGCAGTTTTCGCGCGTCCTGATATGTCAAACCGCGGTGCGTACGCTGAACAGACCATCGTCAAGGCTAATAAAGTCGTAGTTAAACCAATCAACCTTTCGTTTGAGGAAGCCGCTGCTGTTCCTTTGACGGCAATCACAGCTTGGCAAGTGATCCATAAGCGATTAAAAGTGCGCAAAGGCGAGGCAGTTTTGATTCAGGCCGGTGCTGGTGGTATTGGCATTTTTGCGATTCAATTTGCGCATCAATTAGGGGCAACCGTTGTCACAACCGCGCGGACTGAGAATGCTGAATTCTTGGCACGACTGGGTGCTAATCAAATCGTTGATTACCGTGCCCATCGCATTACCGACCTGCCGCATACTTTCGATGCGGTTTTTGATACTGTTGGTCAAATTACTGATGGTATGGCGGTTCTGAAACCAGGAGGTCGGTTAGTTTCAATTGAAAGCGATCCTAGTGACCAAAATTGGCCAGATGATAAAACAGCGTCTTATTGGTGGACTGACCCGAATAGTACGGATCTTTCTTTGATAAAAAGGATGATTGAATCTGATCAGGTGCGCGTGCCAATAAACGAAATAGTGCCATTTACTGTTCCCGGTGTGATGCGGGCACACGAGTTAAGCGAATCGCATCATTCGGTTGGAAAAATTGTCATTTCGATGAAGACTTAAATTGTCCTGTTTTGTGCGTGAGTGAGAAGAAGTGAGCACCAATAGTCTTTATCGGAATAAGGTGAGTCCAAACCTGACTAGCTCAGCTATTGCAAGCTCTGAAAAAATTGATTACAGTGAAGTTATCCCCAAAGAGGGATGGTTATGTTTTATCAAGTTAGAAAATGTGACGTCCCCCTCACGTTAATTGTTCCTTTTCCTACATCTGCAACTATCTATAAAAAGGCACCCGGGCAGTGATTGCTCTCGGGTGCCTCTTTGTGTTGACTTTATAGTTCACGCTTAACATGGTCAGTCAAGTACGTTACAAACTGGCGTCCCGCTTGAGATAAGCTGCCTTGAGGGTAGACAATTTGCAGGGTGCTGAAGATTGGCGTTTTGAATGGCAATGCGACATATTCGCCTGGTGCGAGGTCCTTCATCGTGTTATTAAATAAAAATGTTGCGCGCTGGGTGTCCTTGATAACGCCAACCAGCGTTTCGATGTGGGTCGATGTAAAGCGGATATGCGGGGTATAACCGGCCTGATTAAAGAGGTCGTTGACCACCTCGTAAATGCCAGAGCCGGATTGCAGGATTGCGATGTCATAATCTTTCAACTGATCGATGGATAGACTTGTTTCATGGGCGAGGGGATGCCCTGCCGGCAAGACGATTTTTAACTCATCTCGATTTAAGTTGATGAAGGTGTACTGTGACGCGTTCAACAGATTTGATTGGACGTCACGAATAATGCCCAGGTCAAACTGTCCGGCTTGCAATTGGTCTAACAGTTGAACACCCTCGACTTCCTCCATGACAATGTTGATCTGCGGGTAGTCGGACATAAAATCGTTGATTCCGCTGATTAGGCTAAACTGTGACATAACGGGAATGCTGCCGATGTGCAGGACGCCTTTTTTGAGTTCGCGATAGGCTGCCAGTTCGTTAGTCATCAGGTCATATTGAGCCAAAATCGTTTGGGCGTATCGGTATAAAACTTCACCGCTCTCCGTAATGTATAGATGTCGCTTGTTTTTGGTTGAAATGAGTTTGGCATTCAGCTCATTTTCCATGGACTGAATCCGTTTTGACAAGGCCGACTGTGTCATCGACAGCTCCACTGCGGCATCCGAAACGTTGCGAAGTTCGTATAGTTTTACAAAGTTTTTTAAATCATCGATCGTCAAAATGAACACCCTTTCATCGTTATTCCGTTTGGGAATAATGATAGTCTAAATCTGATTTGTTCACAACTATAAGGGTGCTTAAGATAGTGAACGTAATCTAAATGGAGGTCAAAACTATGACAGAACAAAAGTATGATCTGCGAAGCGTTCTCGATGAACTTAAATCAGATCCATCTCAGTATCACGAAACTGATGTTGAAGTCGATCCAGTCGCACAACTCTCCGGGGTTTACCGGTACATTGGCGCTGGTGGGACCGTGCAGCGCCCAACTCAGGAAGGCCCCGCAATGATGTTTAACAACGTGACCGGCTTTCCTGGTGTGCGCGTGTTGACAGGTCTTATGGCAAGCCGCAAGCGGGTCGGAAAGATGTTTCACACCGACTACAAGACGCTGGGACAGTATCTGAACAAGGCCGTCAGCAATCCCGTCTGGCCAGTGATGGTCGGTGAAGACGAGGCGCCTGCTCACGAGATTGTTCACCGGGCAACCGACAGCGATTTTGATATTCGCAAACTGGTGGCTGCACCCACAAATACACCCGTGGATGCCGGCCCATATATTACTATCGGGGTCGTTTTAGGCTCTAACATGGACAAGTCCAAGAGTGACGTGACGATTCACCGGATGGTGCTTGAAGACAAGGATAAGATCGGCATTTATATTATGCCCGGCGGCCGGCACATTGGTGCGTTCGCTGAAGAATATGAGAAGGCAAACAAGCCAATGCCCATTACGATCAACATTGGTTTGGATCCCGCAATCACCATTGGTGCGACTTTCGAGCCGCCGACCACACCATTCGGTTACAACGAACTGGGTGTTGCCGGTGCGATTCGTCAACAGCCGGTCGACCTTGTGAAGGGGCTGACCGTTGATGAAAACGCCATCGCTCGTTCGGAATATACGTTGGAAGGCTATATTATGCCCAACGAACGCATTCAAGAGGACATTAACACCCATACCGGGAAGGCCATGCCAGAATTTCCCGGATATGATGGTGACGCAAATCCTGCGCTGCAAGTTATCAAGGTAACAGCTGTAACACACCGGAAAGTGGATCCAATCATGCAGAGCGTTATTGGGCCGAGCGAAGAGCACGTCAGCATGGCAGGGATTCCTACTGAAGCAAGTATCCTGCAGCTGGTGAACCGGGCCATTCCAGGTAAAGTTAAAAACGTGTATAATCCGCCGGCTGGTGGTGGGAAGTTGATGACCATCATGCAGATCCATAAGGACAATGAAGCGGATGAAGGGATTCAACGACAAGCAGCACTCCTAGCTTTCTCAGCCTTCAAGGAGCTTAAAACCGTCATTTTAGTTGATGAAGACGTCGATATTTTCGACATGAACGATGTGATTTGGACCATGAACACCCGTTTCCAAGCGGACCAAGATCTGATGGTCCTGTCTGGCATGCGAAACCACCCGTTAGACCCTTCAGAGCGGCCGGAATACGATCCAAAGTCGATCCGGACACGCGGGATGTCTTCAAAACTGGTGATTGATGGGACAGTTCCGTTTGATATGAAGGATACCTTTGAACGGGCACAGTTCATGAAGGTTGATGATTGGGAAAAGTATTTGAAGTAGGGCGTTCCAAGAGGCAGCTAATGAAATAGCCAGCTGTCCTCGAAAACGCGATTCAGCGTAGTCAATTCGCCACGCTGAAGAACTATAGAGTGGAGATGAAATTTTGGAAACGGAAAGTATTAGCCTGAAAACAAAATTAGCAATCGTTTCAGCGGGGATGATCTCGTTTATGGGGATCTTAGTTGAAACGTCCCTTAACGTGACCATGACGACGTTGAGCAACTTGTTCAACGTGAGTGTCGGGACGGTGCAGTGGATCACCACGGCATACTTATTGCTGGTAACGATCATGATGGCTGCCATGGCCTTTATCATGCGTAAATTTAGTTTTCGGTCGATATTCATTGTGTCAGCATCAGCCTTCATTGTCGGGTCGATCGTCTGTGCAATTGCGAACAGCTTTGCAATTTTACTGATCGGACGGATGATTCAAGCGCTCGCTACTGGGCTCGCAACGCCGCTGATGTTTCAAATTATTAACGTAAAAATTCCAAACTCAAAGGTGGGTACCTATAATGGGGTAGCCAGTATGTTGACTTCGCTGTCACCAGCACTTGGCCCGACCTATGGCGGAATCTTGAACACGATGATGAACTGGCGGTGGATCTTCTGGATCGTGTTGCCATTGAGTGTCATTATTTTACTGCTTGGAATGTACAGCATTGATGTGCCTGTTCAAAACGCCGAAGCACGGAAATTAGACGGCGTCGGCATGGTACTGCTGAGTTTCGTCTTAGTCGGCTTTATCTGGACGTTTAACGAGGCTGGCCTTGCCGGTTGGAACTCCGCAAACTTCTGGGTATCATTGGTCGTTTCAATCGTACTGTTGGCGTTGTACGCGTTGTACAATCGCAACAGCAGCAAGCACGTACTGGACTTTAGCTTGTTGAAACAAAAAACAGTGCTGCTGTACCTGATCAATTACTTTGTGTTGGCGTTTGTTAACATCGGTATCTCATGGTTATTGCCACTGGTTGCCGAAGTGAACCTGAAACAAAGCTCCATGGTCGCCGGGTTACTTGTTTTGCCAGGTGCTTTGATTGGGGCAATTATTTCGCCAAGTACCGGGTCGTTAATGGATCGGAAGGGTGCCTTTTTGCCACTGATGATCGGAAACAGCTGCCTATTGCTGGCTGCCGTGTTGTATTTTGCCTTCTCAGCAGCAATGACGTCGATGATCTTACTGTTGTTATTCGTCATCTTGAGAATTGGTGTCGCATTCAGTTTTGGGAACGTCATGGGTGCAGCCAGTCAACAGGTTGCACCAGAAAAACGGGGCGATATCAACTCCCTGTTTAACATGATGCAACAATACGCGGGCGCTATGGGGACCGTTATTCTAGCCTCCGTTGTCAGCGCGATCGAATTGTCGAAGGGGTCAACGTTCACTCAGACCCAACAGGGTGCAACTGTTGACTACGTTGTTTTAATCGTTTTAGCTGCCATTGCATTGGTTTCTGTGCTGGTGAACCACCAGTTGCAAAAACGGATGGCGATGATGAGCGGTGAAGTAGAGTAAAAAGAATGGAATAGCACACAGCCCGTTACTTTGACAAAAAAGTGACGGGCTTTTCTGTAATAATTTATTGCATGATTCGTCCATACAAAAAGGCCATCCAAGCATCACGTAAGAGGAATCTTGCGTGTGATTGGATGGTCTTTTAATTGGCGAATAACGCGTTAGTGTTGAAAGCTAGACAATCAGCCTACAGTGACAGGGTTGCAGAACCGCCGTCAAGGGTGAATTCTTTAACGTTTCCATCTGCGTGAACGTAGACTTTAGAACTGCCTTTCAAGCCGTCAGCAGACAACGTGATGGTGCTGCCGCTGCGTTCTGCAGTGACGTGACCAGCAGGCTTGCCTTTTTCATCAACGACCCGGGTCGTTTCCTTGGCACCGTCTGCGAATTCGTACAGGTGGATGTCGGGGGAATCAGTGTAATCATACTCAGCGTGTTCCGCGTTTGGATTGCGTAAAATGATGCTGTTTTCACGAGCTAAAAGTGGCAGTGTGAGGTTATCATAAGTTTCGTCAAACCATTCACCGTTCTTAACATCGTAAGTCTTTTCGTTGAGGATGTTGGTCCACTT
>NZ_AYYR01000117.1:29312-34846 GCF_001435975.1 Secundilactobacillus collinoides DSM 20515 = JCM 1123
AGGAGCGACTAAGAGCTTTGAGCCAAACATGTACTCACGTTCGAGGAAGTAGGTGTTGCGATCCTTAGTGTATTCCAAGAATAGCGGCCGCATGAGTGGTGTCCCAGTTTCGTGGGTGTTAACAGCTTCGTTGAAGAGGTATGGCATCAAGGATACTTTTAGGCTAGTGAATTTACGAGTGTTTTCCACCGCTTCGTCATCAAAAGTCCATGGTGTCTTATATTGACCACTGCCATGATACCGAGAATGTGACGATAACAACCCAAATTGGGTCCAACGTTTGTAGAGATCTGGGGGTAGCTTTTTCTTCATAACCACTGATATCATGCGCCCAGAAGCCGAAACCTGAAAGCAAGAATGACAGGCCGCCACGGAGTGAATCAGCCATTGACTTGTAACGTGACAGGTTATCGCCACCCCAGTGTAATGGGAATTTTTGTGAACCGACTGTTGCAGACCGGGCAAAGACAACGGCTTGTCCTTTACCCTTTTCCTGTTCAATCAAATTAAAGACTGTTTGATTGTATTGGTAAGTGTAATAGTTATGTTCACGTTTTGGATCTGAACCGTCAAAGAACTTAACGTCTTCGGCAGGAATCCGTTCACCAAAGTCGGTCTTGAAGCAGTCAACCCCCATATCCAATAGGGCTTTTAGTTGCTTTTGATACCATTTAACGGCACCCGGATTGGTAAAGTCGACGAAGCCGTTACCTGATTGCCAGAGATCCCACTGCCAAACAGTGCCGTCTTCGTGTTGAATGAGATAACCCTTGTCACGTGCTTCTTTAAATAATGGCGCCTTTTGGGCGATGTATGGGTTGATCCAAACACAGACTTTGACACCACAATCGTGAATCTTTTTGATCATGCCTTCTGGATCTGGGAAACGATCTTTGTTCCAAAGCATGTTGCTCCATTCGAAGCCTTTTTGCCAGAAACAGTCAAAATGAAAGACGTCCAGTGGAATATGACGTTTTTGCATACCATCAATCATATCGAGAACGATTTTTTCATTGTAATCGGTAGTAAATGAGGTTGAAAGCCAGAGTCCAAATGACCAAGCTGGGGGTAATGTAATTTGTCCCGTCAAACGAGTGTACTTGTTGAGCACGTCTTTTGGTTCCGGACCATCGATGATAAAGTACTGTAGGCTTTCACCCTCAACACTGAACTGGGTCCGGTCGACGTTCTCGGACGCAATTTCAAAGGATACCTTTTCCGGTTGGTTAACGAAGACGCCATAGCCTTCACTGCTGAGATAAAATGGTACGTTTTTGTAAGCTTGTTCGCTCCCAGTACCACCGTCCTTATTATAGGTTTCGACAGTCTGACCATTTTTAACAAAGGCAGAGAACCGTTCCCCAAGGCCGTAAATAAGCTCATCGACGCCCATGGAGAGTTGTTCACGCATGTAGTGTTTGCCGTCACTCTTATCATCAATTGAGGCTTCGGCTTTTTCCATGGACTTCGTAATCAATTTTTCATTATGGTAAAAATCGAGTTCGAATTTTGATTTGTAAGGGACTTTGACTGATAAAGCCCCAGACTTTAATGATAATTCTTTATCACCAGTTGTAATTGAAACGTTTGGATTCTCGTCAGTCAAATTAAATGAAGGTGCTTTTGATTGTTGATCAAAATGAATTAATTTAACACCAATGACACCTTCAATAGGGGATGTTAACTCGATTGTTGACATCCCGATATTCAGTTCGTCACCCCTTTCGTTGATCTTTTTAAAGGGTGCGTACAGTGTCAACTGCTTATCTTGCTTTTTATATTCAAAAACCTCTAGTGGTGACTGGATCTCATATTGCGGTCTGTTTAGCCAGTAGCCATCAGTAAACTTCATAATGAACACCTCTATTTTAAATTTTAGGAAACTCAATTTCCTAATTAACAAGCTTAGTGTAACTTGCATTATTTTTAATGTCAACGCTTTCACTAAGAAAAATGATGCTCAAAACAGATTCTAATACAATAAGAAGACTGTAAAAACGTATTTTTTATTTTTGAGAATTGAGGGTTGCAATCTATTTTGAAACCGATTACAATACGTTTGTTTAGTAACTGAACTATCTAAAAGCAATTCCGGAATTGTGATCTTGTTTTAATTATTTGTGATAAGAAGAGGTGCTCTTTATGAATCAAACAGGTTCAAGTACTGTAGATTCAAGCTCAAAAGTGACGGGCAAATCTCTTAAACCGGGAAATATGGTGCCGTGGGGCGAACGATTTTCATATAGTCTAAGTGATTTTGCTTGTAACCTTTCGTTTCAAATGGTTTCTACGTACTTAATGATTTTTTATACCGATACGTTTGGCATCAGTGCTGCCGCAGTCGGGACGCTGTTCTTCGTTGCCCGGTTCTTTGATGTCGTCGATGGTCCTTTCTGGGGGATCATGATTGATCATACCCATACGAAGTGGGGCAAGAGTCGGCCATACTGGTTATGGTTTTCAATACCGTTTGCTATCTTCTGTGTTTTGGTGTTCACAACGCCAAACTTAAGTTTAACGGGTAAATTGATTTGGGCCTATATTACCTATATTGGTGTGGATGTCTTGTATTCATCAGTTAATATTCCGATTACGTCGATTCTGCCATCGTTAACAAGTAATCCTCAAGAACGGGTTACCCTTTCAACGATTCGTCAATTTATGGGAACCGTTGGCGCATCACTTATTACTGGGATTACATTGGTCATGGTTGCCAAATTGGGCGGTGGTTCAACCACCAGTAAACGCGGCTGGTTCCTATGGGCTTTGATTGTCGGAATTGTGGTTGTTATTCTTTTTGCGATTGTTTTCAAGAACACGCACGAACGGGTTCAAGCCAAGAGCTCTCGTCGATCGATCCCAATCAAGGAATCTTTGAAGGCGTTGAAGCGCAACTGGCCATGGGCCATCATCATCTTCATCAACTTTATTTACTGGTTGGGGATGCAGACCCGTTCACAAGTTACTGTTTACTTCTTTAAGTACAACATGCACGATGCTACGTTGTCGTCATTCATTCTGAGTTTACAGTTTGTGGCGTTGATTGCCGTTGCGTTAACACCATGGACTTCTCGTAAGATTGGGAAGCGGAATACCATGCTTGGTGGGATGATTCTTGCCTGTGTCGGTCAATTGCTGTTGAGCTGGGGTGCCAGTTCTTTGAACGTACCGATCATTGTTGTTGCCACTGTTGTCGGCTACATGGGTACTGGTTATGTTTCAGGCTTGATCGCCGTTATGCTGGCTGATGCCGTTGACTATGGTGAATGGAAGAACGGTGTTCGTGCTGAAGGTATCGTGACCTCATTCTCAAGTTTCTCTGCTAAGTTAGGAATGGGCTTTGGTGGCGTTATCACCGGCTGGATCTTGACGGGTACCGGTTACGTGGCTAACCATGCACAAACTGGTGCGGCGCTTCACGGGATCGAATTAAATTACATTTGGGTGCCACTTCTTGGATTTGCGCTTTCAGGAATTGCACTTTTGTTCTATCATGTTGATGGGATCGAGAAAAAAATGCAAAGTGATTTAGCTGCAAAGCATGCTAAGGAAAACGCTGAAAGCTAAGTTCACAGAAAAGTGAGCAACCAGATGATTATCAATAAAAACGTTATGCGGGATCACAACCAAAAATCCGTCTTGCAAGCTATTATCAATTACGGGCCGATTTCGAGAAACGAGATTTCTCACAAATTGGGTTTAAATCGTGTCACCGTCTCGAAAATCATCGGTAGTTTCGTTGAGAAAAAAATAGTTTTGAGTATTGGCGAATCGCAATCGATAAAAAACAGTGGCCGCAAACCAGAGATGGTGGCCTATCATGCAATTTTTGGCTTTGTTGTCAGTTTTAGTATTTCTAGCCAATTGCTTGAAATGCTTGTTACGACAATGGATGGTCGGGTTCTCCACTATGATGCGAAAACGATTAATAATTTATCTGTCAAAAAAATTTCTCAAATGATGCAAAATAATATTGACCATTTGCCGAATTTTGGCACGGTTGAGGGGCTTCAAGCTATTTCTATTGGTATGTTTGGTAATGTTTACCAAAATAAGGTTGTTTTTTCACCCTTTATCGACTTCGGAAATTTTGATATCCGTCAATTTTTTGAAACGCAGTATCACGTTCCTGTGGTTATTGAGAATAAAGCAAATTTATCAGCAATATTTGAACAGGATTTTAGTCAACAAGAGCTTGAAAATATCGTTTCTTTAATGATTAATGAGGGCGTGGGTGCGGGTGTCATTATCAATCGACAATTATTTACTGGCAATTATGGTCAGGCTGGTGAAATTGGGCGGTTGATCATACCAACACAAAAAAATGAGAGACGGAACTTATCAGAGCTGCCAAATTTGGATTCTGAATGGTCCGAAAATGCCATTGTTGAAAAAGGCAAGGCAGCCACAAAAAGCACTCACTATTCGATGACTGAATTGGTATCAGATTACGATGATCATAACGAGGGCATTAGAGATTTAGTGGAACAATTTTGCTACCGTCTAGCTGTATTAACTAATGATTTGGTTGCTGAATATGACCCGCAAATGATTTTCTTTAATGCCGCAATTATCGATCAGATTCCTGAAATTCTCAAAAATGTTCAAATGAAACTTAGTGATGTTAAAATATTGCCACCATTGGTAATGTCAAAAGACGTGAAGTACGCCACTTTATTAGGTGGTGCTTCGCTTGCGATTCGCACAATGCTTCATATGGAAGAGACAAGATTGATTTTTCACCGTTAACTTGAATCAATGACACAATAATTTGGTTTATGACCATAAGTGACCAACTCACATACAATGCACGATATCAAAGGAATCACCGGTTCTTATTAAAGATATTGTGTTTTTGTTTGGCAAAAAATGACAATTATCGTCAGCACTGACAGGCAAGCATTGGCCAGTTTTGCACGACTTTTACTGAAAAACATCTGGATATACTCTTTGGACTTGTGTATCTATATCGAATTCAGTTTGGCGTTATTCCATTGTTGGTTGCGGTTGGAAACAAGCTGAAAAGCGTTCCGATGTCTTCTGGACACAAAAAGACCACCTAGTCACAACGTAAAAGGGGCCTTACGTGTGACTAGGTGGTCTTTAATATGTTAGTTGATCGCGTTAGTGTTGAAAGCTAGACAATCAGCTTACAGTGACAGGGTTGCAGAACCGCCGTCAAGAGTGAATTCTTTAACGTTTCCATCTGCGTGAACGTAGACTTTAGAACTGCCTTTCAAGCCGTCAGCAGACAACGTGATGGTGCTGCCGCTGCGTTCTGCAGTGACGTGACCAGCAGGCTTGCCTTTTTCATCAACGACCCGGGTCGTTTCCTTGGCACCGTCTGCGAATTCGTACAGGTGGATGTCAGGTGAATCAGTGTAATCATACTCAGCGTGTTCCGCGTTTGGATTGCGTAAGATGATGCTGTTTTCACGAGCTAATACTGGCAAATTCAAGTTGTCGTAAGTTTCATCGAACCATTCACCGTTCTTAACATCGTAAGTCTTTTCGTTGAGGATGTTGGTCCACTT
>NZ_AYYR01000117.1:34884-79536 GCF_001435975.1 Secundilactobacillus collinoides DSM 20515 = JCM 1123
TGGGGCAACTAAGAGCTTGCTTCCAAACATGTATTCACGTTCGAGGAAGTAGGCGTTGCGGTCCTTAGTGTATTCCAAGAATAGCGGCCGCATGAGTGGTGTCCCAGTTTCGTGGGTGTTAACAGCTTCGTTGAAGAGGTATGGCATCAAAGACAGCTTGAGGTCAACGAACTTGCGAGTGTTATCCACAGCTTCTTCATCAAAGACCCACGGCACCTTGTACTGACCACTACCATGGTACCGAGAGTGAGAACTCAGTAAGCCGAATTGAGTCCACCGCTTGTACAGATCAGGTGTTGCTTGTTCCTCGAAGCCACTAATATCATGCGCCCAGAAGCCGAAACCTGAAAGTAAGAATGACAGGCCGCCACGTAATGAGTCGGCCATTGACTTGTAACGTGACAAACAGTCGCCGCCCCAGTGAACTGGGAACTTTTGGGAACCAACTGTTGCTGAACGGGCAAAGACAGTTGCTTGGTCGTCGCCCTTTTCCTGCTTGATCAAATCGAAAACAGTTTGGTTGTATTGCAGGGTGTAATAGTTGTGTTCGCGCTTTGGATCTGAACCGTCAAAGAACTTAACGTCTTCGACAGGAATTCGTTCACCAAAATCGGTCTTGAAGCAGTCGACACCCATATCAAGTAGGGCTTTTAGCTTGGATTGATACCACTTAACAGCATCTGGGTTAGTGAAGTCGACAAAGCCGTTACCAGCTTGCCAGAGATCCCATTGCCAAACGTTGCCGTCTTGGCGCTTGATGAGGTAGCCGTTATCTTGGGCTTCCTTAAACAGTGGGGACTTTTGGGCAATGTATGGGTTGATCCAGACACAGACTTTGATACCGCGGTCGTGAATCTTCTTGATCAAACCTTCTGGATCAGGGAATTGTTCCTTGTCCCAGAGAAGCGTGCACCATTCAAACCCTTTTTGCCAGAAACAGTCAAAGTGAAAGACGTCGAGCGGAATTTTCCGGTCATGCATGCCATCGATGAACTTCAACACAGTTTCAGCACTGTAATCAGTGGTAAATGAAGTTGAGAGCCAAAGACCAAATGACCATGCTGGCGGCAATGCGACTTGACCAGTCAGACGGGTGTACTTGTTAAGGACATCCTTAGGGGTGGGACCGTCAACGATGAAGTATTGCAGGCTTTCACCTTCAACACTGAACTGGGTCCGGTCAACGTTTTCTGAAGCAATTTCAAACGAAACGGTTTCGGGCTGGTTGACGAAAACACCATAGCCTTCAGAGCTTAGGTAGAATGGAATGTTCTTGTAGGCTTCTTCACTACCAGTACCACCATCTTTGTTAACGATGTCGACAGTTTGGCCGTTCTTCACGAATGAAGTAAAGCGTTCGCCCAAGCCATAGATCAATTCGTCAACACCCATGGAGAGTTGTTCACGCATGTAGTGTTTGCCAGTTGACTTGTCTAAGATAACACCCTGTGCCTTTTCCATGGACTTGGTGATCTCCTTACCCTTATGTAAGAAGTCAAGTTCGAAGTTAGACTTGTATGGGACTTTAGCGGTCAAATCACCAGACTTAAAGGTGATTTCCTTGTCACCCGTGGTGATGTCAACGTTTGGATGTTCATTTTCCAATTGATAAGAAGGTCCCTTATCATTTTGGTCAAAGTGAATCAGCTTAACGCCGATGACACCTTCAATAGGTGAGGTTAGTTCAATCGTTGACATCCCAAGATTCAATTCGTCGCCACGTTCGTTAATGTACTTAAATGGCGCGTAAAGTGTTAATTTGTCGTCCGACTTGCGATAGTCGAACACTTCTTTTGGCGACTGAATCTCAAATTGAGGTCGGTCTAGCCAGTAACCATCAGTAAACTTCATTTTGAAACACCTCTGTTTAAGAATGATAGAAAATTGAATTAATTAATTGTCACGAACAGTGTAACGAATCCGCTTTCATTTGTCAACGCTTTCACAAATTATTTAATACTTGATTATCTCCAATAACCGTTGATATATAAGCGATAAGAAACAATTTTATAGTTAGTTGTGCTTTTGGGCCAATTAACTATTGACACGAGAAAACGGTTACAATATAATCGTCCTTAGAAAATTGAATTAATTAATTATCCTACTATTTTGATTACGAGGTGTTTCATATGAGTGAAAATGTTTCTAAAGACTCGACACCCACGCCTATTGAACAACAGCAACAGGTGCCGTGGAAAGAACGTTTCTCCTATAGCTTAAGTGATTTTGCCTGCAACCTGTCCTTCCAAATGGTCGGGACCTATCTGATGATCTTCTATACCGATACGTTTGGCATCAGTGCTGCCGCAGTCGGGACGCTGTTCTTCGTTGCCCGGTTCTTTGATGCCGTCGATGGTCCTTTCTGGGGGATCATGATTGATCATACCCATACTAAGTTTGGGAAGTCGCGGCCGTACTGGTTATGGTTCTCCATTCCGTTTGCTGTTTTCTGTGTTCTGGTCTTTACCACGCCAAGTTTGAGCTTAACGGGTAAGTTGATCTGGGCTTATATTACTTACATCGGTGTCGATGTTTTGTATTCAGCAGTTAACATTCCGATTACGTCAATTTTGCCATCATTAACTAGCAATCCTCAAGAACGGGTCACCCTTTCAACGATTCGTCAATTTATGGGAACTGCCGGTGCTGCTATCATCACTGGGATTACCTTGACTATGGTTGCCAAGTTTGGTGGCGGATCAACTACCAGCAAACGCGGCTGGTTCATCTGGGCTGTCATTGTTGCTATTATCGTTGTCATTCTTTTTGCAATCGTTTTCAAGAACACGCACGAACGGGTTCAAACCAAGAGCTCTCGTCAGTCAATTCCAATCAAGGAATCTTTGAAGGCGTTGAAGCGCAACTGGCCATGGGCCATCATCATCTTCATCAACTTTATTTACTGGTTGGGGATGCAGACCCGTTCACAAGTTACTGTTTACTTCTTTAAGTACAACATGCACGATGCTACGTTGTCGTCATTCATTTTGAGTTTGCAATTTGTTTCACTGCTTGCTGTTGTTCTGACACCATGGACTTCTCGTAAGATTGGGAAGCGGAATACCATGCTTGGTGGGATGATTCTTGCCTGTGTCGGTCAACTGCTGTTGAGCTGGGGTGCCAGTTCTTTGAACGTACCGATCATTGTTGTTGCCACGATAGTCGGCTACATGGGTACTGGTTATGTTTCAGGCTTGATCGCCGTTATGCTGGCTGATGCCGTTGACTATGGTGAATGGAAGAACGGTGTTCGCGCTGAAGGTATCGTGACGTCATTCTCAAGTTTCTCTGCTAAGTTAGGAATGGGCTTTGGTGGTGTTATCACTGGCTGGATCTTGACGGGTACCGGCTACGTGGCTAACCATGCACAAACTGGCGCAGCACTTCACGGAATCGAATTAAACTACATTTGGGTGCCACTTCTTGGATTTGCGCTTTCAGGTATCTCACTTTTGTTCTATCATGTAGATGGTATCGAAAAGAAGATGCAAAGCGACTTAGCTGCTAAGCATGCTAAGGAAAACGCTGAAGGCTAAACTTCAAGAAAAGTGAGCGTAACAAAACATGATTATTAATAAAGACGTGATGCGTGATTACAACGAACGGTCGGTGCTCCAAACTATTGTGAACTATGGCCCGATTTCGCGAAATGAGATCTCAAAGAAACTCGGCCTGAATAAGGTCTCTGTGTCTGATATTGTGGGGTCGTTCATTGACCGAAAGCTTGTCTATAGTTTGGACGAAGCCAAATCATCTAATGCCAGTGGCCGTAAACCGGAGTTGATTGAGTATAATTCGGCTTACGGTTACGTGATAAACTTTAGTTTGAATGGCAATACGTTGGAAATACTTGCAACAAAGCTCGATGGGCGTTCGCTGGATTACAACATCACGGACATTGATAGTCAGTCAATTTCTGAAATTGTTAGTAAGATGGAAGAAATGGTCAGTCAGTTACCAGATTTTGATACAGAGTTTGGTCTTCAAGCTATTTCCATTGCTATTTTTGGGATGGTCTACCAGGGTGAAGTCGTGACTTCACCGTTCGTAGAAATTGATGATTTTGACTTGGTTGGCCACTTCGAAGCAAAGTATGATGTACCGGTGATTGTGGAAAATGAAGCTAATCTAGCAGCAATTTTTGAGCAGGATTTTAGCAAACAGGAGTTGCAAAATATCGTTGCTGTCAGCATTCACGATGGGATTGGTGCCGGCATTATTATCAATACCCAGCTGTACACCGGTAACTATGGTCAGGCCGGAGAAATAGGGCGCGTTATCGTTCAGGATAAGGGAACCAAGAAACGGCGACTTTCTAAATTGCCGAGCTTTGATTCCGAGTGGTCGCAGCGGGCGTTATTGCGCAAGGCGGCAAGGCTGAAAAAAGATTCAGCCTACACACTTACTGACCTTATCGCTGACTTCAACGCTGGTGATGCTGCCATTAATGGCTTGATTGAAGAATTTTGTTACCATCTGGCAGTCATTGTTAATAATTTGATTGCACTCTACGATCCGCAGATGATTTTCTTTAATTCGCCACTGATCGATGCCTTACCGGAAATTCTGAAAAATATCCAAATGAAACTGGGCTTCATGCCACTAGTTCCGCCCCTGGTCATGTCGAAAGATGTCACCTATGCCACGTTGCTGGGTGGTGCTTCACAAGCCATTCATCGGGTTTTGCACATGGAAGGCACGCGATTGATTTTCCATCACTAGCACGTTAGTCGTCATTGAAGGTGCGGGTTTTGAATGACGCGCCGGTCGTTCTTTTATGGTGATTCGTCTTTGATGAACACCTGATAAGCGGCTCGTCTTACAACACCTACGCCTAACATTATTAAGAATCAATCAAGCCCAAATAATCCTGATTTCCCAACTAACCAGGCATTGTTTGGGCTTGTCTTGTCACTAGAATCGGATAAATAAGTCACTCATGAAAGGATGTTTTAAATGACAGCATTACCAAAGAATTTTCTATGGGGCGGCGCCGTAGCGGCTCACCAAGTTGAAGGGGGCTATAATGCTGAAGGCAAAGGACTTAGCGTGGCGGACGTGATGACGGCCGCGGGTAACTATGGTGAACGGCAGATTACCGATGGTGTCCAACCCGGCGAGTTTTATCCAAACCATGATGCGGTAGATTTTTATCACCAGTACCCCGAAGATGTAAAATTATTTGCTGAGATGGGTTTCAAGTGTTTTCGGACGTCGATTGCTTGGACGCGAATTTTTCCACAAGGTGACGAAACTGAGCCTAATGAAGAAGGGCTGGCTTTTTACGACCGGTTGCTTGACGCTTGCTTGAAATACAACATTGAACCAGTCGTCACGTTGTCTCATTTTGAGATTCCCTACCACTTGGTCACGGAATATGGTGGCTTTCGGAACCGGAAACTAGTGACTTTTTTTACCCGGTTTGCAACCGCTTGTTTCAAGCGGTACAAGGATAAAGTCAAGTACTGGTTGACGTTTAACGAAATCAATAACCAGATCGACTATGACCGGACGTTCTCGTTATTTACAAACTCTGGCGTGCAAATTAAGCCTGGTGAAAATGCAGAAGCCGTGATGTATCAAGCTGGACACTATGAGGTCGTTGCCAGTGCGATTGCGGTTCAAGAAGGTCACAAGATCAACCCTGATTTCCAAATTGGTGCGATGATTGCGATGACTCCAGCCTATCCCGCAACTGATAAGCCGGTCGATATCTTGAAGGCGCAACGTGCCATGCAAGCCCGGTTTTGGTTTTCCGATGTGCAGGTCCAGGGTCGCTACCCAAGCTGGTTGACGCGTTATCAAAAAGCAAAGCACTTTGCCCTGGATATTACAGACGACGATCTCGCCCAGCTTGAAAAGGGCAAGGTTGACTACCTTGGTTTAAGCTACTACAAGTCGTTTGCCGTAGCCGCTCACGATGATGAAGATGATTACTACTCTTACAATGAAACAAATGACGTTGTTGAAAACGACAAGGTGCCGCATTCTGACTGGGGTTGGGAAGTGGACCCGCGCGGTCTGCGGTATTCACTGAACTGGCTCAATGATCGGTATCATGTGCCGTTATTCATCGTTGAAAACGGGATTGGTGCCATTGATAAGTTGACAGACGATCACAAAATTCATGATCAGTACCGAATTGATTACCTGCGCGACCATATTGAACAGATGAAATTGGCGATGATTGATGATGGTGTGCCGGTTATGGGCTACACGCCTTGGAGTGCCATTGATATTGTGTCTGCCAGCACCGGCCAGTTGTCCAAGCGTTACGGTTTTATTTACGTGGATCGAAACGATGACGGCAAGGGCTCGATGGCACGGTACAAGAAGGATTCCTTCTACTGGTATCAGCACGTGATCGAAACCAACGGCGATGATTTAAGTGATCGGTAGGTGAATGGTAATGGCAGAAGCAATTGTCCAAACCGCACTGCTGGCTGTTGATATTGGCGGCACAAGTGTGAAAACGGCCTTGTGGCGCAATAATGGCTTGTTTTGCAAACAACATTTTGACACACCAGCTACTTGGTCGGAATTGTTGACAAAGTTGGATGCCGTTAAGGATGAAAGTACCGCGGCACAGGGCGCTCGGGTAACAGGCATTGCGGTTAGCTTACCTGGCAGTGTTGATACGGTGACAGGCACGATAACCGGGACCAGTGCTGTCCACTATCTCAATGCATTTCCTGTCCGCCAGAGCATGGCCGATTATTTCCGGCTTCCTGTCAGCCTCCAAAATGATGCCAACTGTGCGGCACTTGCGGAGTCTTGGCTGGGCAATGCCAGTGATGTGGCTTCAACGGTGCTGATGATTGTCGGCACCGGTATTGGCGGAGCCATCGTCAACAATCAACAGTTAGTGACCAGTCACGATAATTTTGCCGGCGAGTTCGGGTACATGGAAATGACGGCTGAGGGTGATACGTTAAGTGAATTAGCGAGTCCGGTCAAGATGGCGCAACACTACGGGCAGGCAACTCAGCAACCGGAAATAACCGGACGGGAAGTCTTTGAACGCGCGGATAAAGGTGATTTCCAGGCACAACGTTACGTGAACCGGCTGTATCACTGGTTGAGCGTTGCCGCGTATAATTTGATTGTTGGGTTGAACCCGGATCGCCTGTTGATTGGTGGCGGGCTCTCGGCACGCGAAGCGGTGATCGCCGAAATTCGGCATCGCGTGAGTGCTATGCAGGAACGGCACAGCGCCCAGGCAATTCAGACAGAAATTGAACCATGCAAGTATCTTAATGACGCTAATTTGATCGGTGCGGTCCGTCAGTTTGAACAAGAACAGGATGTGGCGCACTAGAATGTATAAAGGAGCTTATGTGCGAAATGACAAAACAAAATGATCAATCGTTTATTGACCAGTTGACGTTACCTGAGAAGGCCGCCTTGGTGTCAGGAAAAGACGCTTGGTATACGGCAACTTTGGAACGGGTCGGATTGAAACGACTCATGATGACTGATGGGCCATCTGGGCTGCGTAAACAAAATACAAACGCGGCGGTAACGGGTATTAACGACAGTGTGACGGCAGTTAGTTTTCCGTCCTCAGCACTGACGGCTAGTTCGTTTGATCGCGATGCATTGAATCAATTGGGACACCATTTGGGCAAGGCCGCACGGGTGGAAAAGGTTGGCGTGCTCCTTGGACCCGGCATTAATTTGAAGCGGAGTCCATTGGCTGGGCGGAATTTTGAGTACTTTTCTGAGGATCCCTACCTTGCCGGTGAAATGGCGAGTGCTTACGTTGATGGGGTTCAGGCAGAGGGTGTCGGCGTGAGTGTGAAGCATTTTGCTGCTAACAACCGGGAAAATCAGCGCTTTACTATGTCATCGGACATGGACGAACGGACGCTCCGGGAACTGTACCTGACTGCATTTGAAAAGGTGGTCAAACACAGCCATCCAGCCACACTGATGTGTTCCTACAACGCCATTAATGGCACGTTGAACTCACAAAATAAACGGTTATTAACTGATATTCTCCGTGATGAATGGGGCTTCAAAGGGCTTGTGATGTCTGACTGGGGCGCGGTTGCTGACCATACGGCAGCGATTCAAGCCGGCTTAGATTTGGAAATGCCAGGCAAGGGACCGGCATCCACTCAAGAAATTGTTGACGCCGTGAACGCTGGCGCACTTTCGGAGCATGATTTAAACCGGTCAGTTCTTCGGGTTTTGAAACTAGTTTCTGATTATCGACCGGAGAGTGAAACGGTTGAAAAATATGACTTGGATGAACAGCACCAGTTTGCACGAAAACTGGCTGGTGAGAGCATGGTACTTTTAAAGAATGAGAATGTGTTACCACTGAAACAAGGGCGCTCCTTAGCAGTTATCGGTGAGTTAGCTGAACACCCGCGTTATCAGGGCGGCGGCAGTTCTCACGTGAACGCCTATCAAGTG
Organism: Secundilactobacillus collinoides DSM 20515 = JCM 1123; assembly: GCF_001435975.1. Classification (GTDB taxonomy): domain Bacteria; phylum Bacillota; class Bacilli; order Lactobacillales; family Lactobacillaceae; genus Secundilactobacillus; species Secundilactobacillus collinoides. The sequence goes on from NZ_AYYR01000117.1 coordinate 43,306, forward strand.
GTGACGCCGCTTGACGCGATTCACAAGGCGGATGCCAAAGCCGTATATGAGGCTGGGTATCAATTAGATAGTGAGACAGCAGATCAAAAGCGACTCGATGCGGCTGTCAGTGCGGCTAAGCAAGCAGACCAAGTCCTGATTTTCGCTGGGTACCCGGCCAGTCGCGAATCAGAAGGATTTGATAAAACGAGTTTGGCACTTCCGAACAACCAGAACGCGCTGATTGACGCTGTGACTGCAGTCAATGACCACGTGACGGTCGTACTGCAAAACGGTTCCGTTGTGTTGATGCCGTGGGCGGATAAGGTGCAGGGTATCTTAGAAACTTATCTTGCTGGAGAAGCAGTTGGCGAAGCAACTTGGGACATCCTCTCAGGCGACGTGAACCCTGCTGGTCGTTTAGCAGAGACCTTCCCGATTCGACTGGCAGATACACCCAGTTACCTGACCTTTAACGCGGATCCGGATCATGAAAACTACCGCGAGGGCTTATTTATGGGGTATCGCTACTATGATAAAAAGCAGGTACCGGTTGCCTTTCCGTTTGGCTTTGGTTTAAGTTACACAACGTTTAAGTATGCGAACTTGCAGCTCAACATTGGGTCGGATTCAGTGACGGCGCAACTCTCTGTGACCAACACCGGTAATGTTGCTGGAACCGAAACTGTACAGGCATATGTGGCAAATAAGGCGAGCCGAATTGAAAAACCAGTCAAAGCACTGGCGAACTTCGCAAAGGTGACTTTGCAACCTGGTGAAACTAAAACCGTTAGCCTCACGCTCAATCAGCGTGCTTTTAGCTGGTACAATCCGGAAATTTCCGATTGGCAAGTCGATAACGGTGAGTATGACATTTTGATTGGGACCAGTAGTCAAGACATTCGTTTGCAAGCAACCGCAACGTTAGACTGGCCTCAAGCTGCTAAGCCTAAAGTCACGTTGAATAGTTACATTGGTGATGTTTTAGCATTGCCCGAAGCACAGGCGGCGCTTAAAGCGAGTGGGTTGACCGAAACCTTTGCGGCGTTAGCATCGGGTGAAACAACCGACCAGCAGATGCTGCTCAACATTCCGTTGCGTTCAGCCAACATGGTTGGGGCAACGCAGGAACAATTGACACAATTTTTAACCCTGATGCATGAACTGTAGGCAAGAACGTGCCAGGTATCGGTTAAAGATTGACACAGAAACGGACGATTTTAGTAAATCCCGGGTGACTTTTGTGATTCTATGCAAGCCTTTAGTTTGCAGCGCTGGGTTGACCAGAAAATGGTTCTAAAATCAAATGTTATTCACAGGATACAAGCGCCCCCATTTAATAATCCCGTTTTAGGATTATTAAATGGGGGCGCTTATATGATTGCTTAGTGCACGTTCAACCTGGATGACTAGCATGCATTATAACCATTATTGTATTGCGTATTGTGCCTATTGGTCCAGTATCTGTTGGTGCCATTACTGCTTTTCTTTTTTTGGTGTTTCTCGGTCGAAAATCATCATCAACAATGCGGCGACTCCCGCACCAAGAACGGAACCGAGGACGTATAGCCAGAGCTGGACTAGTGAGTCACCACCGGCAAATAGCGCCGGACCAAGTGACCGTGCTGGGTTGAGGCTAGGACCGGTCAGGTTGTATCCCGCAATTGAAATGACGGTCAGAGCGAAACCGTTGATCAAACCACCGAGTACCTGATGTTGTTTTTTTGTCATCAGGTAGACCAGAACAAGCATTGTTGTCAAAACGGCTTCAATGACCACTAAACTGACATCATCCACTTTGGTGGTGTTTTGACCAATAAAATTGGCCGCCCCGCCCGTTGCGACAACGGCGGCGCGAACAGTTGCAGCCGCACCGATTCCGGCGGCTAGTTGCGCAACAATGTACCAGAATGATACTGGCCAGGAAATTTGGTGGTCGATTGCCATTCCCAGTGTGATGGCAGGGTTAAAGTGGCCCCCCCGAATAACTGCCGAAAGTGTACGCGCACACCATAAAGGCCAGTCCAAAAGCCAGACTAACGGTGAGCGGGTCCGCGTTCGTTAACGCAATGGTACCCGTTCCTATTGTTACTAGAACGTAGGTGCCTAAAAATTCAGCAATGTAGTTTTTCAATAAAGATCCCTGATTTCGTTTTTGATTGTGATAGAGATGCAGGCGGTTAGGTTGCAAAATGAGACGCCGTTGTTATACCTATTATATGATTGTAACTGTGGAACTGTACATTCAGCAATAGTTTATTTTAAACAATTGTCAATCATATGGACGGTGATACTTTACCGGAAACTAGTGGGCAGCATTCAGGTAAACTGTAACCGCACCTTAATCAAAAATAGGCTATAATATGTAAAATTAACAGTGAAGAAAGAGAGGGCGGCCGCATGCAAGCTACATTGATTTACCGGGTGCCGGTGTATATAGATTGGTTGGACACCATTGGGAATAGTCGGGCAACAACGGGGCAGCAATTGGAAATGGCTGTGCATGAGCTATTGTTGGCACAGAGTCCTTGGACGGATGAATGGCAAGTGGAGGTACCTTACGAAACGCAGGTGCACGGACGAGCACGGTTGTTAAATGTGAAGACAGATGATGCACGCAATCAGGCAGTACTCACGATTGGGTTTCAAGTGCCTTGGGAACCGCTTTACTCAGGGCGAATGGCAGAAATTGTCCAAGTCTTTTTGAAAACGCGGTTGAATCGTTTTTGTCAACGGACCGTGTTCGGCATCAAACAGGCGCGGTTGGCCGTTAGATTTGCAGGGAACGTGGCATTGACGGGTAAACGATATGATTTGACCTTCTAAGGCAATCAGAGTCGATTTTACACTGACGAATTAACAGCCAATTTGCTAACTATTCAAACAAGCCTATGCTAGAATGAATATATATTTGTATGGGGTTGGAGGAATAGTAATGAAAAAGACATTTTTAATTAAGGGCATTTTGACTCTTATTGCAACAATCGGGATTGGGGTAGGCTTCGGTGCGGTTCAACACCCGCAGACTGCCCAGGCTTCTACAAAGTTTAGCCAGAGTGAATTACAGGGGCCTACCGGATATTTTAAGAGCGCCAAGGCAGGATATGCCTTTCGCTGGACAAAAATCAAAGTCGGCAACAGCGGTCATATTCGGGCAATTATTATGGGCGACTTTAAGGCACCGCAACTGACCATGGTTATCCCAGTGAAGAATTCATTCAGCAAGTCGCATCGGACGCTGAATGTCACCTATCGTGCCGTTTCTAATGGTAAAATCGGTTCCAAAAATTATAAGTTGTCCCTCTATAAGAAGACCGGCTCAACTTACACGGCAAAGCTGACAAAGTACAAGGACGGCCGCGCAGTCAACGTTAAGGGCACTACGTATACCTTTACTAAGACAAAGACATCGCCTGCAAAGTCGTACGCCAGTGCATACACGAAACCTGTTATTGAGAAGTTATTGACGAATCAATATAACGCCTATGTTGAAAAAGAGTATCAAGATGATTTAGCAAAGGGTGAAAATGTTGAAGATCCGGCTGAGAGCAGTGATCTGCAGACACAAATCAAAGACAAAGTCGCTACTGAGACAACAAAAGAAATTAAACAATTTGTTGATGCATTTAACGGCTAGTTAACATTAACGACAAAATTAATAACTAAACCAAATATAAGCATATAAGCGGTCACAAGCTCAATATCAATGCGGTATTGAGCTGTGACCGTTTTTGCATCCAAACGACTGTCGGTAGCTGATCGTGTAGCATTCTTTTTGATATTAAGTAAAATCCTAAGTAGATTTAAGAAAACCTTACACTTTTTTTAACCTTAATCGGAGGTTGGGCTGTCATAATACATGGTATTAAACTTTTAATACCATAACTTTTATTGAGAGAAGTGAGCATATGATGACTCAACCAGAATTGGCATCTGATGACATTATTTCGCGGCTGCATCTACCAACCTTGCGTAAATTACTTGACGACCTCAGCTTGGATTATGACCAGCTTGAGAACAACGTTGCGTCACAGGCCGATTTACACAAAAAAGGAAACAATCCGCCGAGTTATACCAACGTCAGAAGTCTGGGTGAAGTGATCGAGGACGAATACGACGGTTACGTACAAGCCTTGTATCAAGACGGAAAGACTGTTAACGATGAAGCTAAAATTGTGACGGCATTCCGGCAACATCTCAACCAAGATCTTACCCAGTTTGTCATGGTCAAAAACACTGGCCGGGCATATTTGGCAGATGAAAATGCTACCCAGTTGTCCGTTTAATAACGGTATACCGGTTTAAAAAAATAAATAGTAGTATCAAACACTAACGATAACGACTGACATGCGATTATTATTTTATTGATGATTGGCTTAGTTGTTGGTATCTAAAAGCGCCCCAGCGGAATAATTTGCTGGGGCGCTTTTTGTTACGTGCTCGAGGCCTATAAACCCAGTGCCATATTGGCTTTATTTGCCCGGATATTAGTAAATTCGGTGTTCGTTAACGGCGTGATCTCATTTGTCCAGCAATCGTTCACAATGACGTGAGTGTCGTTATAGCCCACTAAAACAAGTGCGTGAGTGTGAAAACCATCGAATTCACCCACCCAGATAACAACGGGGTTGTTGGCATCTAGTTGCTGTTTGAGTTCAGCCAAGGAAGCACCGGTCAAGTTGGTTGCGTGGCCAGCGTACTTAGTAACAAGGGGCAACAACGCCGGTGGGTAGATGCTGTTACCATTATCGGTGAACGGGTCACCAACAAAACCGAGATTGCAGTCACTATCTGCACGCGGCATTTCTTTGGCTAGCTGCACCTTGTTAACAGCTGCACCCGCATACTGCAACATCATCGTCACGGCCGTAATTTCACAGCCAGTCGGCAACTCCGGTCGTTGGGAAATTAAGGGAACATTTAACTGCATCGAACGCACCGCCTTTCAGTAATTTGTCACAATTATAGCACAGTTTTTATCGAAAATTGTCTTTGTATAAATACTCAAAAGAAATCACTTACATCGTGTAAGAGCGATGATTTATGCCGTTTAAATTAAATAAAAATTAGAATTCTGGGTTGATATTCTGATAAATATGTTAAACTATTGTTAATGTGTGTTTAATATTTATCTGATGTGTGAGGAGGATTTTATCATGAAGTTGAACCAAAGATGGGCTGCGCTGGTGGGCGTGGCTGGACTTGCGTTAGTGTTGGGTGCTTGTTCATCCAATAGTTCTTCCAGCAAGAACACCTTTACTATGCCGACTGACAGTGAACTCTCAACGATTGATCTGTCAAAATCCACGGCTTTGGGCACCTTTGATACATTGAACAACACCAATGAAGGGCTTTACCGTTTGGGGAAAAACAGTAAGCCGGAAACTGGTTTGGCCACGAAGATGACCCAGTCTAAGGATGGCAAACAATACGTCATCGAAATGCGTCACAACACCAAGTGGAGTAACGGTGATACGGTCACGGCCCAAGATTTCGTTTATTCTTGGCGTCGAACGGTGAACCCGAAGACAGCTTCGCAGTACAGTTATCTGTTTAGCGGTATCAAGAACGCGGATGCCATTTCGAACGGTAAGAAAGCTGCCGATACGCTGGGCATCAAAGCCTTGGGAAAATACAAACTTCAGGTTGATTTGGACCAACAGATCCCATACTTTAAACTGTTACTTGGGTTCCCTGTTTTTTACCCGCAAAATGAAAAAGTGGTCAACAAATACGGCAGTGCTTATGGGACCCGCAGCGACAAGATGGTTTATAACGGCCCGTACAAGCTGACTAAATGGAACGGGACAAGCACGACTTGGACGTTGAAGAAGAACACCGATTACTGGGATAAGAAAGCCGTTAAAATGTCAGCTATCAAGTATCAAGTGGTCAAGGATAACCAAACTGCACTGAACCAGTACAATTCTAAAAAACTTATTGGTGCGCCTTTAACTGGTAACCAAGCTAAGAATCTGAAAAATAACAAGGATTTAATTTCACGGCCGCAATCAAGCAGTTACTATCTTGCCATGAATCAAAAACTCAAACTATTTAAGAATTTGAAGATTCGGGAAGCTATTTCAATGGCCATTAACCGTAAACAGATCACCAACAAAGTGTTAGGCGATGGCTCATTCGTGAATGGCAGTTTCGTTTCGAAGGGCTTGGCGACTAACCCAACCACTGGAAAAGACTTTACTGCAGACATTACAACGCCGGCATCGATGACGTATAATCCAACTAAGGCAAAACAGCTTTGGACGGAGGGCTTGAAGGAAACGGGCATTACTGACCCGCACTTCACGATTCTGTCGGCTGATAGTGACGCTGGTAAAAAGGTCACCGAGTATCTGCAAAGTGCTTTGGAAAAGAATTTACCAGGGTTAAAAGTCAGCGTTTCAAACATTCCGCAACGTTCTGAATTGACTAAGCAAGCCAACCACGATTACGAGATGACGTTTGCTAACTGGTTCGCGGACTTTGCGGACCCAATTACCTTCCTGAACATTCTGACGAAGAACAACCCAAGTAACATTTCGGGGTGGTCCAACAGCGAGTATGATAGCCTGATCAAGGCGTCATCAACAACGGATGCCAACAATGCATCGAAACGCTGGGATGATATGGTCAAAGCACAAAACATCATGATGAAGGATCAGGGAATCACACCGTTGTATCAGTCAGCAGCACCTTGGCTGCTGAGTTCTTCGGTGAAGGATATGGTTTACAATTCCGCTGGTGCTAGTTATAACTTTAAGACGACGTATTTGAAGTAGGCCGTGGAATTGGAAGACCTTCATTTGAGAAATCCTGATGTTGCATTTCACAATTCGAGAACCTGCTGAAGAGGTTTGTGACAGCTGCCACTCAGGTGGGTGCATGTGACCGCAGAAAAATGGCTGTTTTCAGCTATGTGATTCAGCAGTTTAAGGTGCCCCAGATTAAATTCTGTTCGAGAATTTAATCTGGGGCATTTTTTTGTCGTGTTAGCGGAACTGGTTTTTCAATGGCGATTTCTGGGATTGATCAGTGAGATTTTTTTGGACTGTTCCTTTCTTTGGCAACCTAGTGGAAACGAGTTCAGCAAGGCTGAGGGCTACTACAGAAACGACTCTGACCCAAAAAGTCAGACCCGGACTTTTCGGGTCTGAGTCGCTTCTGCTCCGCCCTCAAAACTTCTTGCTTCACTCTCTATTTAAATCCCTCCGGCGGTAGAACAAAAGGGATGTCAAACTTGCGATAATCAAAAACGGCAAAGCTTTTTTATAGGGTGACATAAACGCCTCAGTGATTTGTTGTTTTGAGGCCTGTTTAATGTGGGTGGTTGCACGGTTAATGAGCCGGTTATCAGTTGTCACCTTTTTTTGAATAGCGGTGGTCACTTTTGCGTGGATCGCTTGTTTTGCGGCGAGAGGCAAGTTGTCATTTGAGTTTGTTTGCAAGGCCCTTTGGTAGGTTTGTTGGATTAATTTTGTTTCATCAGTTTTTGAAATACCAGTCGTGTGGTCGGAAGCGGTGTTTTCCGATTTGATCTGTGCGTCAGCCTTAGTCATGATGGTTTGTTTGGCAGCCTTAGGAAGGGCTAACGTTTGGACGTAATCTTCAGTGTTGTTGATTGCGGTCGTCTTTGCCGTTTTTAAATTGGCGGTCAACGCTGAAACAAAGATGGCCACGGCAAGGACGGTACCAATCTGTCTGAAAAGTCCAAGGACACTCTGCGATGCAGTTAGCAGGTCACCCGTAAAATCGGCGGCACCAAGCACAACGATTGGTCCGGCAACTAGACCGAAGCCGGCGCCGATAAACAGCAGAGCAATAACAACTTGAGCGTATTGATCAGGGTTCATGAAATAGATGGTCGCGTACCCTAAAATCAACAGGATAAACCCGGTTGACACCATCACTCGTGGACCGATTTTATTGATAATGTTGCCGCTGATTGGCGCCAGGATGAAAATCATGAGTGAGGCAGGTGTAATCATCAGCGCCGCCGCGAGTTCGGACTTGCCTTGAACCTTTGTGAAGAAGGTCGGGAAAATGACCATAACGGCGACCAGAAAAATACCTGTAAGCACAATGGCAAGGACAGCACCGGCAAATTGCCGATGGGCAAACAAACTGAGCGGGATCATCGGCTCGTTGACGAAACGTTCAGCAACGATAAACGCGATGAGTGAGACACCGCTGATTGCAAATAAGCTGAGAATTGACACACTTGTCCAGCCCCAAACGGATCCCTGTACAAGGGCAAGCGTCAGTGAAAACAGCAGTATCATGGACAGCAGCATCCCGATCACATCAATTTTGGCAGCTGTACGTGATTCATTTTTCAGTGGTAAAAGCCACAGTGATAAACCAAGTGCCACAATAACGAGTGGGACATTCATGAAAAATACCCAACGCCAGCCGAGGTACTGAGTAACGATTCCACCAAGCGTCGGCCCGAGGGCAGCTGCCAAGGCCTGTGTCAACCCAAGGGTGGCAACGACTGGTGTTCTGTGGGCCATAGTGACTGAAGCGATGCCAATCGTCATGCTGGCGGGGAACACAATGGCTGTCCCGAGACTTTGCAGCGCCCGCCCGGCAATCAGCATTGTTGTGTCGGCTGCCGTTCCGGATGCAATCGACCCCAAGAGAAAGAGTGCCAGACCAGCAACGTAGACTTTATGGCGTCCCAGCTGGTCGGATAGTCTTCCCAGCGGAATCGTGAAGACGGCAAAGGTGATCGTGTAGACGTTGAGCGCCCAGGATAGAGAGGATAGACTTACGTGGAGGCCGCTTTGAATCGCAGGGAGGGCAATGTTCATAATAGTTGTATCAAGCATGCAAAGGAAGATACCGACGGCCATCGTTAAGACCGTCAAACGATTTTTAAGTGTCATTTAATATCGTCTCCTTGAAAAGTAATGTTGTAACGGTTTTAAAGCATAACAGTGTGTATAATAGGACTGAATACTTCGGTTACAAAAGGGGGCTTTTTGTAAACTATGTCACCAAAAGAACGACGTGACCAGGCGTTAACGGCAATCTACCACGCGCTGATTGCCCTTATTCAAACGCAAGCGATGGCAACTATTTCGGTCACAAAACTCTGCAAGGAGGCCGGGGTTTCCCGGACTTATTACTACAAGCACTTTACGACTTACAACCAGATTATTGACCAGTATGAAATGTTAAGTGTTGTCACATATATGCGCGGCCTGCCAAACAATACGCGGTTAGCCATGCCGACGATGATGGCCCATTATTTTGAACTAGTCGCAGTGAATTGTGAGGCCCAACTTGTCTTGTTTGAAACGGGCAATGAACAGCCATTGATTCGCGGTTTTGAGACGGCATTTCTGTACTTGCTAAAGTTGGATAAGATCAATCAGAATCCCGGATCATATACAACACGACCGTATTGGGGCAAATTTCTGGCGGGTGCTGTGATCAATACCTCACTGCGCTGGTTGCAAAATGGGATGGTGGAATCGCCCGCATATATGGGTCAACTGGTTGCAGACTTTCTCAAAATTCAACGCACACAAAAACGAGAAACCCACTAGATGAGTTTCTCGTTTTTAGGTTAGCTATTTATTCCAAAGGAATTTGTACAATTGTTCGCGCACCTCTGTATTGTCATTATGCAGACCATAGTGGGAGGCATCGTAACTGGTGATCATCTTTTCTCGGTAACTTGCCACGCGGCTGCCGATCAGGTATGCCAGTGATTCACTTGAGATGTTGGTGACCGTCCCATCGGAGTTTGTGCCGTTTTTCAGGTTACCGTACATGTTGAGCACGTGCGCCGATGACGGAAATTCGTTACGTTTTGCCAACAGAAGTCGGTATTCCGGATGGATGATCCGCGGTTTGCCAGTTGCTGTGAGCCTGTTCAAGTTTGGCGTGTCATCCCACAGCTTTAAGATGCTGTTAGATACCCGACCTATCCAGCGGATCTTTCGAGCGGTGATAATGCCGTCAAATGGACCTGCAAGGGTGACCAGCTTATCGAGTTTTGGCTGATTGCTGTCGTGACTGTAGTACTCTTCATAGTAGACCGCGGCGTAAGCGCCCATGGAGTGGCCAATCATGTTGTATTCCGTGACGTCATACTTTGTTTTAAGGGTCGTCAGGACATTTTTGATCCATTTTGCATCCTGAACCTCACCAGCTACGTTATTGTTGAACCGTACTAAAATGATTGGATTAGGTTTGTTTTTCAGCGTCCCGCGAGTGGTGACTTCGCCGTTTGCTTTAACATGCACAACAAGTCCCCATTGTGCATAGCCCTTTTTCACAGCCTCTTTCATCATTGGTATTTCCGATTTAAATGAGCCGCCAACGCCATGAATCAAAATTGTTGGCACGTTAACTTTAGCGGAAACCGTATTAGCTGTTTGATGTTTAGTTTGATGTGATTTTCGAGTAACGGATGGCTGTGAGCTGGTTTTTGCCGAATTGGTGGCCAGCTTAACTCCGAAGCCGAGCAAGATCCCTGCGACTAGCATGATAGTCAGAGAGAGTTTTATAAGGCGCTTCGACATAGTTGTTTTCTCCTTACCATGAAAGTTTAATCTAATAGTTTAGTATTCCAATGTTTGTGAGAGTTTTCAAGGAAAGGGTGTTATCTTAAGGATTTTATTGATTTTTTGTTAGTTGCGGTTTAATTATGTAGAAAGAGCGTAGCGCAAAACTTTTAAGGAGCGGGCCAGAAACAACGCTGTGTGGAAAAAAACTGAGCTTGATTTTTCTGTCCAGAATTGTGCCTGTGGCCCCTATCGTGCAAAATTCGTTTCGGTAATGAGCACAGGTGAACATGGTGGAACCTTCACAAAGACAAAGGGTACCTGAAGCGTTGCTGCTGCAGTCCGACATTTTCCTTGCGAAATTCGTTTTCACATGGTTCCTGAAAAAATTATCATCATCAAAAATTGACCAATTCCAGGAGGAAACAGGGGGACAAAAGGTGGTTTCACATTCAAAACATAAGGCACGCCAGATCAAAACTCCAATTTGGAATTTTGGACTAGCGTGCCTTATGTGCCCAGTGGGCAGCTGCTTGTTACAAGTTTAGAATAAAGAAATTAGATGTGATGAAGGGTGGTTCATTCTCAAAAAGATTATACTTCATACTTTAATATTTACTGTGCGGTGTCGTCAATCTAGTCACATCCCGAACAATTTCCAGCTCTTCATTTGTCGGTACGACCATGACTTTCACCTTGGCACCATCTGGACTAATGATGGTTTCCTTACCGCGAACTTGATTCTTGTCGTGATCGATGTTGACGCCGAAGACGCCGATCTGGTTAGCAATCCGTTCGCGCATACCGATCCCATTTTCACCTGAACCGGCCGTGAAGACTAAGGCGTCCAAACCGTTTAATTCAGCGACATAACTGCCGATGTAACGAACGACTCGGTTGGCGAACATGTCGAGGGCTAACTTTGCTTTCGGATTCTTATCTTCAGCCTCTTCCAGGTCCCGTTGATCTGGGGAGAGTTCAGAAACACCTAAAAGTCCTGATTTTTTGTTCAAAATATCAGTCATTTCGCTGATACTGATACCGAGCTTTTTGGTCAGGAATGTCACTAGGGAGGCATCAATGTCACCAGAACGGGTTCCCATCATGACACCTGCCAGCGGGGTAAAGCCCATTGAGGTGTCGATAACTTTGCCGTGATCAAAAGCGGTGACAGATGACCCAGAGCCCAAATGCAACGTGATCAGTTTGAGATCCTGCAATGGTTTACCCAAAATTTCGGCAGTCCGTTCAGCAACATACCGGTGGCTCGTTCCATGGGCACCATATTTACGGGCACCAAAGTCTTTGTAATATTGGTATGGAATCGGGTACATATAGTTGACCTTAGGCATGTCCGTGTATAACGACGTGTCGAATACGGCAACTTGATGCGCATTTGGCAACAAAGTTTGGAAAATTTCGATATATTGCGCTTGAATCGGGTTGTGTAAGGGGGCATATTCAGCTAAATCTTTGATTTGTTGCAGCGTTTCGTCGGTAATCACAGCGGAATCAGAGAAAATTTCCCCACCAGCAACAACACGGTGACCGATGCCAGTAATCTCATGTAAATGTTTCACGATGCCTGAATCTTTTAAGTGAGACAGCACCATGGCTGCGGCCAGACGATAAGTAATGTTGTCTTCGACCTTCTTGTATTTTTCAGCGCCAGGTCGCTTAACGGTAAAAATGGACCCCGGGAGATTCAAGCGATCGACGAGGCCGGATGCGATAACGGTCTCATCAGGCATTGAAAACAGTTTCCATTTTAATGTTGAACTTCCTGCGTTGATTGCTAATGTTTTTGTCATGGTTAACTCCCACCTTAATTTTGTCGTATGGTTCAAGTCTAACGAAGAATGTAACCGTTTTCAATAATTTTCACCGAAACTTCATTAATTATTTTAGTCACATGCCCATTGCCTTACCGACCCATTTTGGTTATGTCACCTGGAAAGTACGCACAAAGACGGGCACCCCGAATGATTCAGCTCTGTTTCCTTGGGGCAAAGTTGCTTCGACAACAGTCTCAATCTTGCAAAAATGATTCGCTGGCCTAGCAAGAATTACTGAGGTCACATACCTGACTAGCTCTAGAAAATCAGATTTCTCCCAAAATATGAGCGACCCCCTCTAAAAACCCAATTTGGCTTTTCAAAGGGAGTCGCATATTGTGCCAGTGATGGCTGTTTGTCGCATGTTGAGGCGACATAAAATGACTGAAACTGTCATTCTTACGTTATTGATCGACGGATGACAGTTTTGCCTTAACAGCAGTTTACTTGTTTAAATAAAGTGGGGCGCGTTTGACGACGAAATGCCGCCGCTAAATGTGACCGCGTTATTGCCATCGTAGGCGCGGACAGAGTATTTGCCTGGTGTAACTTTGATGGCCGTGGCAACGTGGCCATTTTTTACCCGATAGGTTTTATAGACTTTGCCGTAGCGAAAAATCTTATAGGTAAACGTCTTTGTGCTGGTCACCTGATTTTCATCGTACGCCGTCAAAACAACGTGCAGTTTTTTGGTTGGTCGGACAGTAATCCGGCGTGTCGATTGTGACGTTGTCCCTTTCTGAATGGCAGATGTCAGGCGAACAGCCGCAAAGACTGCGTGCGCTTGGCCAACGGTCCAGATACAGGCCACGGTCATAAAGCTCACGATAATACCGATAATTTTCGCTTTCTTAGTCATAAAATCCTCCTCGTAATGTTAGTGCTTAGCATAAACGAGGGGCATTAATGGGCCGTAACGATGCCGTTACAGTTGTATGAAGAATCATTACAAAGTGTGTCATATTTTTCAGTGCGTTTTTGGATCCCACACCGCTTATCTCATGAGGCACCAAAAATAAAGGCGCGTTTTTCGCTAATTTACAATTAGGATCAAGCGACACGAGGCCAATTTTCTATATTTGTGCCACATAGGTGTAACAGCTCGCAATTTGGCATTGTATCGAGCTGGCCAATACTTTGAAATTGTCATGGTATCGAAATTTGGATAGGTGACACGCGTTATTGGTTATAAGATTCAAACACAGCTTGATCATCATCGATACTCAACTGGCTAACACCCCCGTTGATTGGGTAGTTGTCCGTTGTATCAACGCCCAGATAGTCGGCCATGGTCCGAATTAAGGTACCGTGGGAGATGACGAGGATGTTTTCACCGGGTTCGCAATGGTCACGTAATTGCTGAAACGCCGCTTTTAATCGGGCGATGACTTGGTCGTAGGTCTCGGCCACGTGGGATGGATCAGCTTTGTTCATAGCGTTGCGAACTTCTTCTTGACCACCGATGTCCATGAGGTCTTTTTGTGAATGTTTTCCATAAGGCGCCGCAATACCGGCCCAGATGTCGTCGGAATTGAGTCCTTCAAAAAAGCCAAAGTTTACTTCCCAAAATTCTGGGAGATCAGCTGCTTCTTTGAGGTTTGATTGTAGCTGGTTAGTAATTAAATTACGAGTATTGACGGCACGGCCTAAGTCAGAAGAAAAGGCCCGGTCAAACGAAATGTCGCTGAGCTTATCAGCAGCTTGTTGCGCCTGTTCGATCCCTTCTTCGGTCAAGTCTGAGTCGATCCAACCCTGCATTCGGTTGTAACTATTCAGCAGGGTACTGCCATGACGAACTAAGTAAACGGTAAATGTGTTATCCATGTTGTCCATTTAAGTGCCTCTTTTCTCAATAAATTAAGGTTATCTTTATTTTGCTTGAAATCGGTACCAAAATCAAACCTTTGTCTGTAAAAAAATGGGGGAAAGTCCTATACTAATCTTAAAAAATTAGAAGGTGTTTGTTTGAAGCTAACAGTCTCATTAGCTCAGATTGATATTGCATTTGGGCAACCAGCAAAGAATTTCGCGAAAATAGAACAATTTGTTAAACAGGCGGCTGACCAAAAAGCCGATATGGTCATCTTTCCAGAAATGTGGAATACTGGCTATGATCTGATTCGTCTGGCCGACATTGCCGACGCGAACGGTGATCAAACGAAACACGTATTAGCTGCCTTAGCACGTAAGTATAACATAATGGTTCACGGTGGTTCAGTGTCGACTAAACGTGATGGTAAATTTTATAATTCCACGTATATTTTCGATAAGGATGGTACCGAGATTGCCAACTACGATAAGGTGCACCTATTTGGATTAATGGCGGAGGATGATTACCTGACTGCCGGCAATCGCAAAGACCGCTTTGAAATTAACGGTGTTGCAGCGACCAGTGTGATCTGTTACGATATTCGGTTCCCTGAATGGTTGCGGACGCAAAGTTTGACAGATAGCCGAATCATTTTTGTCCCAGCAGAGTGGCCAACACCGCGTTTGGAACAATGGCGCAAATTACTGGCTGCACGCGCAATCGAAAACCAGTCGTTCGTGGTCGGCGTAAACCGCGTGGGCAGTGACCCGGACAATCGCTTTGGCGGCAGTTCGGTCGTTTATGACCCGCTTGGCAAGGAATTGTTGCGTCTGAACGACCGTGAACAGCTGCAGACCATCACGTTTGATAGTTCACAGACGGATAAGGTTCGCGGCAGCATGCCGGTATTTGAAGATCGGCGGCCGGATCTGTACGAATAATGCGAATACGGGAAAGGGCGAGCCTATTCAGTGTAGTGAGTGCACCTAAAAACAAGCTTAAAGCGAGCACGTCTCGCCTTGAGGACTATCGTGTTATAATTGACGGTATTAAAAGCGGTCGATGAGGCTGCGAAATTTGATGAGGAGGACTCTGCTACATGGCAAAAGTAGAAAGTTTCGAATTGGATCATACAAAGGTAAAGGCACCCTATGTGCGGTTAATTACGGTTGAAAAGGGCCCCAGCGGCGATGAAATTTCTAACTTTGATTTACGGTTAGTTCAACCGAACCAAAATGCGATTCCTACGGCGGGCTTGCACACCATCGAACATTTACTAGCTGGCTTGCTGCGTGACCGGTTGGATGGTGTAATCGACTGCTCACCATTTGGTTGCCGGACCGGCTTTCATTTGATCACCTGGGGCACCCCGTCAACAACGGAAGTGGCCAAGGCGCTGAAGAGTTCGTTGGAACAAATTGCCAACGATATCAAGTGGGAAGACGTTCCTGGGACCACTATCGAATCATGCGGGAACTATAAGGACCACTCACTGTTCTCAGCAAAGGAATGGTCAAAATTGATCGTTAGTCAGGGCATCAGTGACGATCCATTCGTGCGCAACGTGGTGGACTAATTTAATCGCATACGAACAACTCTTGTGAAACAAAATAACCCGTTATCGCCTTTGTGGCGGTAGCGGGCTATTTTTGTTGGGCGAGGTTCACGGTGCAGTTAGTGGTCGCAAGTGATGGTTCCGGAATAAGAAAAATCCCGGTCGCACTCTGGTGTGCAGACCGGGATTTTGTTATAGTGCTTCAAGCAATTTTTGCAGCCATAAGACATAGTTCGTTTCACGTTCAATTCCCCGTGAGAGGGTAAGGTAGTGACCATAGTGCGAATCAATGTCTGATGGTGTTTGAAAAACGGTTGTCTTGCGGCCTTTGAGGTAGACGACGCGGTCCTGACTGATGGCCAGTTGCTGCGTTAAAAGTGGTCGCAGAAGCTCGCTGTCCTTTGTTTTGATAAAAAACAATTTAAGCGGAAATAGGTCGCTGTCCTTGGCGGTTAACGGTTCGCGTAACCAGTCGAGCAGGACCGTGTGCCCCGCTTCAGTGAGGGCGTAGTAGGTCTGATTTCGGTTTGCTTCAGGTTGGGACGCGGGGGTCACAATTTGAATCCAATCGTCATCGACCATGCGTTGTAATTCCGGATAAATCTGGCTATGTGACGCCGTCCAGAAATCACTGATCTCATGTTTGAATTCCTGAACCATTTGATAGCCGGAAAGCTGTTCTTTGTCGTTGATCAATCCCAGTAGTACGTAGGGTAAAGTTCGTTTTTTTGGCATCGTAATCGCTCCAATTTCTCGTTACGCTTATTATGCCATTTTTTACGGTAACTTTGAAGCGTTCAAGTGGTGTGAAAGATTATTTGCTAACGCGCTTGTAATCAGCATCGAAGTAACGACCCTCGCGAATGTCGTTGGTAATACCATCGTAAGGCGCCTCAGAGATAACGTCCTCATTGTTTTGACCAGCATCGCCCATGTAGGTGATGTGCGCAAATTCAGGCACAACCAGCTTTGGATAAGTGTCATACTTCTCACGTGATTCTTCCATCAGATCAATGTGTTCATTTTGAAAAGTGACCGTAATTTCTGGGTGTTCTTCGACCCACTTGGGGAAGAAAATAGTCCCGTTCAGCTTCTTTTCGTTTGGCACGAAATCCAGCGCAACGTCAGTGCCAGTTGGTTCAGTCCAGGCTACCTTGTAGATGCCTTCGGTCAGCATAACAATGTTGGCTTCCTGATCCTTGACCCACCGGCCAGCAACCATGCCGCCGTGGATCCGGTAATCAACGGTATGGTCATTTTTTGCATACCATTCGTATTCCCAGCCGTTATCGTACGTGTAGATGAAGTGAGTGCCGAGAAAATCGTCAAGTGTTTTGAATGTTTTTGTCATATTTAAGACTTCCTTTTTCTTTGATTATTTTATATGTCGTTATCGACACTGGTTACTATACGTCGTTATCGACTGGTAGTCAAGGAATAGGGTTAAAATAATCAAATTTTCAATTATTTTCAAAAAAGAAAAACGTTCATGAATTGCTTAATATCAGCTTTTTATTTACGTCAAATAACAGATCACATTTAAAAAGATGTTGACAAAAAA
The DNA here is from genome assembly GCF_001435975.1 of Secundilactobacillus collinoides DSM 20515 = JCM 1123. Taxonomy (GTDB): domain Bacteria; phylum Bacillota; class Bacilli; order Lactobacillales; family Lactobacillaceae; genus Secundilactobacillus; species Secundilactobacillus collinoides. The sequence continues at coordinate 60,560 of NZ_AYYR01000117.1, forward strand.
ATGAGAAGTACTAGTATGAGTTTATAAATTTACTAATTAAATTTTAATAAAAACATCTTTTGATAAGAAGAGTAGCTATTGTCGATTGAATAAAAGAGAGTCTGTTTTGGTGAAATCAGACGTCAGTCAATTTAGCGAAGATGAGCTTTGAAATAGAAGTACTTGGTGTAAGCCGAGCACTCGGTAGGAACCGTTATTTTCCCAGATATTGATTTTTAAAGTATCGTTGAGACATCTTAAGATGTGAAAGAGGGTGGTACCACGGTTAAAACTCGTCCCTTACTGGTCATTAATGACGAGTGGACTTTTCCGTGGACGATCACCTAAAAGCCGCTGCAGTTTATTAATGACTGCGGGGCTTTTTTGTGTCAGTGATGTTTTTAATTGGCAGAGCGATGATCTGATCAGTTATTGCTTCTAGTGCCAATAAAGACATTAAAATTCAATGAAAATTAAAAAGAATGACAATAAATAACATCACATGTTTTGGGAGGATTTTATATGACAAAAGAAGCAGCATTACAAGAAGAACTTAGTAAGATTGATGTTAATGAAAAATTATCAGCATGCCCAATCGATTTTTCACGCAGCAAAGTAGCTAATCCGCGTGCCGGACAAAAAAGTAAGGATTATGTTAGCGGCGAAACGAAATCTAATTTTAATGATCGAAAGAAATTTCAACCCTATCAAGAACCACAATTCAATCAACTGTTTACTGATGGCACGCTTCCCGTCGAAGCCAATCGTTACCGTTTGATTTGGTCGAGACATTGCCCATGGGCTAACCGGCTAGCCATTGCAATTGATTTATTAGGTTTAGATGACGTCATTTCTAAAGGCGTAGTTGACCCTCTGCGACCAGCTGGGGTGGTTGGTGATTGGTTCTTTACTCTGGATGACAATGATGAGGACCCTGTGCTTCATACCAAGTCATTATCGGAAAGTTACCTCAAAGCAGATCCTAACTACACATTAAGAACAACCGTACCAGCATTAGTCGATGTTAAAACAGGGAAAGTTGTCAACAATAACTACAACACACTGATTGATGAATTCAGCATCGCTTGGAAGCAGTACCAGAGTGAAACTGCACCAGATCTATATCCTGAAGAGTTAAGAGAAGATATTGACGCGCTGAATAAGATTATTTACACCGATGTCAATACCGCTGTGAACGAAGCTGGCTTGGCGCGCTCACAGGTTGATTATGAAAAATATTATAACCGTGTTTTTAATCGACTTGATTGGTTAGAGGAACGTCTTTCAAAGCAACGCTACTTATTTGGCTCAACAATTACGGATACAGATATCAGACTTTATGTGACGTTAGCACGATTTGACGTTGTCTTTTATCAAAAGTATTACGTGAATAAAAAACGGCTAGTTGACTATCCTAATTTGTGGAACTACACGAAGGACTTATACTCGCTACCGGCATTTAAAAACAATACGGATTTTGATGCCATTAAGAAGCGTTTCTATCAGGTGGACCATACACCGCAATTTGACTTACCAAGAATCATTCCTAATGGTCCAGACTTGAGTGTTTGGACGGCACCTAATGATCGGAATCGTTTTGCACAATAAGGTTTGGAACCTTTGCGTTGTAGCAGATGGGTTATTAAAAATGAGTTTAGATAAATCTAATTACGGTAAATCATGGATTTGAAATGCTTGTTGCAGGCTTTGTTTTAAACAAATTCATGACCGAATTTTTGGGAGGTTGGTTGAATGACAAATGTACAGAGCTTAACAAAATTAAACAAACAAGAATATGAACAGCACTGGGAAAAATGGCACGAAAAGCGGGAAGATGCAATTAAGACACCATATGGTTGGCTATCACTTAGAAGTATTGACTGGCTCGAAGATGGTAAAAAAATTAAGATTGATGGTTTTCCAGGCCTCTGGGGACAAAGTGGCAATGCCGTTACTTACTACCCAGAAGAAGGGAAAACGGTAATTAACCGCGATCAAATTATTTCGGAACCAAAGGTCATTGTTGTAGATAATGTTGAAGACGTTAATGTTGAGGATTTTTATTATGAAGGTGTCAGGGCACAATTGATCAAGCGAATTGGTTCAACAAAAAAATTTGCCGTTCGTCAAAGAGATCCTGAATCGAAGTTTAGAAAGAACTTTACCGGGTTCCCCCATTTTGAACCCGACGAAAATTGGGTTTTACCGGCGCGGTATGAACCTTTAGATCACTGGTCAAATATTACTACCAAAGCGGTGACCGCCGGGTTGTCACATAACGAAACGCAAATTGGGAATCTCTATTTTAAATACCGTGATAAGGATTATCGATTCGTTGTTTTCCAGGGGCACAATGACGATTCTGGTTGGCTGAAAAAAGACCCAGAAACCGGTGAAACACGTTACTTAAACAACCGTCAGAATACAGAGGGAATCGGATTTATTTTGTTCAAGGATCAAAGCACGGGCAAGCAAACTTATGGTGGTGGCAGAGTGCTGTCAATTGATATTTCCAACCCGAATGAAGTTGATTCTGTTGACTTGAACAAGGCTTTTAATTTGCCATGTGCGTACAGTTATTTCTGCACGTGTCCATTTGCTCCAGAGGAAAACATTCTTCCGTTTGCAGTAACTTCAGGCGAAAAAACACCGGACGTTTATTAAACCATTGGATTTATCGTTTAAGCTGTTGTGATTAACGGTCAGGGGGAATTGGATTGCAATTTAAAAAAATTGAGAATACGGATGTTGCTGAGCAGTTAACGCCATTGCTTCACCGGGCTTACGCGGCAGACGTCAAACTCGGGATTCACTTTGCTGCCTCTTCTGTAACGGTAGAAGATGTTCGCAAGCACATCGAAAGTACACCGACTTTTGTTCTTGAAGACGATGATGGCACGATAATTGCGACAACATCGGTACGGTTGCCTTGGTCAGATAATCCAGGTCCGTTTGGGTTACCGCACTTAGGGTGGGTTGCAACAAATCCTGATTATCAGCAACAGGGATTTTCTAAAGAGATAATCAACTGGGTAGTCACCAATTATGTTCAGTCGGCACTACACACACCCGCTGTCACAATTGGTACTGCCGCTGATCACCCTTGGTTATTGTCGTTTTATCAATCATTAGGGTTTAAGGTGATCGACATTACTCAAAAACCAAATGGACCAAGAGCTGCCTATCTCATTTCAATTTTTGATGAACATCGGACAAGCTTAATTGATGATGCCTATTTAAAAAAGGCACTTTCAAGACAGACATTAAGTGTCCAATCGTTACGCGACTAGATAGAGCAATGTTTTTCCTATCTATTGGGTATGTAACACATAGGTAAGTAAAAATGAGCGGCTAATCACCGTCTCAATAAATATAATAAGGGCAAATTCAGGATTTAGAATTTGCGTTGAAAAGGATGGAAGAAACTTATGAAGAAAATTTGGATTAGCATTGTCGGGGTCGTTGTCGTTATTGGACTTATTTTTCTAGGATTTACACAATTAAATAAATCAACTGCCAGCAGTAGTTCTAGCAAAAAAACAATCACTATTGGGACAACTGGAACTAGTTTTCCGACTTCTTATAAAAAGGGTAATAAGTTAGTTGGGTTTGACGTTGACTTGATCAACAAGGCTGCAAAAGATTTAGGGTACAAAACCAAGTGGGTTACGGGCGAGTATGATGGACTGCTTGAGGATCTTGATCAAAGTAAGGTTGATACTGTTGCTAACGATGTTGCCATCACGCCTGAACGGGAACAAAAATACACATTCAGTACACCATACAACATTGAAGAAACAGCGATTGCTGTTAACAAAGATTCTTCATATAAAACAATTCATGATTTGGATGGAAAAACGGTATCCACTGGGGCTGCATCCAACAACACTGACAATTTAAAGAAATATGATCCAAAAATTAAACTGAAGACGTTTGACGCTCGTGATGAATTCTATGAAGCTTTGTTGGCTGGCCATGTTGATGGGACAGTTGATACACGGAATAACTTGAATGCCATCATTAAAGCCAAAGGTTATAACTGGCGAGTTGTTAGTGGGACAGCTGCAACCGTTAAAATTGCTTTGCCATTTTTGAAGAATGCTCATGGTAAGAAGTTGAACAAGGCATTCAGTAAGGAAATTACAAAGTTGAAGAACAATGGTACTGTCAGCAAGCTATCAGAAAAGTACTTTGGCTACGATGTAACTAAGGCTGAAAAATAAGGGATGACATTATGACTAATAGCGAGGGATTAGAAACTCAAAGCAAACAAGAATATGGTGAGCAATGGCAGAAGTGGCATACAAAGCGCGAAGATGCTTTAAAAGCGCCTTATGGCTGGCTATCATTGCGCAGCATCGATTGGCTCGAAGATGGTAAAACAATTCAGCTCAACGGTTTTCCTGGTTCCTGGGCGCAGGATGGTAACACGGTCACGTATTATCCCGAAGCCAATAAAAAGGTGACGAATCGCGGGAAAGTTCTTGCTGAACCAAAAGTTATTGAGGTGGACAACAAGGAGGATGTTAACGTAGAAGATTTCTATTTTGACGGTGTGCGGGCACAACTCATTAAACGTCTGGGATCAACAAAGAAATTCGCAGTACGCCAACGAGATCCGAATTCAAAATTTCGGGCTGAGTTTGCAGGATTACCGTATTTTTCCCCAGATGAAAACTGGGTTCTCCCAGCAAAGTACGTGCCACTTGATAAGTGGAAAGATGTCAAAACGGCGGCCGTGTTGTCTGAATTATCACATAACGAAACACAAATTGGTGATTTGATTTTTGAACATGATGGTCATGAATATGATTTCGTTGTCTTTCAAGGCCATAACGATGATTCAGGCCTGACCGCTAAAGATCCAAAGACAGGTGAAACACGTTATTTAAACAATCGTCAACATCGCGAAAACGTTGGTTTGATTTTGTTTAAAGATAAAACCAATGGTAAAGACACATATGGCGGTGGGCGACGACTTAAAATTGATATTTCTGAACCAGAACAATTTGATCATATTGATTTTAATACTGCCGCTAATTATCCGTGTGCGTTGAGCTACTTTTGTACCTGCCCATTTCCACCTGAGCAAAACACGCTTCCATTTAGAGTCACTGTGGGTGAGAAAACACCAAATGTTTATTAGAATTGATTGGTCATTATCTAAACTATAATGATAGATGAGATTCAAATGAAATAGGAACGAGAATAGGACAAGAGACAACTTTGCTTCCATAATATAAAAAGACTCCAGCTAAAAACCATCAAGGTTTTGGTTGGGGTCTCTTTATGTTATGGAATTCATGGTTTGTTGCACGTTTAGGTTAGATAAATCGGAAGCATTAAAGCTACAAGTTTAGCACGTTAATGCGTAATATTGATCTCTGCTCCAGCTTCATTTTGGGGTCTGATTGTTATTGTTGGAGTTCATCCAATATCCGAATCGCATTACGTTCAAAGTAGGTCATTCCTACCTTGATCATTGCATCATCCGCTTTGAAATAAGGATTATGTGCACTGATTTTTTCGCCGTTTCCGATGTTTGCATACACACCAGGAATTTTCTCTTGATAACAAGCGAAGTCGTCACTACCCAACCGTTGTTCCTGTTCGTAAACTGTCGCAAATTTACTGGATTCATCACGGACAATTGCAGCTAACTTGGCATCGTTATTGACTGAGGGATCACCATCATACCAATCAATGTTGGCAGTGACCTGATGGGCTTTTGCGGTGTAGTTGACAACGTCGAAAAAGCGGGCTTTGATCAATTTGCGCATCTGCTTGCTTGCGGTGCGAACGGTGCCTTCAAAAAAGGCAGTGTCAGGTAAAATGTTCCAAGTATTACCCGCGGAAACGTGGGTGATACTTAACACACCCGCTTGAAACGCATCTAGATTTCGACTTGCAATGCTTTGGAGCGCATTAATTTCGGCACCTAAAGCAACTATCGTATCCTGTCCCTTGTCAGGTGTGGACGCGTGTGTGCCAACACCTTGAAGCGTCACCTTAAACTTATCAATTGCGCCATTTGTGATGCCTGCCCGGATGCCAATTTGGTCAACGCCGTGGTTGGGGGTGTTGTGAAAGCCCAAAATAGCGTCAACACCATCGATTTGCCCATCGTTGATCACTTGCAGGGCGCCTTCTTTGTCTTCCTCAGACAACTGGAATATGAGTTTCACGCGACCTTTCAACGCCGGTTCATGTTGCTTTAATAGGTAAGCAGCTCCTAGTAGAGAGGCAATATGTGTGTCATGGCCACACGCGTGCATAATGCCATCAATTTTGGAACTAAAGGCGACACCGGATTTTTCTTGAATCGGGAGCGCATCAATGTCTGCTCTAAGGGCAACCGTTGGGCCTGTAGAATTTCCAATTTCTGCAAACACTCCAGTTGCTAATCGAGTAGGCAAAATGGTAATTCCCCAGTCGGTGAGGATTTTGGAGATTGTTTTTGTCGTGTTAAATTCATGATCAGCCAATTCTGGATGTTCATGGAAATAGTGACGATAGGAAATGAGTCGTTTTTCTAATGCATCATTTGATAATACTGTCATGCATCAAGCCTCCAACAATTAGAAGTGAATTTCATGCTCGGTTGGTCGATTCTCTAGAAAGGCGAGGGTGTCGTCAAGAGACTCAACAACCATGTTTCTAACGGCATGATCAGTGAAAAAACCAATGTGCGGGGTCAACAACAGATTAGGTATTTGTTTTAATTCGTTATAAAGCGGCACCGGCGTTTCTTTATCAAATTTTTGATTAAAGACTTGGGTTTCGTCTTCAACAACATCAAGGCCGCCACCAGCAAATTGATGATTTAAAAGTGCGTCACGGAAAGCAACCGTATCAATGACGGGTCCGCGGGAATCATTAATGAAGAAGGCACTTGGTTTGAGTTTTGCAAATTCTTCTTTTCCCACTAAGTGATGATTCTCTTCGCTGTAATAAACATGAACCGTCACAATATCTGCGGTTCGATAGATTTCATCCTTTGTTGTGTATCTCAGAATACCCTTTAAATCATCCCGAGGGTCAGTAATATCGTTTCCTAGAACAGTGGCTCCTAAAGCATGGAAAATGCGTGCTACTGCGCTGCCAATTCGACCAACACCAATAATGCCAATTGTCAGTTCAGAGAGTTCTCGTGACCGTAAACCGTCAACGACGTAGTTATTATCTTGAAAACGAGCTCGAAATTCAGGGATGTGGCGAATTAATTGCATGGCTTGGGTCAATACCAATTCAGCAACTGCTCGTGGTGAGTAGGAGGGCACGTTAGACACACGAAGACCATATTTTTTGGCCCAATCTAGGTTAAGCGTATCAATACCAGCGGAACGAGCAGATAGCTGGGTGATACCGTAGTCATGCAACTTTTTATATAAGTCTGGTTTGTCTGTAATCACGCTGCGCTGTTTAAAATCAACACCGTCATAACCCTTTGCGAGAGCAACTGTATCATCATGCAGTTCTTCCGTCACACTGTCGACTTGGATATGGTGTTCCTTCACCCATTCATCAATAAAGGGTTGTTCATCGTCACGGACATGGTAGGCCAGAATTTTTGTCATCATTATTTCTCCAATCAAATTGTAAAATATAATCTAATAATATTTTAATCCTTTTTTCATCCAAGTGTGCGATTTCACGAAATAAAAACGTCCAAATTTAGGGTACTAAACCGGACGTTTTATAGCTGTTTTGTATTGTTAACCAGATGGGTTAGCGGTCATTCTGTCCATTTGCGGGTATCAGGACCGGCTGGCAATACGTGTGCAAAATCGTGAACATCAATACTGCCTTGGATAAAATGCTGTTTGATAGCAGTGAAATCAGTGTTGTTTTTGAAAGCTGGTAATGCGTAACATTGCTTTGCGTACCGCCAAAGGTTTGGAAAATCTTCAAGCCGTTGTTGGTTCAATTTGTTTTGAAAATAGAAAACTAGATCAAAACGGATGAGTCGTGCGAACAGGAGTAAATCAGAAATCGTGACCGAATCACCAAGTAAGAAATCTCGATGTGCTAAGAGCGTGTCAAATTCCGATAACTGGTCAAAAAATTGCGTTGACAATTTGTCGTATTCAGATTGACTCGTTACATCGCCAATAGTATTAATGACATTAGACAGATTATCAATAATTTTTTGATCATACCCGAGTATTTCTGCCTGTTTGTCTTCTGGAAAAACATCAGGAGCGTCAGCTGTTTCATAAGCTTTCCAAGTAGTGGCCAGTTCTGTCAAGAGAATGCCAGAGTCGTTGTTAACGGCCTTACCAGACTTTATATCGACAAGCGTGGGCACAGCAGCTCGATCATTAAAGGTCGGGTCAGCATTCCGACAAAGATTGGAAAGTCGATTCGTTTTTAAAATTGGGTCCTCATCTGAGTCCTTTTTGCCAAAAAACCAGTCATTGTCGACACCTGAATGCCGTAATGGAAATACTGGGCTCTTGCCAATCACAGTATTCAGGCCTAGCAGATCGATCAACATTGAAACGGGGGTAGCCCATGGACAGAAGGGTCCCCAAACTAGGGTATAGCGATTTGGTTCAACCGGCAGTTCACCGGTTGAAAAACGTTTATTGTAGTTGTTTTTCTTGTTAGCTGCTGGTTGCCACGCGCAGGCAGCAGCTTGGGTTGATTCACTCATTAACGTAACTTCCTTTTAAATGATTGTGTTTTTTACAATTAACTGTGAGAAGCATCCATGCCGGAGAAGTATTTCTTTGATAATTTGCTGAGCGTACCATCTTTTCTGAGTTCAACGACAGCTTTATTGAATTTCTTTTGCAGTGCTTTACCATGTGAGTCTTTGGCAAAAGTAAAGGCAATATTTTCGTTGGCGTATGACCCTTTCAGCAACTTAAGCGGTAAGTTTTTTTGCTTGATGATGGCTGCAATAATGGTTCCAGAATTGGAGTAACCATCAGTTTTACCATCAATTACTGAGTTCAGGACAGTATCCCGATCATCATAGGTTTTAACCTTGATTTTAGGGTTAAATTTCTTGAGCGCAGTAATTTGATTTGAACCCGCCGTTTCTGCAATTGTTTTGCCACTGAGCTGATTGATGTTAGTGAGCTTTGAATTCTTTCGAACGGTTACCTGATACTTAAAGTACGCATATGGCTTAGAAAAGTAGAATTGTTTCTCACGTTCAGGTGTAATGGCAGTTGTGCTGGCAATTAAATCAGCTTTACCGCTTGTTACTTGCCCGAATAAACCATCAAAACTAGTAGTAGTGAATTTAACTTTATAACCAAGTTTCTTGGCCGCCGCTTTGGCAACGTCGACATCAAACCCGGTCAACTTTCCCTTGGATTTGTAGGAGCTTGGGTAGCTGACACCAGTTGTTGCGACAGTTACCGTTTTTTGACTGTTGGTTGACGCTTTTTTGGAACTAGAAGTTGATGAACAGCCTGCGAGGATTAACCCTAAGCTAAACACGAGCACTAATGATCCAATTAATTTGTTTTTCTTCATATTGAACCCCTAAATAATAGTAATTTTTTTGTTGTGTGAGTCGGCAAGACCTAAGGCTATTGTTGAAGGTAGTGATACATTGCCTGAATGGTTATTTGTGAGACGCATCCATGCCGGAGAAGTACTGCTTTGAAATTTTGACAATTTTACCCTGTTTTTGCAGCTTGTTGATTGCTTTACTGAATTTCTTCGCTAACTTTTTACCAGCAGCGTTTTTCTCAAAGGCAAAACCGACCTTTTGAGACTCAAAGCGTCCTTTAAGAATCTTAAGTGACAGATGTTTTTGTTTAATAGTTGAAGCTAAAATTGCACTGGAATGGCAATACCCATCAACTTGTCCTGTTGTAACGGCGTTAATAGCGGAATCACGATCATCAAAGGTCCGTAATTTAATCTTAGGATTTAAGGCTTTGATTGCCTCAATCTGGTTCGAACCTGTAACGACTGCAAGTGTTTTTCCGCTAAGTTGGTTAATGTTTGTCAGCTTTGATTTTTTACTAACAGCAATCGCATAGGTAAAGTAGCCGTATGGTTTACTGAAGTAGTATTGTTTTTCACGCTGCGGTGTGATGGAAACCATATTAGCGACCGCGTCTACTTTACCGCTTGATAGTTGTCCAAAGAGACCGTCAAAGCTAGTGGTCTTAAATTTGGCAGTATACCCAAGCTGTTTGGCCGCTGCTTTTGCAATATCGACATCGTATCCCTTTAGTTTTCCATTTGATTTATAGGAGGTTGGAAAGCTGACCCCCGTTGTGGCAAAAGTAACGGTCTTTTGAGTGCTGGTACTTGAAGATTTGCTGCTGGAACTCGATGAGCAGCCAGCTAATACAAATACTAGGCTAAGTAAAACGACTACTGATCCGATTAATCTATTCTTCTTCAATTTGAACAATCCTTTATAAGTTATTTGCTTCAGCTAAAACATCGTCGATCTTTTCTGAAATACTGCCCAAATCTTTTGAAGGGTCAGTCCAGTCAGTTAACTGGTCACGCGTGAAGTTCTGTTTAACATCGGGTTGTTCATATAGCACATCCAAGAAATTTTCGTGCTGTTCAATAGCTTCCATGGCAGTGTTATAGACAAGTTCATGGGCAGATTGTTTGCCAATAACCGTCCCTAGATTAAACATGATGTGTTCTGCAAAAGGCAAACCGTTTTGCAGATTAACATTGCGTAGCATCTGGTCGGCATTGACCTGAAAGTCTTTTATAATCGTGGCGGCCAAAGTTAACTGTGTATCTAAGTAGTTGGTGAGTTCCGGTAAGGCTACCCATTCATTTCGCCAATGCATAGAATCACGTTCAGAATCAATAATCATGGTTTCTAACATCAGGTCAGCATCTTTAATAATGGGTTGAGTGAGCGCTGCTAGACTTTCAATCAGGGCTGGATTTCGTTTTTGAGGCATCGTTGAGGAACCGATTTCACCCTTTTTGAAGGGCTCGTGGATCTCATCGACTTCGGTCTTCATCAGGTTGAACAACTCATGACCAATTTTGCCAAGGGTTCCTGAATAGATTCCGATAACCGTCGCAAACTCAGCAAGACGGTCACGTGATGATTGCCAAGAAATAGTTGGGACATCTAAGTCTAAATCGTTGAGCACTTTCTTCTCAATTTCCGGTCCCTTTGGGCCAAATGCGGCATAGGTGCCGATGGCGCCATTAATGTTGCCAACAAAAGTGTGGCGATCGTTCAATTCAGCTAGTCGACGGTGGTCTCGAACGAGTTCATCTAACCAAACGGCTAGTTTAAACCCAAAAGTCGTTGGAATCGCTTGAATACCATGTGTTCGTCCGATTTCAATGGTGTCGCGATAACGATTTGTTTGCACTTTTAGGATATCAATCAAGGTCTTGCTGTCTTTTAATAAAATTGCATACGCTTGTTTAACTTGCAGAACTGTGCCGGTATCAACGATGTCCTGAGTTGTGACACCAAAGTGAACGTACTCGCCAGCATCTTCGCCAGCCAAAGCTTGAAGCCGGTGAACGAGCGCAATCAATGAATGCCGTTTTTCACGCGTTTCTTTAGCTAAGTCGTTGATGTCAAAATTTTCAAACTTGGCAATTGACACAATTTTGTCGGCTGCACTCTGAGGAATAACGCCTAATTGGCCCTCAATTTTGGATAGAGCGGCCTCCACTTTAATCTGACTCTTAATCTTATTTTCATCATCCCAGATTGCGCGAACTGCTGGAGTGCTGAAGTTGCCTTGAAGTAATGTTGAATCTAATACGTCGGTCAATGAAATTCCTACTCTCTATATTGTTTTAAATATGTGATCAATTGATTAATGCCTGAAGCTAGTGTCGCCGTATCGGCAACTAAACTAATTCTCAGGTAGCCTTGCCCAGCATCGCCAAATGCGCTGCCCGGCACTACCGCCACGTGTGCGTTATTTAAAAGTGATTTTGCGAAGCGTCGGTCATCCGTTATCTTTTCTGGCAATTTCAGCCAAACAAAAAAGGTACCAGAGGATTGACTAACACTGAGTTGATTTGTTTTCAAAAGTTGAATAACAGTATTGCGTCTGTCTAGATAAGTATCTCGGAGTTGTTTTCGTTCCTCAATTTGAGTTTCGAGGGCGTACTGACTGGCATCTTGAACAACGCCAAAGGTGCCGCCAACCGAATTTTGAATGTAGGCCTTGAGCAGTTTAATAATTGATGCATTACCTACTGCAAATGCGCTGCGCCAGCCGGCCATATTGAATGTTTTGGAAAGGGTGTAGATCTCAATGCCAGTTTCCTTAGCACGTTTGCTCTGCAAAAAGCTAGGAGCTTGGTGCTCAAAAGAAATATCCGCGTATGCAAAGTCGTGCACAATAGCAATATGATTATCCAAACCAAATTGAACCGCTTTATCAAAAAAGGCGTGTGTTGCGCCGGCGCCGGTTGGATTGTGCGGGTAGTTAAGAAACATCATTTGCGCCCGCTCTCGAACTGCTTGCGGAATCTTCTCAAGTTCTGGTAAATAATCGTTACGCTCTAGCAACGGCATTTGCCATTCTTCGGCGCCGCTCATTGTGATTCCGATGTGGTAACCGAAGAATGCAGGAGTTGGGGTTAAAACAACGCCGCTGGGGTCAGCAAGAGCCATTGGCAAGGCTGTTAAAGCTGCTGCAGATCCGCTAAAAACAGTGATTTCATCCTCTTCAAGTGCAACTTGATATTCGCGTTGATAAAACTGCTTAATCGTTTCCTTTAAAGCTGGTTTACCGCCATAAGGCGGATAACCGTGGTTAACCTTATTGTCTAGAGCAGTTTTTGCTTTCTCTACTACGGGAGCGAAGGTGGGCAGGTCCGGGTTTCCACGACCTAAATTCAACACCTCAATTCCAGACTTTTTTAATTGATTGATGTTGGCTTGCTGAATCGCTAAATATTTTTCACCCACGCTCTGCAGACGATGTGACGCTTTGAATTCCATCGGGTTGTAATCCTCCCTGTAGTGAATTGATCGCATCGGCGACTTCATTTTCAGTTAAGTGATCATACACAGTTTGAATTCGGACGTTATCTTTAGCGACCATGTCGCGTGCGATAGTATGAATTTCATCTGTGTTAGCAGTTAAGCCCAGATCACTTGGCTTTGTCGGTAATCCAATGCCTGTGTAAAATTGTGTGAGTTCTTTTAGATCATCAGTTTCGTGTTCGATTGCAAGTTGTACCAAAACGCCTAGGGCAACAATTTCGCCGTGTGTTTTGGTTGGGTGATGGTTAACTTTCAGATAACCATTATGAAAACTGTGAGCGGCAACACTGCGGCCACGGCTGGAAGCAAAACCGTCAACAGAAGCAGCAACCAGAAAAATTGTGTCTAGCAAATTTTTAAAGGTGTCATCATCAATTGTGTCAAGGTCTCTAATAACCAAGGTGCGTTCTTTTGAAATTTCAATGGTGCGACGAGCAATATCAAGAATGGCACCGGCCGCTTCAGGCACGTTGAGACGTCGGCGAATTTCATACCATTTTGCGAGCGTGTCGCCAATGCCTGATAGCAAATAATTTGTTGGTGAGTGCCGAAGCAGCGATGGATCTACTAAGACTAGCGTGACTGCTTGCGGATGGCGTTCGCGGCCGATGAGTTCATGTTTTGTTTCAGAATAGACCATGCTCTTTGTGGTAATTGATGCACAATTTGAGGGTACTGTGGGAATATTGATAAGGTCGATAGCCTTTACATCAGCGACATTTTTAGCGGTATCGAGCAATTGCCCGCCGCCGAGTGCTACCAAAACGTCTGAGTCAGTAATCTCAGACTCGATTCGTTCGGCTTCAGGGTACGTACAACTGCCGTTAAAAATAAGTGTCCTGTGTTTTTCAAAAAAATGGTTCGGTACATAAGCGGAAACGGCCTCAATAACGACTGAATCCGTTAAAATTACTGGATTTTTGTAATGTTTTTCAACAATAATTTCATCTAACTGTTTTAGAATCCCGGGTTCATTAACGTACTCCACGGGGCTTAAACGAACTGGTTGCCAAGTCATTGCTAAAACCTCCTGAATGTTTGTGATTATAGTTCTGATAAAAGACGTTTTGCGACGTAGTAGTACCAATTAACTGCAGGGGCTAGGCCGTTATCATCCAGCTTTAAATCGGAATGATGCCAGTCTGAATTGCCATTGCTACCTACAAAAGCGAATACACTAGGAATACGTTGACTAAAGAAAGCAAAGTCTTCCCCAGCGTTTGAAGGCTGTGGACGCACTAGCGTTAAATGCTTTTGTGTTTCATCCTCAACAATTTTTGTCAACTTTGCGTCATTGTTGACCACGTCAGGGCCTTCAACCCACTCGATATCAGCCTTAACGCCAAATGAAGCGGCTTGACCATTTACGATTTCGATGAATTGCTTTTTTGCGACTGCACGTGCGTCATGGTCGAAAGTTCTAACAGTTCCTTCAAACCAGGCTTTTTCTGGCAATACGTTCCAGGTGTTACCGCCATCGATATGGGTCACAGAAACAACGGCAGTTTTTTGCGGATCTTCGTTGCGGCTAACGATAGTTTGGAGTGCGTTGACCGTACTAGTGAGCGCAATAATTGGATCCTTACCAAATTGCGGCATTGCAGCGTGGGTACCAACGCCGGTGAAGGCAACGGTAAATTGATCAACAGCGGCCATTAACCCACCGGGCAGCAACCCAATTTCACCGGCTTTCAAGTCTGGTTTGTTATGAAACCCAAAAATAGCATCAATTCCGTCAGCACCACCAGCATCAACAACTTCCTGTGCGCCAACGTGAGTTTCTTCGGCAGGCTGGAAAACGAGACGAATGGTGCCTTTTAGTGTGTCCTTTTCTTCAGCAAGTAATTCTGCAGCGCCGAGCAGGGAAGCCATGTGGAAATCGTGGCCACAAGCATGCATAACGCCATCGTTTTCAGAAGCAAACGGTAATCCAGTAGTTTCTTTAATTGGGAGTGCATCAATATCTGATCGAAGGGCGACCACTGGATGACCAGATCCGATTTCAGCGATGACACCGGTGTTTAGACCTTCTGGTGTGATGATTCGATAACCGAGTGTTTCGAGTCGATCTGCAATGTACTTCGTTGTCTCGAATTCGTGATCTGATACCTCTGGATGCTGGTGAAGATAGTGACGTGTTTCAATGACACTTTGATTAATGCTGGTGGCAGTTTTTGCCATGAGTTAAGCTTCCTTTCTAATAGTCGGATGTGACAATGAGTTAACAAATGAACTGATTCGACCTGGACGAGTGCCCGAAAGCAGGTCATCTGCTGGGCCTTGGTCTAAGATTGCGCCATCTTCAATAAACACCGCACGATCAGCGATTTGGCGTGCAAATTCCATTTCATGAGTGACAAGAATCATTGTGACATGTTTACTTGCTAAGTTTGCAATTGTTCTCAAGACACTTTCCACTAGTTCAGGATCGAGTGCCGAAGTGGGTTCATCTAGCAGGATGACCCGTGGATGAACAGCAACTGCGCGCGCAATTGAGACCCGTTGTTGTTGCCCGCCTGACAGTGTCACAGGATATTGTTCCGCAACACCACTGAGCCCGACTTGCTCTAAAACGTTTAGGGCTGTTTCCTCGGCTTCTTTCTTGTTAGCAAGACCGTTAAAAATCAGAGGTTTTGCCACGTTATCTTTAACTGTCATATTTTTAAAAAGGTTGAATTGTTGAAAGACCATTGCAGAATTTTGACGCAGGTCACGAATTGTTTTTTTATGGAGATCACCAGCGTTTGCTGTGATTTCACCAACTTTTACGCTGCCTTCGCTTGGTAATTGCAGCAGGTTAAGGGTTCGTAATAGTGTTGTCTTGCCTGAACCGCTCGGACCAACAAATGCGGTTACTGAGCCTTCTTCTGCGGATAAGTTAATGTGTTTCAAGACTTGCTTCTGGCCGATTTTCACTGACAGGTTCTTTACTTCGATTAATGACATTAGCGGTCCTCCTATATGGTTTTTGCAGTGCGTTTTCAAGTAAGTGTTGCAACCAAGTGTAAACAACAATCAAGATCCAATAGATGATTCCAACAGCAAGGTAAGTTTCAAAGTATTTGAAGGATTCTCCGGCAATCATCTTCCCGTCACCGAACAGTTCGGTAAGGCCAAGTGTAAAGGCCAGCGAGGTTTCTTTCACAAGACTGACAAAGGTGTTCCCAGTAGCTGGGAGTGCGTTAATTGTCGCTTGAGGCAGGACAACATTTAGAAATAGTTTTGAACGACTAATGTTCAACGATTGACCAGCTTCAATCTGACCTTTATCAACTGAGTTGACGGCAGCTCTAAATATTTCGGCTAGATAGGATGCTTGTTTGAATCCTAGGCCAAACACGACAGCGGCGAAAGCTGATAGGCCGCGCAATGCTGGAAAAATTTGCGGCAAGCCGTAGAAAATAATAAACAACTGTACCAAGGTCGGCATGCCACGAAATAGTGAAATGTAGAGGTGAGCAAATCCTCTGAAGGGCGCTACCGGTGACAATTGAAGTGAGGTTAGAAAACCCCCGATAAAAATGGCTAATATCATAGAAAGTACAGCCATCAGTATTGTAATTGGAACATAAGCAGGTAATTGTGTAAAAAGGCTAAAAAAGTAATGCCAGTCAAAATTCATTTTGTTCACCTCTCGTTTAAAATCGTTTGCGGCAGAATCTTTTTAAGATAAACATCTTCAATCTGATGTGTGCGATGTTCATCAAAAATTGAAATGAGATATGCAGTTTGATGATCCTGAAACTTTCGAACGATATCAATTGTTTGAAAACCAATCGAATGGTAAAAATCTTGCAGCCAAGGATGTTCAACTGCGGTCCCTAGACTAACGGCTGGTGCATGCAATTCATCTTTGACAAAGTGGGTGATTACTTGAGTAATAATTTGTTTTGCAAAGCCTTGATGTTGATACAGCGGGTTTGTAGCTACCCAGCCGATATGCGGTAAGGTAAACGGTCCTGGATTATCGGACCACGGTAACCGCACGGATGCGGTGGCTGCAATTTTGCCATCGTCAGTTTGAAGGACAAAGGTTGGCGTATTTAAGATGTGGTCACGCACTTGAGCTTCCGTAATGGTCGAAGCACCGAAATGAATGCCTAAATTAACGTCTGCGGCGTAAGCATTATGCAAAAGTTGTGTTAGCTCAGCTGCGCTAGAGAGATCTGTGAGTTTTTTGAAGTGCAATCTAAATACCTCCTATAATTTAAAAGTGAATCAATTTCCTTCAATTGAGTTTTGGGCTTGCTAAGAAGTTGGATGATATTGGAAGCAAGATCACCCAGCCCAATGACAAGCTTTTTCTCTAAGTCAGTTTCCTCAAGCGGATTAAGTGGCGACCCCTTTGGATTGATGACTGTAAAGTAAGAAGTATTCTCGCCTTGAATGACCTCTAATTTAACTGGCCGAGCACTTTTATCCTCATTTGGTAAATCGTGTTGCCGAGAAAATTTAGGTAAAACAGTTTCAAATTTAGAATCGATTCGGCGATTGTCTAGATCCTGTGTTGAGATATCGCCATTTTCTAAAACCCGCCAGGCGATATATTCGATTGAGAACTTGCCTTCCTGACCAGTGAGCGGATGCGTTTTAGTTAATGCTTTGTCACCATTTTCCGGGTAGTGAAAGATAAGTTTTGTCACATTGGAAATTCTGATACCAGCTTCGTATGCTTGGCGTGTTGCATCATAGCCGGAGATTGCAGCAGAGCAAAAAGAATTTTGTTTGAACCAAATCCCCGGGGTCTCAATTTGAGCAGGTGACAGCCAAGACTTACCCCAGTTGGATGCCGTTATTTCAATTCCAGCAATCGTTTTAAGCCAACCGTTATGGTTATTGAATGGGTCTGTATTTGCAGTTAACCCGCTTTCGGTCAGCTGATAAGCAGCAACGGCGTTTCGGACAGCTAATCCAGCCTGTGAAGGTTTCACATCACTGCCTTCTTGGAACATCATCCCAGAAGCTTGGCTAGCCGCAAAAGACAAAAAAGTGATGAATTTATCTTCAGGAAGCTTTTTGTAAACGCCAATAGCAGCTGCGGCGGCAATCGTTCCAATGGTGCCAGTTGAATGCCAGCCATTTAACGCATGTGCTGGATGAATGGCTTGACCGATGTGCCCTGCAAGTTCAACGCCTTGAATGAATGCCGCGAGAAGTGACTGAATTTTATCTGTCGGGTGACTGACTGCTAGTAAAGCGGAAAAAATGACGACGCTGGGATGACCGCGAAAATTTGCTTGAACGTCATCAAAATCTAAGTAATGGGCTGTGAACCCGTTTAATAAGGCCGCCTGTTCTACCGGTAAATTTCCCTTTTGACCAATAATCAGGTATTGGTCCGGGTAATGAAGCGCTTGTTTTAATTTTTCAACCGCAAGTTCTTTATCAGCGAGGGTTGCAGAGGCGAGATAATCTAAAAAAGATTTTCTTGCTTGTTGCTCAAGCTTTATTTCTTGAGCCCTTGGCACTCGCGCGCTTAGTAGATGTACAATTTCTTCAGTGTTTGTTTTAACCATGTGAACCCTCCTTAATTAACGCAAAAAATGCTTTCGTCCCAGTTATAGATATAAGTCTATAACTGGGACGAAAGCATCGTGGTACCACCCAGATTCGTGTAAGTTTGTTCTTACACCTCAACAACACAAAAACATGTTTGGGATTATATCGTATCCTCACGGGTTTTCAGCTTTCACCGGCGACCACAACTCAGAGCTCATCTTCAACCATTGTTCGGTTTCACCTTTTCACTAACGGTGATCACTTTGTACCTAATACGTGGTCTACTCTTCTCTTCAACGTTTTTTATTTGCGATTAATTGACTTTTACAATAACGATTCGATGAGTAAATGTCAACATCTTTTTAATCATGTTTTAATTGTGAGAGACGCTTATTAATTGAAAATGTTGAAACAGTAGGGCTTCATCGAAAACGATATTTTTTTAATTTTTAAATTGGGTTACTTGTCTTAAATTCCCCGATTTAAAATTGAAGTGCAACACTTGATAACTAGACCAATTAGACTAGCT
>NZ_AYYR01000118.1 GCF_001435975.1 Secundilactobacillus collinoides DSM 20515 = JCM 1123
AAGACAATAAAAAACTGGCATTGGCGTGATCACCAATACCAGAAATTTTACAGCCGTTTAATGTTTGGCGTGTGATGGTTTCTAGTAAAGAAAGACACTTGTCAGGATACAGATATTGATCAGTCATTGAATCAGTTTTAGAAAATTGTAAAAAAAAGCCCGTAATTCGGCAATAGTGACTCACAATTTGGTATAATGACGGGTGAATTTATAAAACGAGGAATGAACGAATGGCCATTATATCAGTTTCAAACTTATCATATAAATACACGAATAGTGATCGTAAGGCCGTTGATGATGTCAGTTTTGATATTGAAGAGGGCGACTGGGTAGCAATTGTTGGCCATAACGGCAGTGGTAAAAGTACGCTGGCAAAACTCATGATCGGGTTAATGGCTGCTGATGAAGGCACGATTACAATTGACGGACAAGAACTCACCGAAGACAGTGTATGGGATATTCGTGAGAAAATTGGGATGGTTTTCCAAAACCCTGACAACCAATTCGTCGGCGCAACTGTTGCGGACGATGTGGCATTTGGGATGGAAAATCGGCAAATGGACCGTGCAACCATGCGCGAACACGTCACCAGTGCCCTCAAGCAGGTCGATATGCTAGACTACCAAGACCGCGAACCGGCTAAACTTTCTGGTGGGCAAAAACAACGGGTCGCACTGGCTGGTATTATCGCAATCGTGCCCAAAATTCTTATTTTGGATGAGGCCACCAGTATGCTGGATCCGAAGGGTCGCCGTGAAATTTTGGCCACGATTAAAGAACTGAAAACAAAATATCATCTAACAGTGCTTTCAATTACTCACGACATTGATGAGGCGGCGAGCGCCAATCATATTTTAGTGATCGATGATGGTCACTTTGTGGAGGAAGCCGACCCTGAGACAATATTTAGTCATGGGGCTCAGTTAATTCAAATGGGGTTAGACGTGCCGTTTGCGGAAAAGATTAAACGCGCGCTGGCCACTCGTGGTGTGGATACACCGCAAACCTATATGGACGAAGGGAGCTTGGCTGACTGGTTATGGACATCGCGTTTGAAAAAGTAAATTACTGGTACCAGGCCGGAACGCCCTTTGCGGTTCAGGCACTTTATGACATTAATTTAAATATTCCAGCTGGTGCTTTCACGGCGGTCATTGGCCAAACCGGGAGCGGTAAATCAACGCTGATTCAGCACCTTAACGCGCTGTTAAAGCCCACTGAGGGGCAAGTCATCATTGGTGACCGCACAATCACCCCAGAGACGAAAAATAAGCATTTAAAACCGTTACGTAAAAAGGTGGGACTTGTTTTTCAATTTCCGGAAAATCAGTTGTTTGAAGAAACTGTTTTAAAGGATATCGCGTTTGGACCGCAGAATTTTGGTATTAGCGAGGAAGAAGCTGATAAGCTTGCCCGTCAGACGGCTAAAATGGTCGGTTTAGATGAGTCTCTACTCGAGCGCTCACCATTTGACCTCTCTGGGGGTCAAATGCGACGTGCGGCAATTGCGGGCGTATTAGCGCTAGAGCCAGATGTATTAGTACTGGATGAACCGACTGCTGGTCTTGACCCGCGCGGCCGTAATGACATCATGGGACTCGTGCGGCATCTTCAGGCAGAAAAACAACTCACCATTGTGCTAATTACCCATCAGATGGATGATGTGGCAAACTACGCGGATCACGTGATTGTGATGGCGCACGGACACATGGTACGCCAGGGAACACCACGCGAAGTTTTCAGCGATGTTGCCTGGTTAAATGAAAATCAGCTGGAACTACCGACAGCTACTGCCTATGCAAATCAGCTCATTCAAAAGGGCTTTACATTCGACCCGTTACCTCTGACGGCGGATGAATTGGCGGATCAGTTGGTGCCTCAGTTAGCAAAACAGGGGGTAGCCGACCATGGATAAATTTATGTTTGGTCGCTATATTCCTGGCGATTCGTGGGTGCACCGGTTAGACCCGCGGGCAAAACTTATTTTGACGTTTATTTATATCGGCGTGGTTTTCTTCGCCAATAGTGTGTGGACATACGCAGTGCTGGTGGTTCTGCTGCTGGCTTCCATTTTTGCAACGGGCATCTCACTGCGGGTTTTTCTGCGGGGACTGAGGCCGTTGCTATGGCTCTTGATGTTTACTGTTGTGATTCAGATTTTCTTCGGCGCTGGCGGTCACGTGTATTGGCAATGGGGCTGGTTATCGGTCACCCATGATGGGTTGATCAATGCCCTGCTGATTTTAATGCGGTTCGTGCTGATCATCATGGTCTCCACGCTGCTGACCTTTTCGACGCAGCCGTTGGCAATTGCTGATGGAATCGAATCTTTGCTGAGCCCGTTGCGGAAGGTTCACTTTCCAGTCGCCACCTTGGCGCTCATGCTGTCATTAGCGTTGCGTTTCGTGCCAACGTTGATGGATGAGGCTGAGAAGATTATGAACGCACAACGCGCGCGGGGTGTTGATTTTGGGACGGGCGGTTTGAAACAGCAGGTCAAAACAATCGTGCCGATCCTGATTCCCTTGTTTGTGAACGCGTTTAACCGGGCTGTGGATATTTCAACGGCCATGGAAGCTCGCGGCTACCGCGACGGCGAGAACCGGACAAAGTTTCGCGAACTGAAATGGCACCGTCAAGACACACTGAGTTTGATTATTTACGTTGTGTTTTCCGTGGTCGTGATCGGCTTGCGGGCACTGCAACTGTAAAACGAAAGGAACCTCATTTTGAGATACAAAGTCACATTCGCCTATGATGGCACGAATTTTGCCGGCTTTCAGCGCCAACCGAACAAGCGCACGGTGGAATCTGAACTCACCAAAGTGGTGAATAAAATGGCTAAGATGCCCGACCCGGCGATTATCATTTACGGGTCGGGTCGAACGGACGCTGGGGTGCATGCCCTGGGGCAGGTCGCACACTTTGATTTCCCGTTTGACCTCACCCCCGAGAACATGCGGCGTGGGTTGAATTCTATGTTGCCGGTAGATATGGAAGTTTTGAAGGTGGAACAGGTTACTTCTGATTTTCATGCACGCTATGACGTTTCAGGTAAACGCTACGTGTATCGGATGGATCTTGGCGAGTTTCGTAACCCCTTCAAACGAAATTACACGGGTCACTGGAAGTTTCCAGTTAATGTGGACTTGATTCGGCAGGCTGAACGTGATCTGATCGGTGAACACGATTTTACCAGCTTTGTTGCATCCGGTTCCAGTGCCCGCACAAATTATCGAACCATTTATGAAGCTACTTGCCACAGGGACGATGAGAATAACGAACTTATTTTCGAATTTTATGGCAACGGGTTTCTATATAATCAGGTTCGAATCATGGTTGGCGTGCTGGTTGAAATTGGGGCTGAGACCCGTCCGGTTGATGATATCCAACGACTCTACCGATTGGGTGATCGGCGCAATGCGCGACGGACTGTGCCGGCAAGTGGGCTCTATCTTAAACATGTTTATTACGAGGGGGATGACCCTGAGCATCCAACTAAATTACCAAAACATCAAAGATAAAGAAAAAATTCCGCGTTTTAGCGTTGACTTTTGGGGCAAAAAATTGTACTATGTTAATTGGTATTGTTTGCCCCACGATAAGCCCCGGAAACTTGTTATTGGTGTTCAAACAAACACAGAAAAATGGAGGAATTTAACGTGCGTACAACATATATGGCTAAACCAGGTGACGTGGATCGCAAGTGGTACGTGGTTGATGCAACCAATGTCCCATTGGGTCGTCTTGCTTCAGCTGTCGCAAACATCTTACGTGGTAAAAATAAGCCAACGTTCACCCCAAATGTAGATACTGGTGATAACGTAATCGTTATCAACGCATCTAAAGTTGCTTTAACGGGTAAGAAGGCTTCACGGAAGATCTATTACCATCACACGAACCACGCGGGCGGTTTAAAGCAACGCACTGCTGGCGATTTTCGTGCAAATGACCCAGAAAAATTGATTGAAACTTCTGTTAAGGGAATGCTTCCTCATACTTCATTAGGTCACAACATCGGCTTAAAGCTTCATGTATACGCTGGCGACCAACATGATAATGCTGCTCAAAAGCCTGAAGTTTTAGACATCACTAACCTAATTTAAGGAGGAAATTGAATTGGCTCAAGTACAATATCGCGGCACAGGCCGTCGTAAAAACTCTACTGCTCGTGTTCGTTTAGTACCAGGTACTGGTAAGATCGAAATGAACGGTAAATCAATTGAAGAATACATCCCATTCGCAAACTTGCGTGAAGTTGTTGTTCAACCATTTAATGTTACTGAAACTTTAGGTAACTATGATGTTTTAGCAAACATTAATGGTGGCGGCTTCTCTGGTCAAGCTGGCGCTGTCCGTCATGGTATCGCCCGTGCATTGCTCGAAGTTGACCCAGATTTTCGTGGTCCCCTCAAGCGTGCCGGTCTGTTAACTCGTGACGCTCGTATGAAAGAACGGAAGAAGCCAGGTCTTAAGAAAGCTCGTAAGGCCGGTCAATTCTCAAAGCGTTAAGATACCTTGGTATCGTTGCGTTCAAGCATCTTTTCCCATTCGGGAGAAGGTGCTTTTTTTGGCTCTTTGTCAACTGGTGTTGGTGGGGAGTTTTGACTGTGTGTCAGATGCACTTTAAATTGACGAAACAAAAGTCGGCGGTCAGCATAATGAGCGCAACGATTCTAGCAAATATCTACATTATCAAGTACCCGTTTCCAACTAGGAAAGGATACTTGTTTTTTTGTTATTAAACCCTTAGCTCAACTATCCGGCACGCAATCCCGGCTGTTGGGTATCCGTTCACCGAGGGTTGAATCTGCCGGTGCAGCTGAACGTAACCTTAATAAATAAGGACTATCATCCATCGTGAAACGCCGTTTTGCTTGGTAACTATCCGTTGGGTGACGAACGATAATGACCACGCTATTGCTATAATTGATCAGCACCGAAATGATAAAATCAACGCACTAAATCGACCTGCGCCCGTTGACCGACGTAACCGATTTACAGCGCAACCGCCTCATTAATGACTTGTAAGCAGCTTGTTTTACAACAAATAGTTATAATTTAAACGTTAAACACGCGTAAAAAAATAAATATCTAATAATAAACATTTAGTTTTAGTTATTTTTCTTCTAAATTTCTTCTAAGATTATTCACACTATAAGTTCATACTAAAAAGTGGAAGAACTTCAATCGCAAATAAAGTGGTCAAACGCTTTTAACCCTTGGAATTCACCAAATCTATTTGCGCAAAGTCGCAAGGAGGGACTCCTCATGAATAAGTTTGCATCTTCCCGAACCACTCGTACCCTTGTAATTATTGGTGGCCTATTAGGACTTGTATTAATGAGCAATCCGCACTCGACTCAAGCAGCAACACGTTCAACGCAGTTTTCTTCAGATAATTTCTATTGTCAGCCATTATCTGAAGATACTGCCGCAATTACGGGATATACTGGGCCTGAAACAACAGTATCGATTCCAGACACTGTGACTAAGGATGACGTAAAGTATAAAGTGGTCAACATCGCGGCAAGTGCCCTAGCTAATAAAAATTTAGCACACGTGACAATTCCCGCAACGGTGACAACGATTGGCGACAAGGCATTTTCTCGTAATAATTTAGACACTGTAATCTTTGAAGAAGACAGTGCATTAACAACGATTGGCAACGATGCGTTTTCACTTAATAAAATGGAAACGATTATCTTGCCAGATTCGGTCGAAACTGTAGGCAACAGCGCTTTTGAAGAAAATCAACTGGAAGAGGTTACACTGTCAAGCGGGCTTAAAACCCTGGGCGACAGTGCCTTTAAAGACAATAAGATCGAGTATTTGAATTTTAACGAAGCGCTTGGCTTGACTGCTATCGGCACGAACGCGTTCACCTATAATAAATTACAAGAGGTTGAAATTCCAGAGAACGTTGCCACGATTGGTGCAAACGCATTCATGGATAACAAATTATTACAAATCACGCTGAATACCAGCGGTGCGTTGAAATTGATCGGCGATAAGGCGTTCTACAACAATCAAATCGATACTGTGCAATTACCCGATAGTGCAGCCGAAATTGGGAAACAAGCATTCTCAGATAATCGGTTGACCGCTGTTGACATGGTGACAACAGACCAAGCAGCAACTGATATTAAGATTGATGATCAGGCGTTTTACAACAATCAATTAACCCAGCTATCTCTGGCAGATCAGGTCAGCCAAATCGGTGCCAGTGCGTTTAGTCATAATCAGCTGACCAAGGTGACTTTACCGCAGGGACTCATTCAATTGGGTGATGAAGCATTTAGCGATAATCATTTGACCCAGGTCACATTACCTCGTCTTGATGCACTGACCAGTGGAACAACTATTTTCACACGGCAAACGAATGTCATTGATGCTAATACACTTACTAAATCAAATCAGTTGGCCCTCACCGACTTGATTCAACTGACTTCGGATTCAACAAAGGCAACCTATGCTCAGGTTACTTCGATTACGGATGGTGTCACGTACAATCAAGAAACAGGCATGTTTACGATTCCAGAAGGCACCACAGAGTTCGATTTTAGACTGGCTAAATTAGCGTTTGACCCAAATGACTCACTTTACATTTCTGGGAATTACACGGCAGATCTTGATGGTGTCGATGTTCCTGAAACCGAAAATCCAGATACTGGAGGCGGGGGCGGTGGTCAACCTGATACCGGCCAGCCAGAAGGGGGAACAGACATTGATACGAATACCCCTGGCACGATTACGCCGCTTCCTGAGACTGCAACAGAAGCTGATACCAGCACATCGACATCAGCTAACAAGTATCCTTACATGGTATATGCAAAACGTGGTTTATATCTCTACAAGAGTGCTACCTTTGCCACAAAGAATCGTGTTAAGGCATACGCAAAGAAGACCAGGGCCAAAGCACCGACCTTTAAAATTCTCGGTACAGCGCGTTCGGCCAACGGCGTGCTTCGATACAAAGTTAAGGGCGGCTACATCACCGCAAATAAAAATTATGTGGCAGGCCTCTATTATGCACTGAATACAAAATCAATTAAGGTCTTAAGTGCTGCCGGCATCAATAGCTATAAGACCGCTAAGTTAAGTAAGTCTGATCGTGTGAAACATTACCGGAAGAATACTATTCTGAAAGTGAAACGAATTGTGAAGCAAGGAAAAGTGACCCGTTACCAATTAACTAACGGCCGTTACGTTTCAGCTAATAAGCAATTGGTTATTTGGAATTAATGAATAATAAAAGCGACTAGTTGCAAAACTTCAGAAAAAAAGCAGTTTTGCTCACAGAACATAAGCGTCCTTAGCTGGAAATCCAAGTCGGATTTTTAGCTAGGGGCGTTTACCTGTCTGAACTGACGCTTTTGAGTACTACGCCGGTGTCCCGACTGAAATCTGGTTCGATAATATGAAGCAGGTGGTTGATCATAAAAAATCCGATTTTGGATATGCGGTCTTCATTGAGCGCTTTAAGCAATTCAGTCAGGATGCCAGCTATCAACCGATCGACTGCCGCGTTTTTCGTCCTCATACGAAAGGCGTTGTTGAATTGTTAGCCCGAACAGTCGAAAGGTTTCGAGTCTATAACCGCGAATTCAGCGATGGCGTTGAGTTGATCAACTTAATCAATGGCTTCCACGAAGAGCTTAATCGTGAAGTATCACAGACGACCGAACGAATACCGTGTGAAATGTGGGCAGGCGAAGAAAAATAAGAACAAAAAAGCAGAGGTTAAATTGGGCCTCTGCTTAAGAGCAAAGTGATATAACGATGATGGTGCAATATTACTTGTTTTCATTTAGAAACAATATTCTGACCCCGATTTAAAATTGAAGTGCAACACTTGATAACTAGACCAATTAGACTAGCTT
>NZ_AYYR01000119.1 GCF_001435975.1 Secundilactobacillus collinoides DSM 20515 = JCM 1123
GTTTTAAAGCATGATGGCACTAAACAACTCTTTTTTGGCGAATGCAAAGCCGATCCAACGATTAAGAACAGTCAAATCGAGAAAATCCAAAAGCAGTCAAAAGAGCAACGAGCCAAGGACAATCAGTACAGAAAAGCAAATATGGGGCATTATCAACCGCTAAATTATAAGCCAGTTAGTCCAGACTATTACTTAAAGACGGCCTTTAGTAACGCGATCATGACTGTTCTATATGCCCGTGATGAAGATTACGAACGGCAAAAACAGGCGCAAGGTTTAAAGGA
>NZ_AYYR01000120.1 GCF_001435975.1 Secundilactobacillus collinoides DSM 20515 = JCM 1123
TAGAGTAGGACGATTTGGCGGCGTTAATTACTCCATTAAGATTCTTTCGTAGGGTATGCATGGCCGTATCTAGGGGCGTGCCGTTAGGCTGATAGTTAGTGATGATATTCTTGAGTTCATCAGCGTGACGCCCCATCAAAGCATCGTGGAGATCGATGTAGGTTTCATAAGCTGTTTTGAAGGCCGGAAACGTATCGGTTCCAATATCAATAGCGTTCTGTTCGGTCGAGTACTCATTCAGGCCGAAGAGGTAGCGGCTCTTTTGTGCGTCAGGGTTGGCCTTGTGGAATAGGCGCCATAGTGATTTCAGTACTTTATATTCCCGTGAATGCTTGTCGAGTTGCTTTAAACATTGAGTGCGAATGGTATCCATCGTCCGGCCCATTAATTGAATAATGTGGAACCGATCAATAATGAGTTCGGCGTTAGGGAATAGTTCGTGCACGAATGCCTGATAGGAGGCGTTCATGTCCATGATGACGCGTTGAACCGCGGCCCGTTCTGCGGTGCTGTACTGACTAAGAAAGAACTGTTTGATGGTTCTATTAAGGCGGTCGCTAAGTACTTTAACTGATTTGTGAGTGTCGGCGTCAATGCAAATAAACGACATGGAGCCGTGCGTGGAACGGAATTCATCAAAGCATAGATTAATCGGTAACCGGCGGCTCGCCTGTGGATGAATATTAGCCGTCAAAATACGCTGAACTGAGTTTGTCGAAATACCGGTGAGACTGGCGATAGTCTTAGCCGGGAGTGATTTACTGGCTAGCTTCAGCACATGAGTCGCTAGTCCGTGACCGATGGCGTGGTTGGTTGATACCACTGGAGTGGTGGCCGTACAAGTGCTATGGCAGTTACTACAACGCCAGCGTTGCTTGTTTAGCTCTAGAATTACGGGCCGGTCCATGGGTCCTGCAATGTGGACATGAGTGAGCTTGTGTCCGTTAGGGTGCAACGTATTGTATCCACAGCTGGGACAGCGCCTGAGTGTGTAGGTAAGCTCTGCCTGGATGACCAAATACTTTTTGCGACCCGAGCCCCGACCATGAAATTCCTCACGAGTACCGAACACCTGAATGTTTGTGTCTGTAATTCCCAGTAATTTAAGTGTATTATCTAGTTGAGACATCTATTCCTACCCCGCTTATCTTGAGTTTCGTCGCTTAAAGCATAGCACTAGGGAGGCTTAGATGCCTTTTTTTGTTATCAAAAAGGGCCTAGTACTTTTGGAATGGAAATACTTTCCAACACCAAAAATTCTAGACCCCTAAATTTGCGATCTACCACGTATGTTTAAATCAAATTTATTTTAAATATACCTTGTACAGTGAAGTTTATTGATTGTGTGATTTATGATAAAAGATTAATCTTTTATCATAAATCACACAATCAGTAATACATAAGTTAAGCTCAATCTTATTTACGTTTGGCAAGGCCTTCACGAATAATTTTTTCTAAGACATCAACAATTTTTTCGTCATTCTCAAAAGCGATGCGTTTAACTTCTTTATATGTGCTCATGCGAAGTTGAACGGTTTTAGTTCTTTCTGTTTCGAATTGGTATGGACTTTTTAGATTTTTAAGTTGTTCAGATGCCT
The DNA here is from genome assembly GCF_001435975.1 of Secundilactobacillus collinoides DSM 20515 = JCM 1123. Classification (GTDB taxonomy): domain Bacteria; phylum Bacillota; class Bacilli; order Lactobacillales; family Lactobacillaceae; genus Secundilactobacillus; species Secundilactobacillus collinoides. Next base: position 1,599 of record NZ_AYYR01000120.1, read on the forward strand.
TTTTACTAACTTTGTTTAAAAAATCTTCTGCCATGATAAATTACTCCTCTAACTGTTGAATTCTAAGTAGTTGTTCATTAAGAACCATTTGGTACATTTGGATTGCTCTTTTATCCCAATGGTCTTTATTCCGTATTCCTTCATTAGCAAACGTTTTAACCCGTTCTTGAGTTCTAATTGAGTTTGAAAAGACCCCTTCGCCAAAAAAGTCTTTTGCTTGTGCAGAAATTTCAGTATCAACTTTTGCACGTGGCTTCATTAAGTACAATATGACACCAACTAACTGAAAACTTCCATTGTATTGTTCACGTAGTTCACCTAAATGCGTAGCTGTTTTTAAAGAACTTGTATATGATTGCTTTTGAGTTTGTAAGACAATTGAGATGAAATCTGAAGCCATGATTGCGTTATTAGTAAAGACATTTATTGTTGGTGGTACGTCAATAAAAATATAATCGTAATTTTGTTTTAACTTTGAAAGCATTTGTGGTAATAGAATATTACGTTTAACCCGACTAACTTTTTCTACAGCACCAATCCATAAAGACAATGTCCAATCTGTAGGAATCATATCAATTTGGTTTGTAACAGACACAATAGATTTAGACAAATCCCCTCCAAGAAGGCCCTCATATAATGAAAGTTCCGGCTTTAAATCGGCTTTATAAGTCTCCTTCATAATTTCAGTTGCATTTCCCTGGGGATCGAAATCTATCAGTAGTACTTTTTTCCCCTCTTGACCCAATAAATAGGTTTCCATTACAGTCAAGGTGGTCTTACCAACGCCACCTTTAAAGTTGAAGTTTAATAGTGTTTTCCCATTCATAGTAGCACCTACCTTTACATAAACATTTTACCATGATTTATGATTAATCACAAATTTTATATGATTTACGATTAATCATAAATCATATTCATAAAACTATTTACTTAACCTTTGCAGAATGATATGCTTTGTTCATAAACAAAAAATCCCAATCCACTCGGGATTGGGATTTTTGCAGTATTGACAAGTAGCTATCTTGCAGCTACCTAGTCCAAGCAATTTTCACCGCCAAGTTAAAATTGCTTGAACAAATTGTAATCTTGTTTACGTGCTAATTATACCGCAAGCAAACCTTAAGGGGCAAGCAAAGGTAAACTAATTAAAACGAAGATAAGACCAATGGACTAAGTAGCTTCTAATAACTACTTAGTCCATTTTTAGTTCTTAAAAATCAAAAAAGTTGCCGAATTGCAACTCACAAACAAACACATGCTGGTGAATTTACAAAGTCCTCACTGCCAATGATGCTTTATAATTCAGTCAGAGCATATCAAATTTGTATTTTAGAACAAGTCTGATGTTTTAGCAACTCTCTTTGAAGACAGCATGTACAAGTCAATGAAGGGGAGTTTTATTATGGATCAAACAAATTTTAATTTTATTGAATCAAAAAAAGCTTATGAAACCCGTTTTTTTCAATTCCCACAAGTTTTACTATACGGAGAAAAATACAAAAAGCTAAGTGATAGTGCTAAGTTAGGATATATGATTTTACGTGATCGTCTAGATTACTCATTAAGAAACAACTGGATTGATGAGAAGAATCGAGTCTATTTCATTTTCACAAATCAAGAGCTTCATAATTTATTTGGCTGGGGCAATGCGAAAATTGTTAAAGTAAAAAAAGAATTAGAAAGGGCAAAGTTACTCTATCAAGTTAACTTAGGATTTGATCCGAAGAAAAAGAAGAATCTACCAAATCATCTTTATCTAGCTGACCTCGAAGTTACAACTAAAGACATTTACAAAAAAAAGATTACTAATGAAGAGCCGAAATCCCTTGATACAAGCGGAAGTTTCAAAATGAAACCCCGACAAAAAGAGCCGAAATCCCTTGATACAAGCGGAAGTTTCAAAATGGAACCCCGACAAAAAGAGCCGAAATCCCTTGATACAAGCGGAAGTTTCAAAATGAAACACAATCTAAACAATACTAGAGGTTTAGATACTAATAGATACAATATAGATACTCAAAAGTTGGACTTTTCCACAGCCCATTTCTCACCAGCAGAACTAGAAAAGCAAAACAAGGATTTGGTGAACCATGCTAATGACTTCTTAACTGATGAAGACAGTGGACTCCCCGTTTTCTTAGAACCCGAAGCCGTGCAATTACTTAGCTTCTGGTGCCGAACTCCACAACAAATGCGCCGGTTCATTGGCATTATCTTAAATGCTAAGTACCGAGTTGAGAAGGATCATCAGGACATTGGCGCTCTAATCCCACTAGACGATGAAGAACTAAAATCTTTGATGACTAAAGCCTTGAGACGCTACTTTAACGCCCTAAGAAGCAATGAAAAGCATATCAAGAACGTGGAAAACTACTTGTACGGCACCATGCAAAACCTATTTGGCGTTTGGTGGAATAAACAAGCGGCTAGAGA
>NZ_AYYR01000020.1 GCF_001435975.1 Secundilactobacillus collinoides DSM 20515 = JCM 1123
CAAGCTAGCTCACGGCCTGGCTCCATGGTTGTTGCACTTGAGTTGACATTCCGGGAGGCTAATTTAAACGTAAATGGTACCAATCAACTAGCCATCCATGGCACTGCAAAACTTGGCGGGAATCTGACTGTATCAGTTAAATCCACTTCAGCGAAAAAAATCACGTTACTGACCTTCCATAAACGCAGTGGAAAATTCGATAAAGTTAACGTCTCAAGCAAACAAAAACACTGGCATGCCAAATACACAACTCATAGTGTCCAGTTAGTTAGATAGTGCGCTTTTATTCGAGTCTTTGGTTAGTGTCACTTGTTTCGACTCAGTTGCAAAAAAAAGAGTCATGATACTCAAATGTTTAACTAATCTTCCGAAACGAGCGCAGGACAAACGGCGGTTCTTCCTTCCCACTTCAAAAAGCACTCTGACCCTAAACCCCCATTCGGGATTTTAGGGCCAGAGTGCATATATTTTGCCAGAAAACGGCCGTTTTGCACATTTAATCTAGATTACCAGGACGCGTCAAAATGACAATTTCATTGCGTGCAGGGATTTTGATTAGCTTTGGACAACGCAGTTCTTATTGAGTCCCCCTCAAAAAGCACGGTGTAATCAAATTCAAGTTTAATGTCCATGGCGTTTAACAAAGTTAAAATCACGACCCCCATAGTCTTCAATGTACTGATACAACACTAGTTCCATCAGTGCAATCGTGGAAATCCGGGAACTGATTTCAATGCCGTTAACCTGAACTTCATCGGTAAAAAGATACAAATTGACGTCACTCAAATTTTGAATCGTATTGTTATCTGCTTCTGTAATGGAAATTAAGTATGGGCGATTTTGCGTATTGATCAACGTTTTAACCATTTCAAGCAATTCTCCATCCTGCCCATTATATGTCAGGAAAAACACAATATCGTCTCGCTTAACCTGTTTGACTGCTAATTGTCGAAAATCGTGATCGCGTGGATACTCAACTTCAAAACCAGCCATCGTATATAAATAATTGATATACTCAGCCGCGTGTTTGCTAATGCCCTTGGCAAACAAAAACACTTTTGGATGTTTTGCTAGCCGACTGGTGATATCATGCAGTTTACTTATTGGAATCACACGAACCGATTCAGTAATATTCTTCAAATACTCTTCTCGATAATCACTTTGTTCCACGGTGAAAGGACTTGGCTTCGTTTCATCTTGATCGTTATTTAACACCGTGTATTTAATAACTGTCGTAAACTCACTAAATCCAACGAATCCGATTTTTTTAACAAACCGTAAGAAAGTTGCAGTTGATACGTATGTCTCACTTGCAACCTCCCGAATACTCTGGTTCTTGATCTTATCCATGTTCTTCACAACATAATCAAATAATTCTTGCTCATTCTTAGTCAGTGAGCTCAAGTGTGCGTTAACAATCTCAAAGAAATTCATTTCATGCCCCCAACTTCGCCACGCGGGACGTTTAAAACAACGGTGTGCAGGCCGCCACCACCGGTCAGTATTTCTCTAACTGAAAAACTTTCAATTGTTCTGTCCGGATACAATTCGTGTAGTAGCTGGCAAGCGGACGAATCTTGTGGATCCCCGAATGCAGGCACAATAACAGCTTTATCAGTCGTAATATAGTTCACGTAAGTTGCTGTTAACCGCTGCCCTTCGATCCGCGGTAACATTCCATTGATGGAATCGACGCCCTGCGCTTCCTTAGCTGATAGCGTCAGCGTACTAGGTAACTGAAGTTTGTGAATTTTAAAATGGCGCCCTTGAGCATCCGTTGCTTGCTTTAATAACTCAAAGGCCTCGTGGCTAATTCTGTACTGCGGGTCATATTTATTATCCGTCCAAGACAGAACCAGCTCACCGGGCTTAACAACGTTGATCACATTGTCAATGTCGCCGCCTGTTTCGTCCATAAAGAATCCTTCAGGCAGCCAAATTGTCTTTGTAATGCCGAGATATTGTTGAAAAATTGCTTCAGCTTGCTGCTTAGTCATCCTCTTATTGCGGCCTTCGGACAAGATCACTTCTTCAGTCGTAAAGAGGGTGCCTTCTCCATCGGTTAAAACGGAACAGCCTTCCAGAGTCATGCCATTTTGATAGAAATCTAACCGGTTTAAATTAGCCAGTTTTACGCCAAGTTCATTATCCTTATCCCAGGGAAAATAAAGGCCATCGAGTAAACCACCCCAAGCGTTGAAATTAAAATCAGCATACCTAATTTCACCCGAATCATTCACAATATAGAAGGGTCCAGTGTCCTTAATAAATGCATCGTTACTACTCATTTCGACCACTCGAACATTATCTGGTAACAGCCCCCTTGCGTTTCCAAACTGGTTTTCATTGACCAGCATGGTCATTGGCTGATACTTTGCGAGCAGCGTTGCTAATTTCGTGAATGCATGTTGTGCCGGTTTCCCACCATCACGCCAATTATCAGGTCGTTGGGGCCAAATCATATAGCCCGCTTGCTGTGATTCAAACTCAGCAGGCAGCCGAAAACCGTCTTCAGTTGGCAATGATGTTAGCTTCATATTTTTATCCGTCCTTTATAACATAGTATCAACATAATACACCTAAAGCAGGACAATCCCCAGCAGTCAGTTATGCGCTAAAGATTATCCTGCTCTATTGCATTGTTGATGTCACTCACGTCTAATGATAACGATATATTTCATTTTTTTGCAAGTCTATTTTGCTGCGTCCACTACACTTTTGGAAATAATGGTGCCATCTCCGTTAGCCAGGAAACCGTCAATGTTTTCCAGAGAAGTGATAACTGCTTTACCACCATTAGTATTTTCAACAAAATCGATTGCAGCCTGAACTTTTGGCAGCATACTGCCCTTTGCGAATTGATTCTCATCGAGGTAGTTTCTCAGCTCGTCAATGGTCACTTCACCCAACGCTTTTTGATCGGGCTGGTTGAAATTGACAAAAACATAATCAACGGCTGTCAAAATAATCAAAAGGTCAGCATCTATTTGTTCCGCCAATTTTTCTGAAGCAAAATCTTTATCAATAACTGCTTCACGGCCGACTAAGCGGTCACCTTCTCGAACAACTGGAACGCCACCCCCACCAACTGAAATGGGAACAATGCCCACGTTAACAAGTTTGTTGACCACATCTGCTTCGGTCACATTTACCGGTTTAGGTGATGGTACAACTCGCCGATAACCACGGCCTGCATCCTCTACAAACGTGAATTCTGGATGTTCCGCATGCTGTGCTTCTGCATCTTCTTTGGAGTAGAAAGGACCAATTGGTTTTGTTGGATTCGTGAAAGCCTGATCGTCTGGATTCACTTCGACTTGAGTGATAACTGTTGCAACTGAACAATCTAATCCTGATTTACGAATTTCTTCATTCAGAGCGTTTTGGAGCCAGTAGCCAATGCTGCCTTGTGTCATTGCAACAGCAGTATCCAAAGGCATTGCCGGATTAATGTCGGTACTCCCCGCCGCTTGTTGCAACAGTAAATTACCAACCTGGGGACCATTCCCGTGAGAGACGATCAATTCATCACCGTTTTCAATAAATTGAACCAGATATTTTGCTGTGTTTCTTAATGCTTGTTGTTGTGCTTTTGCCGAAGCATCCTTTGATAATATTGCGTTACCACCGAGGGCAACGACCACGCGTCGTTTTGTCATATTCATTTCCTCCGATTATTAGTGCGAAGGGGCTGGCCTAAGTTTAGTTGGCCAGCCCCTCCTCATTAATGATATGCATTGTGTGATGTTAAATTTTCAAGTTAGTTTGCCGGTACTTGTTGGGTAATGCAGTGAATATTCCCGCCACCAAGTAAGATTTCACGAGCTGGAACACCAACGACTTTCCGGTCTGGATAAAGTTCTTCTAAAGTCTTTTGTGCTTTTGCATCGTTAGGATCACCAAAGATTGGATATACGATACCGCCATTTGCGGTGTAATAGTTCACGTAACTAGCAGCCAAACGGTCGCCTTCTTGACGAGGTAAGGTCCCATCAACTGCGTCAACGCCTTCGCTCTCTTCTTTCGTAATCTTAACCGGGCTTGGCACATACAACTTAACGACCTTAAGCTTGCGGCCCTTTGTATCTGTTGCGTTTTCCAAAATATCTAAGTTTTGCTTAGAAATTTCGTATTGCGGATCGTTTTTGTCATCCGTCCAAGCTAAGGCAACCACACCAGGTTTAACAAAGTTAGCGATGTTGTCCACGTGACCGTTAGTTTCATCTAAGTAAATCCCATTCTTGAGCCAAATAATCTTTTCAAGATTCAAGTGTTCTTTTAGAACTTCTTCAATTTGATCTTTTGATAGTTGTGAGTTCCGACCATCTGACAACAAGCATTCCTCGGTAGTAATCAGTGTACCTTCACCATCAACGTGAATGGAACCGCCTTCGAGAATGAAGTCATCTAACCGATACCGATCAACATGTTCAAATTCAGCCATTTTTTGAGCAACCCGGTCATCCTTGTCCCATGGGAAGTAAAGCCCATCTACCAAGCCGCCCCAAGCATTAAAGGTCCAATCAACTGCGCGTAATCCGCCTTTATCATTCTTAACAAAAGTCGCACCACAGTCACGAATCCAAGAATCATCGTTTGAAAGTTCAACGACTTCAACATCATCTGGCAGCATGTGACGCGCATTAGCAAATTGGGCATCGCTAACACCAACAGTCACGTGTTCAAATTGTGAAATTGCTTCGGCTACTTTAACAAAGGTATGTTGCGCAGGCTTACCACCGTCACGCCAGTTATCTGGACGTTCTGGCCAAAGAATATAAACACCTTTATGCTCTTCAAATTCGCCGGGCATTCTGTAACCATCTTTTTTGGGGGTACTGTCTAAAGTCTTCATGATAATTCTCCTTTTAATTTGTTTGTTGTTTGTTAGTAGACTGTTTATTCGATTCAGTATGCCGGTCAGCAATCCGAACCACGATTTCGCCAATGACCATTGTGATAATCGTACCAATCAAAATTGGCATTTTACCAGAGATTTCAGATTTGCTGCTGTTCATTGGCACAACCGTCAAGATAATGGTAAAGATCAACAAGATTTCAGGAATCCAAGTCATTAATTGAATCATGACTTTGCCACCAGGTACTTTAAATGGTCGTTCACGGTCTGGATCAATTTTTCTTAATTTTAAGAACGCAGGGAACATCATAGTATATGATAACAATAATGCGACCACGTTCAATGAGAAGAATGCCCAGAATATATCCTGATTAGGAATAAATGGCGAGGCGATAACCAAAATTGAAGCAACAACACCGTTTAAGTAGCCGGTTCCGACAGGCATATTGTTTTTATCTTCCTTACCAAAAACAGCTGGCAGGACATGATCCTTTGCGGCGTAATCCGCCACGTAGTTAACACCTAAGGCCCATGAAATCATCTCTGAAACCAAGATGTACAGGAAAAGAATCCCGATAATAATCACAAACCAGTTCATATTGCCAATCATCAAAATAAAGCTATCTAACAGTCCGCTCGAAGCAGACAATTTGGCCGTTGGAACGGCAACGCTCATCCCAAATGCAGACAAGAGATAGAAGAAGGCAATCAGAATCCCACCATAAATGATGGCCTTTGGAATTTGCTTCTTTGGATCGTCCATATCATCTGCCATAGTAGCAACCACTTCAAAGCCTAAGAAATTAAAGATAATAATGGACAAATTGCTTAAACCACTTAGATTCATTTGCGGTAAGAAGTTTTTGGGGGCAAAACTGTTCGCGACGCCCTTTGTCACTGCAACATAAACACCCAAGGCAAATAGTGCGATGATGGTAAATAATTTGGCAAAGGCTGCTAAGTTCATGATCCATTTACTCTCTGAAACTGGCTTGTTTCCAACTATAACAACGAACCAGACAAAGGCAAGTTGAATGATGATTGAAACGGTCGTATTGAGATGCAGCTTGAATATTGTCTCAGCAACTTGAACAAATAACACCGCTAGGCTGGCCATCCAAATTGGATAGTTGATCCAGTAAACCCAAGCTAACCGGCCACCCCAACGAGCACCAAAAGCTTGTTTGACCCAGTCGTATAGACCGCCATCCCCAGCATATGTTGTTCCAAGTTCCGACGATATTAAGCCATATGGTAAGAAGAATAAGATCAGTAAGAAAATCCACCAAAAGAATTGTGACATCCCAATAGCTGCAGCCGGTGCGGCTGATTCAACCACTAAGATAACAACGACGGACATCAACACGGCGTCAAATAATCTAAATTTCTTTTTCCCGTTTTCCATAATGTTTCTCTCCAATCTTTCGAGCGTGTCTCGACAGCCCGGAGCTTCTAGTCTTAATAGGAAGAATCATCGCAATCATTCTCCCTATAAAACCGGAAACCAGCTATGAAACACGATTTTTGTTAGTTATTGGCACGAAACGGGTTATTTTTCGTTGCGGAAGTCAACAGCATTGTGCAACATCAATTCAAATTCTGCATCGTACTTGTCAGCAACAGCTTTTGACGCATACTTCAGTTCTGGGTTTAACAGGTAAACGAAGATTGAACGCATTGCTGTCTTACGGTTTTCTGCTTCGTCCCAAACGATTGAGTAATCTGAATCAAGTACCTCATCGGTTACTTCTTCACCACGAGTGGCTGGTAAACAATGCATGAACTTAACGTGGTCTGAAGCTTTAGCAATCAAATCAGCATTAACTTGGTACTTAGGGTAGAAAATCTTCATTCTTTCTTCCTTAGGCATCTCATCATCGTAGAGACCATACCAAACATCTGTGTAAACAAAGTCGGCATCTTTCATTGCTTTATCAGCGTCTTCAGTGATTAAAACGCTGCCACCGTATTGTTTTGCGTTTTCTTTACCAATCTTCACAACATCGTCTTTCATCTGGAAACCTTTTGGCCCATATTGGACAAAATCCATCCCCATCTTGGTGGTCATGAACATCGTTGAGACACAGACCTGCGTGGCATCACCCACAAAGACAATCTTACAATCGCTTAATTTTTTACCTGCTGGCAAGTTTTCTGTCATCGTGATGATATCGCCAAGTTCTTGAGTTGGGTGATTGTAATCACTCATGAAGTTTACAACTGGAACCTTAGCATATTTACCAACTTCGGCAACGGTGTGGTGACGATCAACACGGGCGCCGATGATATCCAAAATCCGACCAAGTACTTGTGAAGTATCTTCAATCGTTTCATGACCACCTAATTGAATTTGACCCGGTGCCAGATACTGTGCATGGCCACCTAATTCAGTCATGGCTGCTTCGGCTGAAGTCCGAGTACGAGTTGAAGATTGTTCGAAAATCATACCGAGGGTCTTGTTCTTCAATAATGGCGGATAATAACCATTCTTGATAGATTCCTTGATCTTCAAACCAAGATCGATCATGTATTGAATTTCTGCTTGAGTATAAGTATTTGTATCGATATAATCGCGTTTAGTCATTTTGAAAACTCCCTTAGTTTTATTGTTCGCTTCTTTACAATTTTTATAATACGGGGTATTCAACGAAAATAAAAGCGTTTCCAAAGTGCTTGCTAGCGGTGTTTGTTGGCTGTCACACGTTTCATTTGATGAAACATGTTTCATCACTTTAACAGCATGTGATTCGTCTAGGTCAAGTCACTGATTTGTAATGTTGCCGTACTTTTTTCACAAAATTCGATGTAACAGGCTGACATTCACCTAAAATCAACCCACGAAAGACTGGTAAATAACCGTCCATCGCTAGTCAATGGCACTCCCAAAAAATTGCAAAACTAAAAATCACTACTATAATAAAGGAGCAATCATCACACTAAACGCATTAACGCTACTTGCCTAACCCAGCTTTATCGAACTACTACATATGCACGAAAGAAGGATTCTCTTGGAAACAAAAGTCACCCATCGTACCCAGTTATCGATTCTAGCAGTTGGACTGCTATCTTTTATTGGCATCTTGATTGAAACGTCCATGAACGTCACCTTTCCTACATTAATTCAAGAATTACATGTCTCACTGGCTACGATTCAGTGGGTCACCACCGGTTATCTACTATTGGTCACCATTGTCATGGGGACAACGGCATACTTACTGAAACGTTTTGATAGCCGAACCTTATTCAGATTTGCCATCGGCTGTTGTTTGGTTGGGACAGTTCTTTGTAGTCTGGCGCCGAACTTTACGATTCTAATCATCGGGCGACTTTGTCAGGCGATATCCACAGGTTTATCCACACCGCTTATGTTTAACATCATCCTGACCACGGTACCGAAATTCCAACTTGGCGTCTATACAGGATTGGCAGCAATGGTCGTCTCCTTTGCGCCTGCTTTGGGGCCGACGTACGGCGGCATTCTTAACCACGCCTTGTCCTGGCGCTGGATTTTCTGGATTGCTTTACCGATTATTGTTATCGTTGCTTTTCTAGGCAACAGCACGATTCACACTAAAGCCTCCCATCAGCAAGGGGCCTTCGACTTTTTCGGACTTGGGCTGGTTGCTATGATCTTCGCAAGTCTAGTCTGGACATTTAATGAAGCTGGCACTCACGGTTTCATGAGTGTTGCCTTCTGGGGATGGTTCATCGTCTTTGTGATTCTGATGGGCTTCCAAGCGTGGCACATGGGTCACGGGCGCCGAGAATTATTGGACTGGTCGATTCTTAAAACGCCGATCATTCGTCTCAGGCTGATTACTTACTTCCTGTTACAGTTCACCAATATTGGCATTTCATTCGTGATTCCGATCTATGCCGAAAATGTTCTGGGCGCAAATTCAATGGCAGCCGGACTAATTCTTTTCCCAGGCGCATTGCTAGGCGCAATCACCGCACCACTGGCTGGTCGACTTTATGATAAACGCGGTGGCATTCTGCCAATCATGATCAGTAACGTTTTTCTGCTGGTGGGCACGCTCCTATTTGCAACGCTGACGAAGCACCTCTCCCTCGGGTTGATTGCGGTCTTCTTCATGGTGGTGCGGTTAGGCTTCAATTTTGGCTTCGGTAACCTCATGTCCGATGCCAGCAAACACGTTGAATTCCGACAAAAAGCCGATCAAAACTCGCTGTTCAACATGCTGCAACAATACGCAGGCTCCCTCGGTACCGGCGTGTTGTCAGCTGTTATTTCAGCTCATGAACTTACTATCAGCTCAACAGCACACGCAACTGCTCAAGGCAGTCATGTAGACTTCATTATTTTAGTTGGACTGGCCGTGATTGCCTTTGCGGCGGCGCTGGTCGCTAACCGGTATATTTTGAAAGAACGGGCAGAAAAATAATCTTTCAACCAAAAAAGGACTTCAGACAAATTGTCTGAAGTCCTTTTGAGATTGTTTTGATTGCAATAATTTACCGAGAGGCTTCTTGTACATCTTCCAGCCCAAAATTCAACTTCTCTTGAATCTCGTGACGGAATGCTGCAAACTCCTCGCTGACCCGGGACCGTGGATGCGGTAACGGATTTTCCACAATTTCCTTAATGCGGCCCGGACGTGGCGTCATAACAACGATCCGGTTACTTAAGTAAACCGCTTCGTCAATGTCATGCGTGACCAAAATCATGGTCGTGTGGGTCTGTTCCCAAACCCGATAGATCACGTTTTGAATGTCCGCCCGAGTAAAGGCGTCTAGGGCGCCCATTGGTTCGTCCAGCAACAAAATCTCTGGCTTCATAATGATAGAACGGGCCAACGCAGCTCGTTGCGCCATCCCACCAGAAACTTGGTGCGGGTAGGAATTTTCAAAACCAGTCAGTCCCATCAGATCAATGTAGTGCTTGACCAGTTCCTTGTCGTAGTTGTGGCCCTTAGTGACCTTCAAGCCGACACTGATGTTTTCTTCAATGGTTTCCCACGGGAATAAGCTCCCATGTTGGAACACGTAACCCCGCGAATAATCAGGTTTAGTGATCCGGTCACCGTCAATTGTTACCTGACCGTCTTCTGGTTGATCCAATCCCGAGATAAGGCGCAATAGCGTGGTCTTGCCACAGCCGGATGGCCCAATGATGGCGACGAATTCGCCGGGGTTGACGGTAAAGTTAATATCGTCTAACACGTTAATTTCTTGACCATTATTATCCTGCAAACGCCGGTTAACATGGTCGACTTCTAGTACACCCATGAGTTGAGCCCCTTTCTAATTTCGTTTTTCACGCCAACGCAGAAAGTAATCTTGCACCTTGGTGAACAGTGCGAACAGTACTGAGAACAGGATCGCCATAATGACAATGGCGGCGTATACCTGCGTATAGTTCCCGGTCCCCTTAGCCCAGTTGATAAACCAGCCTAAGCCGACTTTAGCACCAATCATTTCGGAAATAACCAGCATGGTAAATGACAGCCCCATAGCGGTGTATACCCCGGTGAAGATACTTGGCAAAGCACCCGGAATCACAATTTTGCGAACGATTTGCCATTCGCTGAAGCCTAAAGTTTTAGCGGATTCAAAGTATTCTTTGGAAATACCCTGGACACCACCGATGGTCATGAAGGCCACGGGGAACCAAACGGAAAACGCAATCAAGAAAACTTCAGCCATGTAGCTCGTTGGAAAAATGACCATGGTTAATGGCATCCATGCAGCCGCCGGAATGATACCAATAACTTTCAAGTACGGAAATGCCCAGTAGTTAAACTGGCGGTAACGTCCCATTCCAAGGCCAAGGACAACCCCTAACAACGTCCCAACGATGAAACTGACGACCCACAACCCAAGTGACGATAGTGTGGACGCCCAGAGTAATGCTGCATTTTCACGCATTTGGTCAAGAATCTGGGCAAAACTCACGAAGAATGGCTGTTCAAGTACCGCGAATTTTTCGGTCAGCAGATCTTGGATAATGAGCACAACACCTAACGAAATGTTGAGTTGGGCGAAATGGCCGTTGTAGTTATGAAGACGCCCGTTGGTAAATTGGCCGATGACGGTGACAATCAATAAATAAGCGAAATAGACCGCTAAAAACCAGTAGTAAGTCTTGTTGTCCACCATTTCTTGCGAAGCCACCAGCTTATTTTCAAAATACGCTGCAGCAACGGCAACTAAACTCAAGACGTTCCACGTCAGGTGCCACTTTTTCCAATATTTACTTGCATCCCGTGCTGCTTTGGCTGCTTTTTTTTGACTCGTTTGTTGAACAGACATCAACATGAAATTCACTCCTTACTTATTACTTAAGATTCGGGTACCAGTAAGCTTGCTTCAGGAGTTGCTTGTTGTTCGTATCCTTCTTCAAGTAACCGGCTTCCTTTAATTGTTGGATGTAGTAGGCTAAATCTGACTTCCCCTTCTTGAGGTTCAGGTTGAAGTGCTCATCCTGTAAAATCTTGGTAACGTTTTTGACGTTGATGAACTTCGTCTTTGAAACGTAACCCTTGTTTAATTCAATCTTAGCGGTTTGCTTAGGGTTCTTGTTGATCCACTGAGCCGCTTCCTTGTATGACTTAACAATGGCCTTAGCCTTGGCAGGGTTTTCCTTGATCAGCTTGCTTGAGATGTACAGGTAACAGCATGAACCATTTTTCTTCATCCCCATAGCAGCCATCTTTGAATTGCCTGAATAGTTGTTGTTGTCGATGATGGTCTTAAATCCATCCTGTTTTTGTGCTTGGTAAGCATATGAATCAACAGTCCCGATTGCATCAACTTGGCCCTTTTCAGCAGCCTTAGCTAACAAATCGGTACCGTAAACTTTCCATGTCACATCGGTCTTAGGATTCAAACCAGCGTGTTGTAAAGCGATTGAAGTCACATACTGCGGTGTCGACCCTTGAGCAGGAATCCCAATTGTCTTACCCTTAAGGTCTTTAACACTTTTGATACTTGAATTCTTTGGAACTAACAACTTGATGCAGCCTTGGTGAATCCCACCAACGGCCTTGATCTGTGCACCATTTTGAATGGCTGGCAGGTATTGGAAATCACCGTTTTGAGCATCGTACTTGCCACTAGCGAATCCAGCTTCCAAGTCACTGATATCACGGGGGTTAGCCACCAACTTGGCCTTGATCCCGTTTTTCTTGAAGAAGCCCTTTTCGTAGGCAATGTAATTTGGCGCGTTACAGATTGACCCATCTTTTGCAGGAATCGTAACGGTCCCATACTTGTACGTTTTTGTTGCACCCTTGTCACTTGCGCTGCTATTCCCACAACCCGCGAGAACACCACCAATTGCTAATAAACTGATCAAACCAACTAAGAAACCCTTTTTCCTCATTGTGAAGCCTCCCAAATAATATAAATAAAAAATAATGACTATAACTAAAAAAAATCGTCCTATGCCCGCATATGACATAAGGACGATTACTCGCGTTACCACCTTTAATTTGACTATTTTTCACAAAATAGTCCTTATCGGGTACGTCATGAAACCATGAGATACCCTTGTTCGCTATCGGGAACACCCGCCAGAACTTAATTATTCGGCTCTGGACGCTCAAAGACCATCTTCAATCCTGTATCCTTACCGGCTTCCACCACTCCGGCTCTCTTTGAAGAACACAACAGATCTACTTATCTCGTCATTGCGTATCAAGTATTAAAATACGATTAAATTATAAAGCAATGTGTACATTTGTCAACACGAAATTTAGAATTTCTTATGAAATCAATGATATCAAGTGATAAGTGACTGTCTTTCTCTGTTACCATTCCGCACAGCAAATGACATGAATAACGCCGCACTGATTTTCACCAATAATTTTAATAAATAGACAATTCTAAGCACTATGTATTCAACCAGGTATGGCTTAAATACCTGATTGTTATTTCTTAATTTGTAATCGATTCTTTGGCTAAAAAGTGGGTTAATCGTTTAATAGCTAATTTCAGATTATCCAAACTCGTCGCATAACTGATTCTGAAATATCGTGACCCGCCGGCTTCAAACGCATCACCTGGAATTGTTGCCACCTTCGCTTTTTCTGCAAGTACATCCGTATAATCGTTTGCACTGCCAGTGAATGCCGTTGGCACTTCGACATACACGTAAAAGGCGCCTTGTGGGTCAACGAAATGATACCCCAACTTTTTAAGTTCACGCGTTAAGTAATGCTGGCGTTCTTCGTAAACGGCCTTCATGCGACGCGGGTCGGCATCCCCATTAGTAAAAGCCTCAGTAGCCGCATCCATATTCAGAGTTCCAATGGTTGCAACATTGGCCTGATGCACTTTTGCTAACAATGAAATTGCATCTTCGGGTCCGCCCAAATAGCCGACACGCCACCCGGTCATGGCATAAGTCTTCGAAACGCCGTTGACGTATAGGGTTTGCTCAGGTAAGAGACGCGCAATCGATTGATGGTCAACATCGTAGGACAGCTCACTGTATACCTCGTCACTCAGTACTGCTACTGGATACTGTTTCAATACAGAAGCTAGACCCTGAATCTCATCCGGAGACAGCGTCACACCAGTTGGATTATTGGGATAGTTCAACACAACTAACTTAACGCGTCCCGCATAGGTTTCTAAATAAGATTGAAGCAGTGCTGGCGTTAATTTAAAGCCTGTATCCCGCGTGTCGATCTGTACCGGCGTGCCGCCATTTTGGAGTGTGACTGTTTCGTAGAGACTAAACGCTGGCGATGGAATCAACACGACATCGTTCGGGCCGATGAGACCGTTGATCACAGTGCTGATTGCCTCTGTTGCGCCGTTTGTCACAATCAATTGGCGTTGCGGATCATAGTGTAAATGATACCGGCGTGATACGTAATCACTAATTGCTTGCAGCAGCTCACTTGTTCCACGATTAGGCGCATAGTGGCTCCGATTATCAAGAATACTTTGAATAGCTGCCAGCTTAATATGGTCAGGAGTGTTAAAATCCGGTTCGCCAATCGTCAATTTCACAATGCCGTCAATCTGACTATATTTTTGATTAACCCGGCGAATCAGAGAAGAGGGAATTTGATTTAACCGCGGTTTAACTAAGTCTGAAATTTGAGTCATTCTATTCACCTCCGTTAAAGTTGCGCTAGCCCCTGCGCCAAATCGGTGATTAAATCTTTCGGATCCTCAATCCCGACTGAGAGTCGAACAAGTTGGTGTGTGATGCCAACCGCGAGTTGTTCTTTTTCTGACAACTCAGCGTGAGTCATTTTGTACGGTAATTCAATCAAACTCTCAACCGCGCCAAGACTGACTGCTAGTTGAATAAGATTTAGACTTTCAACAAATTTTTTAGCGTCCAAACCCTTTTTTAATTCAAAACTAACGATGCCGCCAAAGCCATTTGTTTCGTCCTTAGCGATTTCATAATCTTTGGAACCAGGAATTCCGGGATAATAAATTTTTTCGATTTCATCCCGGCTTTGGAGAAAGTCAACAATCTTAGCGGTGTTACTCAAATGACGATTCAAACGCACCGCAAGTGTTTGAATACCGCGCCGAATCTGAGCTGATTTTTCCGGCGACAACACTGCACCGATTCCGTTTTGATTGAAGTAGATCCGGTCGGCAAGTTCCTGGGTTTTGGCAACAACAATGCCTGCAACGACATCTGAATGCCCTCCAAGGTACTTAGTTGCCGAATGAACGACGATATCAGCACCCAGTGTTAACGGTCGTTGCAAATAAGGTGTCAAAAACGTGTTATCCACAATTGTCAGAAGATGATGTGCCTTGGCAATGTTTGCAATCGCTTTGACACTTGTGACCTTCAACAAGGGGTTCGTGAAGGTTTCAAAATACACGGCCTTCGTGTTGGGCTGAACTGCTGCTTCAACAGCTTCAGCATCCTGAGTGTCGACAGCGGTAAATTCCAAATGCCACCGCTTAAAAAATTGATTGATTAACCGAAAAGTGCCGCCATAAACTGTATTGCCAATAATAATGTGATCACCGGGAGAAAAAATTGCTAAGGTTGCGTGAATAGCAGCCAACCCTGATGAGAAGGCAAACCCCTTCGCCCCACCTTCAAGCGTTGCAACCTGATCTTCTAAGTAGTTTCGTGTCGGGTTGCCTGAACGGGCATAGTCCCACTTCACTTGTGAATCAACCGTTGGAAAAATAAAGGTCGATGACGCATAGATGGGGACGTTAACTGCGCCCGTGTCATTATCATGTTGCGGCGTACCATGCACTAATTGTGTATCAAATTCTGACATAAGTTCAACCTCCTGTGCTTATCAGCTCATCAAAACTAAACGCCCGCAAAGGCGTTAAATCAAATCCAGATCAATATCTAAATACGTGATATCAGTTCGTTGCTTAAATCCGAGATGTTCCCAAAATTCACGGCCTTTGACATTTTCGTTTGTCGTGAAAAGACCGATTTTTTCGATTCCCTGAGCCTTAAGCTCATCCAACACCTTGTGAATCAAGGTACTGCCAATGTGCTGGCCGCGATACCCGTCAGCAATTGCCGTGTGGTACAAATACCCCTTACGGCCGTCAGTACCACCCAAAATAGTGCCAATGATCGCACCATCATCGTTAATTGCTGCAAAGCAAAGCGCTGGATTATGGTCGATAACTGACTTGATGCCTGAGTAAGTATTGTTCAGCGACCCAAGATTCATCCCTGGCGTCTTTTCCCATAAGGTGTAGGCCTCAGTGTAATCATCAGCTGTAAAGTTACGAATTTGCATGCTAGAATCCTTCCATTCATTCAATAATTAATGTATTCACTATGCCTTAAATGCCGTGTTGATTGCCTGATCCAGATCTGCAATCAAGTCATCAACATCTTCCAGACCAATCGAAAGCCGAATCACATTGTCGTTCAATGCGTGTTTTGCGCGGATCTTCTCAGGGATTTCTCGGTGCGTTGTTTTTGTCGGGTTAACGATCAATGACTTGGCATCCCCAACGTTAGGCAGGTAACTGAAAATTTGAACATTATTGATGATGTCGCGTACTTGATTGACATCGCCAGCGACTTCGAAGGCTAGAATTGCGCCAATGCCGCGCGGATAGTATTTCTTTACCAGCTCGTTTTCCGTATCAAGTCCTGTGTAATAAACGTGTTTGATATTTGGGTTAGCCTGTAAGTATTTTGCGATGGTTGTTGCACTCGCGGCTTCCTTAGACACGCGTTCGGAAATTGTCTCCAACCCAATCAACGACATATAGGCTTCAACAGGGCTCAAAACAGCACCCATTAAGCGTAAATATTTCATCCGAATCCGCGAAATAAAGGCCTTTTCAGCGAATTTTTCAACGAAACTTTGGCCGTTCGGATGGGCATCATCCGTTAACACAAATTCAGGCTCATTCAACTGTGGGAATTTAGTGCCAGACCAATCAAATTTTCCGTTGTCCACAACAATACCGCCAATAACGTTCCCGTGGCCGTTGATGCCCTTTGTGGACGAATAGATTGAAAGATCAGCACCAAAATCAAATGGTTTAAACAGGTAAGGCGTTGGAAATGTATTGTCAATAATCAATGGAATGCCTGCCTCGTGGGCAATCGTTGCCAGTCCCTCAACATCTGTGATTTCTGTACTAGGATTGGCAACACTCTCAGCGTAAATCGCCTTTGTTTCATCAGTGATCTGAGCCTTAATGCTATCCAAATCATTGACATCGTCATAAAAATCAATATCGATGCCAAATTTCGGGAACAGCGTCCGGAATTCATCCAAACTGCCGCCGTAAATATTGGAAGGTGCTAAAACATGACCGCCGCCCTCGGCAACGTTAAAAATCGTATAGGTGATTGCGGCCATCCCAGAGCCTAATGCCACAGCCCCAACACCGCCCTCTAAAGCAGCAATTCGTTTTTCAAAAACTTCAGTTGTTGGATTAGATACCCGCGAGTAGCTAAAACCTTTCTTTTGTCCGGAGACGACCTTTAATCCGTTATCATAATTTTCAAGTCCAAATGCGGCCGTTGCGTAAATCGGTACTGATGACGCGTACTGATGCTTTGACCAATCATAGCCGGCATGCAGTCGTTGGGTATCAAAATGTTCTTCAACCATTCTGGTTCACTTCCTAAAATTTAAATTCTTGTTGTGCGTTAAGTTGAAAACGGTCTGCGAGTTTCTGCAACACCGTTATCGTTTTCTTTTCAAGCGTAATGCCGGTTGTTTGATGACGACGATAGCTTTCAATCTCTGGATCACCAGGGACAAGCACCGGTTCGTCAGTGACCAGCGGCGGTAATTGTCGAAGCCGATTCAAAAGCGTTGTTAATCTTGCTTCAATCGCGATTGGATCACCAAACAGTTTTGGATCCAATGCTAAGAAGAAGTGGCTAATGCCCCGTTCCCCCTTACCCATATCGGCAGAAAGTGGGCCTTGTGAGATAACACCTGTGAGAATTTCAACCAGTAAAGATAACCCATACCCTTTATAGCCAGCGTTCATTTCATCTAAACCGCCCAAAGGCAATACACCGCCTAGGCGAGGTGTCCGCTGCATGTTGCTGACCAATTGATTCGGGTCGTGGGTCACCCGACCGGTTTCGTCGATTGCCCAATCACCGGGCACTTTCTGGTTTCGCTGCATCAAAACCTCAAACTTGCCAAAGGAGACCGTTGATGTCGCTGCATCAAAAACAAAATCATCGGAGGCTGTCGGCATCGCGAACGCAATTGGATTACTGCCTAAAAAGGCGTCCTTGGCGTGAGTCGGAACTGTCAACGGGTTGGTATTCGTCATGCTAACCCCCAATAATCCGGCTTGGCTCATCTGCCGAACATAGTAACCGGCCGCTCCAAAATGATTTGAATTACGAACGCTTACCACACTGATACCAGTCTGTTTTGCTTTACTGATTGCCAGTTGAGTAGCACGATTCGCAATCAACTGTCCCATCCCGTGTTCACCGTCAATTAACGCAGAACTAGGTGTTTCTTGCAGAATAGCACCGTGTTTGCCTGGAATAATGTCGCCATGATCAAGTTTTCTCACGTACATGCCTAACCGTTGCATGCCATGAGATGCAATTCCGCGCAGATCCGCATCGATCAAACTATTCGCGATCTGTGCACGATCACCCGCGTCGAAACCATACGTTGCCAACACGGCAATCGCAAAACGTTTTAATCTTTCAGTTTCAAATACTTGTGCCATTATTAATTCATCCTATTTTGCAGTGTAGTAGGCTTGTTCAACCAACTTCTTCACGTTTGTATCCTTCTTCAAAAATCCAGCTTCCTTCAATTGCTTAGCGTAGTAAGTGACATCGGCCTTGCCAGAAGCTTTCTTCAAACCAAAGTGGTACTGCTTGATCAAACTCGTTACATTTTTAACGTTCACAAATTTAGTCTGAGCAACGTACTTCTTGTTCAACAAGATCTTGGCCGTTTGTTGTGGGTGCTTATTGATCCATTGAGCCGCCTCGGCATACGATTTCACAATTGCGTTCGCCTTTGACTTGTTATCTTTGGTCAACTTGTTTGAAAGGTACAAGTAGCAGCACGAACCGCTCTTTTTCATCCCCATGTCAGCCATCTTTTGTGAATTACTGCTGTTATTGTTGTTGACAATGACCCGGAAGCCGTCCTGTTTTTCAGCTTGGTAAGCATATGGATCGACCGTCCCGATAGCATCAACTTGGCCCTTTTCAGCAGCCTTGGTCAACAGGTCATAGTCGTAAGTCTTCCATGTCACACCTGTTTGCGGGTTGATACCAGCGTGTTGTAATGCAATTGAAGCCACATATTGCGCCGTTGAACCCTGACCCGGTGTTGCAATCGTCTTACCCTTGAGATCCTTAACTGACTTAATTTTCGAATTCTTGGGAACTAACACGCTGATACAGCCTTCGTGAATCCCGCCGGCAGCTTGAATCTGGGCCCCGTTTTGAATAGCAGGCAAGTATTGAAAATCACCGTTTAACGCATCGTACTTGCCGCTAGCAAACCCGGCTTCCAAATCAGAAATATCGGTTGGCTTAGCGACTAATTTAGCCTTCAGCCCATTCTTCTTGAAAAAGCCTTTTTCGTAAGCAATATAGTTGGGTGCCCCACAAATGGTCCCATTTTTTGCAGGAATTGTGATACTGCCGTACTTATAAGTGCTGTTCTTTGAAGAGGATGCCTTACTGTTCCCACACCCTGCTAACGTCCCAATTAATGCTAATGATGCCAAACTTGCTAAAATCACATGCCATTTTTTCATATTTTCTATCTCCTAAACCCTTTTTAATTAACCTTTTAACCTTGTTGATTCACGTACGCAAGTAAACTCTTAGCCGCATCCAAGAAGTACTGAATGGCTACTGGAATCGTTTCATCCAAGCCGATAAAATCAGGATCATGCCAGTCCGCCGCATCAGGTTGACCATTTGATCCGATAAAGGCGAAAACGCCCGGATATACCGTTTGGAACGTTGCAAAATCTTCACCCGCCATGGAAATTTCCGGCTCAATGACCGTGGCATGTTCCTTTGCAGCCTGAGTAACGACTGCTGTCAATGCGGGATTATTATCAATTGGCACCGCCCCAACGGACCAATCAAAGTCTGCTGTTTCTTCAAAAGCCGCCGCAATCTGATTAACGATAGTTTCCATCCGGCGCTTGACCAATTGCGTATTTTCATCCGTAAATGTCCGAACGGTCCCGCCCAACTTCACGGTTTCAGGCAACACGTTCCACGTCTCCCCGCCATGCACCTGGGTGACACTGACTACAACCGTGTCCAGTGGCTTCACATTGCGACTCACAATCGTCTGTAGTTGAGAAACAATGGCTGCTTGGGCAACGATAGGATCGTGACCTTTTTCTGGGCGAGCTCCGTGAGAGCCAGCGCCATGCAACGTAATGTCAAAGTGATAACACCCTGCCATCAACGCACCAGGCTTTAACCCAATTGTGCCAATTGGTAAATTGGGGTTGTTGTGAAAGCCTGCAATGGCACTAGTACCATCCAACACATGTTTCGCAAGAACCTGGTCTCCGCCATGGCCCGCTTCTTCAGCCGGTTGGAACAAGAGTTGAATCGTGCCCGCAATCTCAGCTTTTTGTTGCTGCAAGAGGTAAGCTGCCCCCAACAGGCTTGAAAAATGCAAATCGTGGCCGCAAGCGTGCATCACGCCGACGTTTTGCGATTTATATGGCAAGTCAGTTGCTTCGGTAACGGGTAATGCATCCAAGTCGGCCCGCAACGTAATTTGCTTACCAGGCTTTCCACCACGAATATAAGCCACAACGCCGGTATCTAAGTCTGTATCGGCGACTTCAATCCCCCAATCTGTCAATATTTTGGTAATTTTTTTGGTCGTTTCAAATTCCTGATTTGATAGTTCAGGATGTTGATGAAATTCGTGTCGCAAGGTTGTAATTTTTTTAATTAATACTGGATCAATTGCCATATTAAATAGTCTCCTTTTCTCAAAAATAACCACACACACCAACAATCGTTAAAAGAGGCAAGACCCATTTTTCCAGATATTTACGTCTTTGTATCTCACCCTTGAGTAGAAAAAAGCATCTCCACCCAGACTAATCACTTAGTCAGGGCGAAGATGCTTCGCGTTACCACCTGAATTCAAGCGGCTCTCACAAGCCGCTTCTCTTCGGGTACCTGATCGATACCCTAACGCTGTAACGGGCGTACCCGTTGCTGCCTAACTTCTGCTCGACAGCAATCATTGCTTTAAGACCATCTTCGACGATAAAACCATACTGTGTTTCAGCAAGTCACAGCTCTCTATCAATGGTTAATAAAGTCTACTCATCTTGAATTGAATTTGATATAAGAATCACGAATATTATTAAGCTTTGATTAGAAATTGTCAACACTTTTTCTGATTATTGGCTGGACTGAATAATCAGTTTGCATAAATTTCTTCCATGAATGAATTCATTTTTCATCAATTATAGATATTTTAGTCGATTATCTTTTCTAAGCCTAATTTAAGACAAGCCTCAATTGTCAAGTTAAGTGCAACACTAATGGCCTATTCTTATAATTGGTCTAGA
>NZ_AYYR01000121.1:719-873 GCF_001435975.1 Secundilactobacillus collinoides DSM 20515 = JCM 1123
AAAAGCGGTTCGTACGAGACTCGAACTCGTGATCTCCTGCGTGACAGGCAGGCGTCCTAAACCAACTAGACCAACGAACCAAATGAATATTGAGATGTAATTGCGGGAGCTGGATTTGAACCAACGACCTTCGGGTTATGAGCCCGACGAGCTA
>NZ_AYYR01000121.1:883-1286 GCF_001435975.1 Secundilactobacillus collinoides DSM 20515 = JCM 1123
AAAAGGAGGATGAGAGATTCGAACTCTCGCGTGGTTTGACCCACCTGACGGTTTTCAAGACCGTTCCCTTCAGCCAGACTTGGGTAATCCTCCATTAAATACAATAACAATAGTATAACATTACTTGACCATAGTAAAGACCCAAGTTAATGGACCTTGTAGGACTCGAACCTACGACCGAACGGTTATGAGCCGTTTGCTCTAACCAACTGAGCTAAAGGTCCGAGTACTAATGATCAATCGCGGCGGGGGGGATCGAACCCTCGACCTCCCGGGTATGAACCGGACGCTCTAGCCAGCTGAGCTACACCGCGATGGTGTTTAAATAAAATGAACCTATTTATTTAAATCGGGAAGACAGGATTCGAACCTGCGACCCCCTGGTCCCAAACCAGGTGCTCTA
>NZ_AYYR01000121.1:1296-1912 GCF_001435975.1 Secundilactobacillus collinoides DSM 20515 = JCM 1123
CTCGATGCACCCAGTAGGAGTCGAACCTACAACCTTCTGATTCGTAGTCAGACACTCTATCCAATTGCGCTATGGGTGCAAAATATTAAATTGTAACAATGCCGAGGACCGGGATCGAACCGGTACGGTCATCACTGACCGCAGGATTTTAAGTCCTGTGCGTCTGCCAATTCCGCCACCCCGGCGTTTTTGGCAAAAGCGGAAGACGGGATTCGAACCCGCGACCCCCACCATGGCAAGGTGATGTTCTACCACTGAACTACTTCCGCATATGTTGTTAAATGCCGACTAGAAGATTCGAACTTCCGACCCCCTGTTTACAAGACAGGTGCTCTACCAACTGAGCTAAGTCGGCAACTCAAAATGAAAATGGGTGTAGATCATCCGAATTTTTCATCGGTAATGAGCCGTGACAGTCTCGAACTGTCGACCCTCTGATTAAAAGTCAGATGCTCTACCAACTGAGCTAACGGCTCAAATGGAGGATACAGGGCTCGAACCTGTGACCCTCTGCTTGTAAGGCAGACGCTCTCCCAACTGAGCTAATCCTCCATAATAGATAGCGTGGCAACGTCCTACCCTCGCAGGGGGCGATCCCCCAACTACTCTTGGCGTG
>NZ_AYYR01000122.1 GCF_001435975.1 Secundilactobacillus collinoides DSM 20515 = JCM 1123
ACAATAAAAAACTGGCATTGGCGTGACCACCAATACCAGAAATTTTACAGCCATTTTTTGGGGAAGACCGCCACGTTTGTATGGTGGTTTTTTTCGTACATAGAATGGCGCGGTCTGCTGCAGTTAATCGGCGATTTCATGTTGCAATCCGACAGGCACCGAGGTGGCCGGCACGCGCGTTTATTTTCTGTGTGTGGCATCCTAAGACAGGGCAGTTGATGGATGTTTTCAATTAAATAACGCACGATAACGCTTTCATAGTCACAAAATTAGACGTTTGTTCATTTTCGTGATAGAATCGCGCATGAGATAATTGAATAGAGAGGAAGACAATTATGAAATACACAAAAAAGCGCAGCACCAGTAAAGACGCTGCTTCGAAACGAGAAGCAACTTGGGAAAAATTTAAGGATCAGCAAAATGATTTAGCAGCCAATCGCCGTGGAATTCGCCGGAAACCTAGTCGCCGACCGAAGTAGCGGCCTTTTTTATCCCCTTTTTTTGTTTTTAAAATTAAAATGAGTCGTTTGGGTTGCAATATCGGTCTAGACAGGTTATTATTGGACTATACCAACAAAAGGAGTGGCGATTAATGACAGAATCAACAGCAATGAAAATGAATGTAATCGTAGTTAAGGATCGGCAGGAGGGTGGCCAGCGCGGCTACCAAATTTTCCAGGCAGCGTATGATAAAGGTGCAACAGTGTTTGGCTTAGCTACCGGTAGTACCCCAGTGACCACTTATGATGCAATCGTTGCTAGTGATTTGGACTTTAGTCAAATGACGTCCATTAATCTGGATGAATATGTGGGCTTAGCTCCTGATCATGAACAGAGCTATCACTACTTCATGCAACACCACTTGTTTAATAAGAAGCCGTTCGCACACTCATATGTTCCGAATGGGTTGAACGCGGATGCTGAAGACGAAATGGCCCGTTACAATCAGATTATTGCTGATAACCCAATTGACCTGCAAATTTTAGGATTGGGTCAAAATGGCCACATCGGGTTTAACGAACCAGGGACTGACCCTAAGCTTGGTACTCATAAAGTTGAATTAACTGAATCAACGATTCAAGCCAACGCTCGGTTCTTTGACAATGCTGATGAAGTGCCGCGTTACGCATATTCTATGGGCATTGCGTCCATCATGAAGAGTCATCAAATCTTACTTGAAGCATTTGGCGAGGAGAAGGCTGATGCAGTTAAGGCAATGATTGAAGGTCCTGTTACACCCGATTTGCCAGCAAGCTATCTTCAAGACCATGGTAACGTGACGGTGATTTTAGATGAAGGATCAGCAAGCAAATTAAGTTTTAAATAGGCGGCATGAGTTAATAAGAGAAACAATAACGAAACGGTCAGCGGACATCAATGCCCAATGACCGTTTTTTGCGTCGGTTTCCATTTAATGTGGCACAAATTAGCGAAATAGTGTCACAGACCGGCTTGCTTTAACCGACAATTTTGCTATTTTTGGGCATTAGTCATTTTGTAATACGCCTTTTCTTGAAGCTGTTCTCGATAATCTTTATAATGAAGCTATGAGCATACATAGGGAAGATTAAGGGGGATTTCTGGCATGCGAAAACCAACATTATTAAAAGTGGCAGCTACAGCTGTTTTGACGGTTGGCTTGATTGGTGCTGATTCGTTGCACACTAAGGCCAGTACGACAACTGATGCGTTCATTTCCACCATGTCTACACCAGTGAAGACGGTGGCGAACGCGTACAAACTTTATCCGTCAGTGATGATGGCCCAAGCCGCACTCGAGAGCGGCTGGGGAACCAGTACACTGTCCACTTCAGCAAACAATTACTTTGGCATTAAGGGGAGCTACAATGGCCAATCTGTGACGATGAGCACGGCGGAGTACGATTCATCTGGCCAGCTCTACTATACGGATGCGGCGTTTAAAAAGTACCCGACGATTTCTGCGTCGTTAACGGATAACGCAGAGTTGTTGCGAAACGGGATCTCGTCTGATCCGACGTATTATTCTGGCACGTGGCGTGAAAATGCGGCAACTTATGAAGATGCTGCCAACGCACTGACTGGTAAATATGCGACGGCACCAACTTATGGTGCCTCACTAATTACCCTTATCCAGACGTATGGCTTTGCGTCGCTGGATAGCTCCAGTTCATCGTCGACAACCACGAAAAAAGCTACAATCAAGTATTATTCAACGCTAAGCGGCGAAACGGGAAGTTTGAGTAGTAAGTATAAATCTTATGACATATACAACCACGTTAAGGGTAGTGCATATAAAACAACGAAGTATAAGTGGACCACGGTTGGCGGTTGGAGCGGGCGACCAGTTTGGTTTGATGGGCGCGCCTACAAATCAGATAGTAAGACTACATGGTATCGAATCCGGTTCAGCAAGAAAACAACTGCCAAACGCTACTGGGTCTATTCAAAGGTCGTGACGCTGCCAAAGACAACGTATACGAAGGTTAATAAGACAGCAACGTTCACGTCTACTTCTAATCCGGTCTACAATCACGTTTATAATTCCAGTTATCTAGCAAGTCAGCTGACAACAACAAAGTCAATGGGCACTGGTAAGATGACTGTGGATTGCAAAGCTGTTATTAAGCAAAGCGGTGTTTCCAGCACGTGGTACCGCGTTTCTAATGGTAAGAAGACTGGCTGGGTTAAGAGCACTTCAATTTCGAAATTAAGTTAGTCATAAAAACTTTTAGCCGGTACCTTTCGTATATGAAGGGTGTCGGCTTTTGTAGAAACATAATTCGGCAATGTTATTTTTTTGTGACTGTGATTAGGTAAGTGTTTGTTTTTGATTGTGTTTTCTCTGTATGTGTCATTTGTTTTTAATAAAGGCCTGATGTACAGTGGTGATTTGCTGTCCTCGAGTCGAAACGAGCTCCCGGGAAGCAGGGAGTTGCACATAAGCGATTGCGAGTACTAAAGCCAAACCTGGGCTTTAGCACTCACACTCACTTATGTTCCACTCCCTAAACGCTTCCTTCCGCTCTCTGGTTTCATATATTTTTAATAAAGACCCGATGTACAGTGGTGTCTTACTGTTTTCGAGTCGAAACGAGCTCCCGGGAAGCAGGGAGTTGCACATAAGCGATTGCGAGTACTAAAGCCAAACCCGGGCTTTAGCACTCACACTCACTTATGTTCCACTCCCTAAACGCTTCCTTCCGCTCTCTAAGTTTTTAATAAAAAATTCGTTTTTATCTTGTGTCTTGGCGTAAGACCGGTATAATTAACACGGTTTAGAATAACGTAAGGCCGATAACCGACGAAGAGGAATGGAGTACAACCGGATGAAACTCTGGATTAAATTAACGGCAACGCTGACTCTTGCACTTGCGGTATTTGGCTTGAGTGGTGCGCGCACGGCTCAAGCGGATAGCCACACAGCATTTATTACTCGGCTCAGCAAGCCCGTTTTACAAGCTAGTAAGAAGTACCACTTGTACGGGTCTGTCATGATGGCTCAGGCAGCGCTTGAAAGCGATTGGGGGACCAGCACGCTATCCACTGAAGCAAACAACTATTTCGGTGTGAAGGGGACTTATAGTGGGCAGTCAGTAACGATGTCCACATCTGAAGCAGATGGTTCTGGTCAATTTTTCAACACGATGGCGCAGTTTAAGTCCTACCCGTCGCTTCAGGCCTCCATCAATGATTACGCGCAAACACTGCGCGATGGGACAACCTGGAACCCGTTTTTGTACGAGAATACCTGGCGGGAAAATGCGACATCTTATACTGAAGCGGTTGACACAATTGCCCAGCATTATGCAACGGACACCAACTACGCCAGTAAGATCGAAACCATAATTGCCGAGTATGATCTCACGAGCCGCTTCGATGACACCACTAGCAATAGTGATGATGCAACGACCACCAAGATCACGCCAGGGGTCTCATACGCAACGGATAAGGGAACGGCAACCATTAAGTCTGGCTCTATCAAACTGTACCAGCAGGTTCCGGGACCAAGTGTTGACGCGACTTCAAGTAATACCAGCGCTTTAGCCGGCAAGAAAGTCACAATTCAACAACGAGGCATCATCAAGTCCAGTCAAACGATTTGGTATCAAATTAAGAGTGGCAGTACCACTGGTTGGGTACAACTGACTGATTTATTGAATTTACAAGAATCACACTAAACTGGTGCGGCATTTTCCTAATCGGGGATTGTTTGTTATAATGGCGAATATGCAAATGATGCGTCAGTAAATAGATGTTAAGGAAGAATTTGAAATGGCAACTGATTATAAAATTAAAGTACAAAATGTGACAAAAGAGTATGATTTGTTCAAGACGCAATCTGAAAAATTACGGTCTTTCTTTGCGTTGAATCGGAAACCGATTCCGCATTTCTGGTCTTTGATGGGTATCTCACTTGAGGTTAAAGCAGGCGAAACGTTAGGTCTGATCGGGGTCAACGGTTCCGGTAAGTCGACGTTGTCCAACATTATTTCAGGCATTATTCCCCAAACGACCGGGGTTGTTGATGTCAAAGGTGACACGTCAATCATCGCTATTGGTGCTGGTTTACGTGGTAACTTAACTGGTCAGGAAAACATTCGGCTTAAGGCTTTAATGCAAGGGTTGACTAACGAAGAAATTGATGGCTTGATGGATGACATTGTCAGCTTTGCTGATATTGGTGACTTCCTTTACCAACCTGTTAAGAGTTATTCAAGTGGTATGAAATCACGGTTAGGCTTTTCTATCGCGGTTCATGTTAATCCTGATATCCTCATTATTGATGAAGCATTATCCGTTGGTGATGATACCTTCTATCAAAAATGTTTAGACAAGATTACTGAATTCAAAGAAGAGGGTAAGACGATTATCTTCGTCAGCCACTCACTCAAGCAAGTTGAGTTGATGTGTGATCGTGTTGCTTGGATTCACTATGGGACGTTAAAGGAAATCGATGACACAAAGAAAGTCGTCGGTGACTACCGGGAATTCGTGAAGTGGTTTAAGGGTCAATCCAAGAAGGATAAGCGTAAGTTCCAACGGGGCATGAAACAACATCAAAAGGACTTTGATATTGATGCCTACCAAGCCAGCGTTGTGGATGAACGCAAGGTCGCAAACCCAACTGAAAAGAACGTTGAAGCAAAAGTTAAAAAAGACTTCTATGGTTCAGTAATTAGTGAAAAAATGCCGATTGGGTCACGTGTGTTAACGGTCTTGACCTTGGCCTTGTTTGTGATGTTCTGCTGGACAAATGTATCGGGTCATTCACTTCAAGAAGTGGTGGCAAACCCATCAAGTTTAGTACACCCAACAAATCATATTGATACAACTGGGACTATTAAATAAGCTCACATTAATTTTAAATTAAAAAATGTGGACAATTCTCATAATAAATGTTAATCTTTAAATAACCATTTATTTACCACCTATTAGTCGGTGTGACGAATAGGGACATCTCTCATTTAGTGGTTAGACATTAAATGCGGTTTAAAAGAACGTTCGCCAGGAAACCGGTGGGGGTTCTTTTTTTGAGAGTGCGAAAACAGGGGCGGTTAAGGAGCGGAGCCAAAGGATTCCTGACATAAAGCCGGGTTTGGGCTTTGTGTCAGGAATCCTTAGGCGCAGTCTCGTTGCCCCATGCAGCACGTTTAGGCTGGAGATCATGAGCGAGTGATGTGAGCCCTTCAGGTAAAGTAACAACACGAAAGAGTGCGAAAACAGGGGCGGTTAAGGAGCGGAACCAAAGGCATCCCTGACATAAAGCCGGGCTTGGGCTTTGTGTCAGGAATCCTTAGGCGCAGTCTCGTTGCCCCATGCAGCACGTTTAGGCTGGAAGACAGTACAACAACTATTTGGAAAAAATAACAACGTCTATTTTCAAAAATATCAGTTCAAACCACCAGAAAAAAAGAACAGTCCTGCAAAAAACTGTTTATTAATTGGTGTTTACCAACATTAGTTATTCAACAGATAAAACAAAACAACCTAATGCGTGGCAAAATAGTCTCATTCATGAAATCTGTCACTATTCTTAATTTGAACGATTTTCACTATTTTTTCAAAAACCATTGACAGCGCTTACAAAAAACGATATATTGTTTTTGTAAGGTATGAATAATTACCTTCTAATCAATTCTCTTTCTCTCTTATGCCGCCACTATCTGTTGATAGTGGCTTTTTGTTTGGGTAAAAGAGGTTTCTTATTCGGGAAAGCGGCACTTTCGCTTAAAAACTGTTAGATGCTTTATGAAACGCGTGAATGAACCTGAGTGATGACATGATTTTCGACCTGCAGAGGATGGCCGTTCGCATGCGTTCGGTTTGAAAAGTGATACGAATAAGCTCACATAACGCTGACGACTAATGAGGTGCTGCGATTGCGTTAATAGCACAGGAACAGCCACCCTGTTTTTTGAATGGCATACATGACATTGCGGAGTCAGTTTCATAAAAATCATGTTTAGTTTAACAATCGGCTGTTCCCAGACCTTAATTTTATGTTATACTACTTAGGTTGTGATTGAAGGGGGACGTTGTCGTTGAAGAGTCATGAAACATTTACGTTAATCGAGGAAATCACGCGGCTGGACGGATCCAAGTACATGGAGATCAGTGACATGGTTCAAAATGGACGGGCCGAGTTGGCAGCTGAGCGTGGCTTTATTAAGGAAGTTCGGATTCTACAGCTTAATATTCCGCACTCTCCGCACGTGGTTGCGTATGAAGATTACGTGAATGAAAATTACGACATGCCGACTGAAGACTTAGATCACTTTGAGGAGTGGGATAAGCCTGAAAAAATCCAACAAGAGGTCAACATGGTGCTAAAGGAAAACGGAATTGGTTAGAATTTAGTGCGAAAAAGATTTGCATAGCATTAGAGATTATGGTATAAATATTACATGATGCTTTTTGCCCCGTAGTTCAGTGGTAGAATAACTGACTGTTAATCAGGAGGTCGCTGGTTCGAACCCAGCCGGGGCAGTTGTATAAATACACATTTTTATCATGAGTTTATACTTTTCACTATAATTAAATATCGATGATTGCCCCGTAGTTCAGTGGTAGAATAATTGACTGTTAATCAGGAGGTCGCTGGTTCGAACCCAGCCGGGGCAGTTGGCCAATCATCAATAATTGGTCGCGCAACATTGCCCCGTAGTTCAGTGGTAGAATAATTGACTGTTAATCAGGAGGTCGCTGGTTCGAACCCAGCCGGGGCAGTCACAAGTTGATCGGGTATCATTAGAACAACATAAAAAGGGCTGTAAAATTTCTGGTATTGGTGATCACGCCAATGCCAGTTTTTTATTGTCTT
>NZ_AYYR01000021.1 GCF_001435975.1 Secundilactobacillus collinoides DSM 20515 = JCM 1123
GACCAATTATAAGAATAGGCCATTAGTGTTGCACTTAACTTGACAATTGAGGAAATTCATTTTTTTATAGACCCTTGGTGCTGCACTTAAGGTGCTACCCTAGTTCGAATGATACTTCGGATCGAAGTGCTGTCCCGTTTCTGTACGCGTACGCGGCATCTTATATTAATTGTCAACCGATTCAGTGTCAAAATTGAGTTAATTCAGTTCGCAATAATGTCACGCTTCGTGGAATAAAACGCGCCTTCAGTTCAAACCTAAAGCAGCTAAACACAAGATAAAAATAGTTATTACTATTTAAGCCGGGCGATTTGAACAACCAATGAAAATAAAGACAGTTGCACAAGCAACCAAAAAAAGTTAGAATTCGATTTAATTATTAACAAATAGTGATAACTGAGAAATCAGGAACCACGAATTGAGGAGTGTATTGATGTGAAAGTCGTTAAGTTTGGTGGGAGTTCGCTTGCGGACGGCCCCCAGTTTCAAAAAGTAATTGATATCATTAAGGCCGATCCAGCGCGCCAGGTCGTGATAACATCAGCACCTGGTAAACGCCAAGACACTGACATTAAGGTCACCGACCTTTTGATTAAATATGCAAAATTAACGATTGCACAACAGGATTATTCTGAAGTCGTTGCCCAAATTTCTGCACGTTATCAGGCAATCGGAACCTTCTTTAAAGTGCCCGCCGAAGAAATGACGCCCATTAAAGAGGCAATCGTTCATTTACCAAACCATGACTACCCGGATAACGACTATTTAATGGCCGCCTTCAAGGCTCACGGTGAGCGCTTGAATGCCCGTCTCATGGCCACGGTTCTCAATAACCTGGGCATCAAGGCCCGCTTCGTTGACCCAAAGGAATGCGGGCTTATCGTCAGTGACGAACCAAACAACGCCACGGTCTTACCGGAGACCTATACAAACCTGGCTCAGTTTGATTATGGTGACGAAAGATTGATTTTTCCTGGTTTCTTTGGGTTTACAAAAAATGGGCAGATTGCAACCTTTTCACGGGGCGGTTCCGACATCACGGGGGCCATTATCGCCCGTGGGCTGCACGCCGACCTGTATGAAAACTTTACTGATGTTAATGCCATTTATGCGGCGAACCCAAAGATCATTGCTCACCCGCAGGCCATTACAAAAATGACCTACCGGGAAATGCGAGAATTGTCCTATGCCGGCTTCTCCGTTTTCCATGACGAAGCCATCATTCCCGCCATTGAAGGCCAAATTCCAATCAACGTTAAGAATACTAACCAACCAGATCTTCCTGGAACCCTGATTGTCCCTGAGCAGCACTTTGAACCTACTCAAATCATTACGGGTGTGGCCAGCTCGAATCGCTTCGCAGCCCTTTATCTGCACCGGTACCTGTTGAACAAGGAAGTCGGTTTCACGCTCAAATTGTTAAAGGTGCTTTACAAGTACAACGTGTCATATGAACACATGCCCTCTGGGATCGATGACCTGACCGTCATTTTTGATAAAACCCAACTGGACACGGATACCATTCATGCAATGTGCCACGACATTCAAGAAGTGCTGCACCCTGACACCCTCCAGTGGATCAACGATTATGCGATTCTCATGGTAGTCGGTGAAGGGATGCGCAATCAAATCGGCGTGACGGAACATATCTTCGAATCACTGGTCGACCACAACATTGGTGTCCACATGATCAACCAGGGTGCTTCACGAATTTCAATCATGCTCGGCACCCGACAGGCCGATGCGGATGAAGCAGTCAAGTGTATTTACAACGCGTTTTTTGTTAAAAAGGCTGTCGCAAGCGATTAAATTTTAGTCAAACCACGCGACTTTTATTATAACGACTGCTACAATAACAACAATTATTTCTCACTCAACCCAACAAGGAGACTTTTCTATGGTGCAATTACGTAAGGTGCACGGTTCTGAGAATCACTTCTTTCTTCTCGACCAAACCACCCTTTCTGAAAAATTAAACGACAGCGAATTAGCTGCTCTCGCGCAACAAGTGACCAACCCTGCAACTGGCATCTTAGACGGTGCTGACGGTGTGTTAGTCGTTGATGAATCATCGCACGATAACGTTTTGGGGCAAATGCGTGTCATCAACGCTGACGGTAGTGAAGCCTCCATGTGCGGTAACGGCCTGCGAACCGTCTCACGCTATCTCGCTGAGAAGCACCACACCAACCAGTTTAAGGTTGAGACGCTTCAGGCCGACTTGCAGGTCAGCCGTCAATCAGACCTGGCCAGTAACGTACCTGCGTTCAGTGTTGAAATTTCGCCAGTTCGGTTCAACCCCAGTGCTTTTCCATTCGAAAACCTGGGTGACCAGCCGCTGATCGATTCACCAGTGCCAGCCTTCTTACCGAACCTGAACTT
Organism: Secundilactobacillus collinoides DSM 20515 = JCM 1123; assembly: GCF_001435975.1. Taxonomy (GTDB): domain Bacteria; phylum Bacillota; class Bacilli; order Lactobacillales; family Lactobacillaceae; genus Secundilactobacillus; species Secundilactobacillus collinoides. The sequence continues at coordinate 2,383 of NZ_AYYR01000021.1, forward strand.
CACCGCCATCGCGGTTCCTAATCCGCATCTGATTAGTTTTGTGGACGAGGAGGAGATCAATAATGATGACCTTGGTAAGTTAGGTACCATGTTAAACAAGCCAAACGAATACTTTACAGATGGGGTCAACGTTAGTTTCGCCCAGATTCTTGGACCAAATCAACTGTTTGTCCGCACCTTCGAACGTGGTGTTGGCTTCACCAACGCCTGCGGGACAGGCATGTCCGCTACTTCATTGGCCTTTGCCATGGTGCACCCTAACCTTGGACACTTCGATGAACCGATCACCGTCTATAACCCAGGCGGCATGGTCAAGACGCGGGTTCATAAGGATGCCGATCGGTACTTCATCGATTTAATTGGGAATGCAACGCAAACCCACTTTATCGACGTGGACGAAGGCGACCTGCACAACGCCAATGTCACGCCTGAGACAGCTGACATTACTGAAACCGAAGAGGAAGCGGGCTACTTAAAGTTCGTTGACAGTTTGCCAAAAGTTTCCGCTGTCGAGGTTAAGAAATAAGTTAAGGTATACACACAAAAAAAGATGCCACCCATTTGTGGATGGCATCTTTTTTATGCAATTTTTAATAATTATTGAATTAATATTCAGCTAAAGCTTGCTCTTTCCAAGCGCCAGCATCTCGTCTGAAATGACCTCACTGGTGAAGCGCGCCATCGGGGTGATCGCGTGTCGATCCTTGTAGGCCACCGGTTTCATGGCAATCACTGCGACCATCAGGTTGTTTTCAGTTAGAAACACCTGTCCTAATTGTTTAAACTTGCCCTTGGTGTGCCGACCGATGCGCCAAGAATGTAAAGAAAAATCCTCATCCTTAATGACATAGTGCCCACTTTGATCCTGTTCCACTGGGACGCCAATGTATTCTTCAACTTTGTACTTTGCTTTCAAACGCTTAAACTTCCTTTACTGGTTTTCGATTGAAAGTTCCTGAGCTAATGCCGCAATGCCGCCCTCGCCAATGGCCTTTTTTAGCCACCGTTTGCTGAGTTTATCCCGCAGATCAGGTAAACTGACGTGTGTGCCGGTCAGCTGGCCCTCCAATTTATGCGCAATTTTCTCATCCAGTGCCGTTCCGTAAACGGCAACTTTTGTAATCAGACTGCCCTCAACCATCATGTTAAGACCCATGTCCCCCTGTTCAAGCTGGACGAACCGATACCGGTTAAAGCCCGGGTTTTCACCGTAGTTCCAATCATTGGTATTGTACTTTTCCGCAAGACGCTGGTCAATGACGGCCCAGTCTTGGTCCGTCAGATGGTAAGTCTCAATATCGTCAAGCTGGGACACGTTGAATAACTTCAATAACAATTGCTCACGAAATTCATCAGGTGTGAGGCCTTGATACTCTGGTGCCAAATGCGACTTGATATTTTCAATGTTGCTACGATTAGATTTGACCCATTTACCGTTGATTCGGCTCTCCACAGGGTGCAGTGCCTGGCTGGCAGCGTCAAGATCCATATCAAACATCAGTGTGCCGCCGGCGGCAAACGCATCACCAGACTTTACCATGGTCATGCCGGTAAACTTATGGTCGTTGACAACCAGGTCACTGCGGCCGCGCAGTTCGGCATCATTAGCGCCAAGGGCATGAAGGGCGTCCAAAACAGGATCCGCAAACACTTTGTAATCGCCCCATTTGGCACCGTCATCGGTCTCTCCTACAACGATATTTTCGAAGATCAGATTACCGCGGTCGTGATAAACCGCCCCGCCGCCCGAACTGCGTCGCACCAACGCGACGTTATTTTCGCGCAGGTAGGGCACGTTGACTTCCGCAAAGATATTTTGGTTCACACCGACGATCACGGATGGGTCGTTGATGTACATGATCAACCCGTGACCGGGCAGCTTTAAATCATTGATCAAATAGTTATCTAAAGATTGGTTAACGATGGGGTCGTAGATTGGCTTACCATCGCGACTAGTATCAATTAAGAACATAGTTATTGGTGTGCTCCTCTTGGTTTGATTTAAAGGTGAAACCAGCAACCGCAACATGACCACCGACACTCTAAATTCACATGTCACTGCCATTGACGCCCAAACTGGTGTCCTGCAGATTGCCATGCTTCTATCATACTGGTTTTTCCCGCCTGACGCCACCTCATGATAACCGCTTTCTTTTCTTGTGAAAACTCGGTATACTCAAGTTAAGAACTTTTTACGATTGGAGCGATCAACATGGCAGCAGAACCTTCACTTTGGACGCGTTTTATGGCCAGCATCAAAAATCTTTTCAGCGGCAGCAGCGCACCTAAACAGCCCGTCTTTAATCCAGAAGAAAAGGATGGCGTCTGGTATCAAGAACTACAACCGGGCGTTGTCCGTGTGGGGTTGACACCGTTTGCTTACCAGGATATCGGCGGTGTCTCATTCATGGACTTTTCAACAACTGACGATGCCGTGGAATCCGGCGACGACCTCATTGAACTGGAAGGCGACAAAGCCGTTGAAACACTTAAAGCCCCGGTCACCGGTACGATAGTAGCTCGGAACAATGACCTCTTAAAGGAAACAGACGACTTGCAAAACCGCAGTAATCAGGATAATTGGTTGGTGGATATTAAGCTCTAAGAGAGCGGAGCAAGGCGTCTAGGGGGCGGAGCAGAAGTAACTCCCTGCCTTGCGGAGCTCGTTTCCACTCGGTTGCCAGGAAAGAAAGTTTGTAAATTTCTGCTATGGGTAATCTTAGATAAGAGATTGGAACAAAAGCCTCTACTATTCCCAACTGTTATTAAAATGATTGTTTAAGCGCTCCCAGTTTATCCAACCTGTACGTGCGATAAACAATTCTATCAAACTATACAAGACACCCCAGACCAAATTGAGATTTTGGGCTGGGGTGTCTTATATTCATGGATCTGAGCCAATTTTTTTAATCCTACTCCCCCTCTACCACTAGTACTAGTCAAGAATTGGATTGCCCAGGGTCTTTAGGTAACCAAGAGCGGACAACCAAAAACACCAGATGCACCAAAGTTACAGAAGCGCTATGATGATTACGAGAAGGACACCACTATACAATCCGAAAAGCAGCCCTAATAACAGCCCCAAAAACATCTACCATACAAAAATATTACCCTAATTAAAAGGAGGCCACATTTTGAATATTATCCCAGCAATCGATGAAACGGAAATTATGACGGACTACCACTATTTGCATCAGCATGGCGAGGTCGCGTTCCATGAACACGAGACCACCGCTTATCTGGCGCGCCGGTTAGATGATATGCACATTGCTTATGAGCACTTCAATGGCATGACAGGCCTCATTGCAACATTGGGAGCCGGTTCACCCGTAATCGCGTTGCGTGCCGATATCGATGCGTTAAAACAAACTTACCAAAATAAGCTGCAAGTCGTTCATTCTTGCGGGCATGACGGCCACATGTCCCTGGCACTGAGCGTCGGCCGCTACTTCAGTGCGCACCCGCACGGATTGCACGGCACGCTTAAGCTTGTTTTTCAACCTTCTGAGGAGACCGGTGAAGGTGCTGAAGCAGTCCTGAAGACAGGGCAGCTCGGCCATATTGACTACTTCTACGGTGTTCACGTTCGGCCGCAGCAGGAAGTCGCCTTCGGTCAGTGTGAAGCCATCATTCCCCACGGTTCAACCCAAACGATCACCGGTACCATAACCGGCCAGACGTTTCATGCCGGAATGCCCGAACAAGGCCATAACGTGATTGAGGCCTTCACCCGTTTAAACGAAAAAATCATGGCAATCGACTTGGATACAAATGTGCCCTATTCAGCAAAAGCCACCATCTTCAAGGCCGGCGATTCAACTAACATTATCCCTGGCACCGGGACGTTTGCACTGGATCTGCGTGCCCAAACTAACGACACGATGGCTGATTTAACCAAAATCGTTGACCAAATCATTGCTGACGTGCAAGATGATCACTTTAGTGTTCGCACCAACAAAACGGGATTCTCACCAGCGGCGATTCCGAGCAAGAATGCCATTGGCTACATGAGCCAAGCGATTACCGCTGTCTTAGGACAGCGCGGTTTAGTCGATTCAGTGCCCAGTGCAGGCGGCGATGACTTTCATTTTTACGCCTACTCGCACCCAGAGATTCAGTCCACAATGCTGGGCCTCGGCTGTGATCTGACCCCTGGCCTCCATGTGCCGTCAATGACGTTCAAGACAGATGCGTTATTTTACGGTGCTAAGATATTAATAGATGCCATTAGCAGAACAGCTTAGGGTGTCACGAGTTGTTTTTTATTCTTTCAAGTGAAGCCTATGATAAGTGTCATTGGCAAGGAGATTCTAAGCAATCAGCACAAAAGCTCTCAGTGATTGTCTGCCATAATAAAAAACAAAAAAGACCACCTCAAATCGAGGTGGCCTTTTCTAGTTGTATGAGTAAGGGGTTCGTTAGAAAGCTCACTTGCTAGCAACAGTCTTAAGATTCTTTTCTACGAAGTCGCGGACGTCAGCTTCAGCCATGGTCATAAACGGCTTCATGTCGGCTTCGGTCTTCAAAGTGTCGTGACTGTTCTTTTCCATGAGATAATCCCAAATGGCGTCGCGGACCGGCATCTCACTGTCGCTCCAATCAAAGGCGTCACTCATTTGATAATCAATAAATAATGTTTCATCTACTGTTTTTGCCATTTTGAATTCCTCCTAACAGTTTTTATTGTAGGTCGTTTCATACGAAATGGTAAATAATTTGCTCTTGCCGAAGTTTTTTTAACAATCAAACGAAAGAGTGCTAAAATAAAGCTGTTAGTTAAAACGCTAACATTCTTAATTAGTAAAAGGGAGCGTGATCATATGTCAAACAAATTAAGCAAAGAAGAACGTAAAGCTATGATCGAAAAAGCCGAGGAAGAGCGCGCAAAGCACCCAAAGCCAAAGTCAGCGAAATCAGGTTTCGCCACCATTGACGATGAAGCTGAAAAGTTACAAGGCAATAACTAATTATTCTACCTCGTAATTAACGGAAACACCCAGAGTTGATGCTCTGGGTGTTTTTTTGCGTCTTAAATGATGATTGTCGTCGGTGCCAAAATGATGACAGCCGGGACTATCACTCATTATTGGTTATTATGTATTCTTCATTCACAGGATATCCTGCATAAATCACTCATCAGTGAGCGGACAAACCCTTCAATTTTTTAATTGCTGGACAAGCTTAGACTGAATGTCGAGTCGGTGACCTAAATCAAGAAGCGTTCATATTTAAATTCATAACGTGGTTTGCGCCACCGTGGGCCCCCTCCTCATACGTATGATTTGTACTATAAAGTCTACCCGAAACAACATGAGTATGCTTTGTGCAAAAGAACCAAAAATTAAAATTCACCGAAATGACTAAAAAAAACGACCAATTAAACCGTTTTACGTTCAAATAGTCATGAATTTGTTAAACAATCTGTGATTTTACCCTAGTAATGTTCACCAATTTCATTTAAACTAATTGATGATCTGGGATCAAGCGACCGTTAGATGGCCAATATTCACAAAAAAATTTTTGTATATACGATTTATGCATACTTTTCGTTAAGTATACAAGTATTCGTAAATATTTGAATTTTCATGAATGTAATAGCCACACTGTTTGAAACGGTTACCAGTTTCTCGCACCACCCTTTTTGTGAAGTGAGAGAATGATGACAAACGTTTTATATAAATGCATATTATAGCTTAAAGATGTATAAATAACTCAAATTTGCTGTTTTTATGTATAAATGAACTTGACATATTCTCATAATTCTCTTATCTTATACAAAAAGCAATTAACACCGTCCTGTGAGGCGGAAATTCAGGAGGCTATTAAAATGAAAAAATATCTAACACTTGAGAATGGCGACGTGTTCGTAGGAAATGCCTGCGGTGCCCTCTGCAAGGAAATCAAAGGCGAACTGGTCTTTACTACTAGTATGACCGGCTACCAAGAGACCCTCACCGACCCATCATATACCAACCAGATCATTACATTTACCTATCCCCTAATCGGCAACTACGGCATTTCGCTGAACGCGAACCAATCACCCGCAGTGGCCGCATCGGCCGTTGTCATGCATGAAATTGCATCAACGGTTTTTCATTACCAAAGCGTAATGAGCCTGAACGACTTTCTTGATAAAGCCGGCGTTCCAGGGATTACGGGAATCGATACCCGGAAATTGACCAAGATCATCCGGAAACACGGGACCATGAAGGCAAGTTTAACCAACCAGCCGCTCGCTGACAGTCAGTTAAACACGACTCAGTCGGTTGAACAAGTTGTCAAATCAGCCACCTTCACCACACCCCAGGACGAACATCCTGACCACGTTGTCCTCGTCGACTTCGGGGTCAAGTCAAACATCGTTAACTCGCTGCAAAAACTGGGCTGCAACGTCACCATCGTGACCCCTGAAGCCAGTTTTAAGGACATTGAACAGTTACACCCAACCGGGATTCTGCTCTCCAATGGCCCTGGCGATCCCGAAGACTGGGAATCATTCCTGCCTGTCATCCGTGAATTACAGGATCACTACCCGCTGTTCGGTATCTGCCTTGGCCATCAGCTCCTTGCCCTGGCCAACGGTGCGCGAACCTATAAAATGGTCTTTGGCCACCGGGGCATCAACCACCCAGTCAAAAACCTGTTGACAAATGAAGTTGTGATTACCTCTCAGAACCACGGCTATGCCGTTGACGTCGACTCCGTCAAGGACACCCCGCTAGAAGTGACCGCGCTTGAGATCAATGACAAGACCTGCGAAGGCCTGCGCTATCCGAACCGACCAGTGTTTTCCGTTCAGTACCATCCGGAAGCCGCACCTGGCCCACACGAAGCCAATCGCTTGTTTAACCAATTCATTGATCTGATGAACGCGCACACTAACGGGGAGACGAAATAATGCCAAAAAGAACTGATATTAAAAAAATTGTAATTTTAGGCTCTGGTCCAATCGTTATCGGCCAAGCCGCTGAATTTGACTACGCTGGCAGCCAAGCTTGTTTGAGTTTGAAAGAAGAGGGCTACGAAACAGTTTTGATCAACTCCAACCCCGCCACCATTATGACCGATGACGAGACGGCTGATAAGGTCTACCTCGAACCCCTGACTGTTGAAAGCGTCACTGAAATTCTTAAGAAGGAGCAACCAGATGCCATCCTGCCAACCTTGGGCGGTCAAACTGGTTTGAACCTCGCTGTTGAACTTGCTAAAACCGGCGTCCTTGACGAACTTGGTATTGAGTTGCTGGGCACTAACCTGCACACCATCAACCAAGCGGAAGACCGGGAAGAATTCAAAGATCTCATGCACGAATTAAACCAGCCAATTCCGGCTTCATTAACAGTGTACGACCTGCAATCCGGGCTTGATTTTGCCCACGAGATCGGCTATCCAGTCATTATTCGGCCAGCCTATACACTTGGCGGAACCGGTGGCGGAATTGCTAAAAACGATGACGAAATGACAACCGTTTTAAACCGGGGCTTAACCATGTCACCGGAAACGGAATGCCTCATTGAAAAGAGCATCGCCGGCTATAAAGAAATTGAATTTGAGGTCATGCGTGACCACAACGGTTCTTCGATCATTGTGACTGGGATGGAAAACTTTGATCCCGTCGGTGTCCATACCGGTGATTCCATTGTGTTCGCACCGACCCAGACGCTGACTGACCGTGAATATCAACGGTTGCGTGACGCTTCACTGACAATTGTGAATGCGCTCAAGATCGAAGGCGGCTGCAACGTGCAGCTTGCGCAAGACCCTTACAGCAAACACTACTTCGTGATTGAAGTTAACCCGCGGGTCAGCCGGTCTTCAGCATTGGCTTCTAAGGCAACTGGTTACCCGATTGCAAAGATTGCCGCAAAAATCGCTATTGGGCTGAACCTTGATGAAATCATTAACCCCATCACCCAAACGACCTATGCCATGTTTGAACCAACCTTGGACTACGTGGTTGCTAAAATTCCACGTTTCGCGTTTGATAAGTTCTACAATGCTGACCGGGTACTTGGTACGCAAATGAAAGCTACCGGTGAAGTCATGGCCATTGGGACGAACATCGAAGAATCCCTCTTAAAGGCGGTACAATCACTGGAATTAAACGCCCACATGCAAAACACTTTGCTTCCCGATGACGCACAGGGCAAGTCTTTAGAAGAACTGCTCGCTACAGTTGGTACCGACACCGATATCCGGTTGTTTGAACTGTTTGCCGCCATTGCTAAGGGCGCCACAGTTGAGCAGCTCCACGATGCCACCCAGATCGACGAATTCTTCCTCGCTAAATTAGCACACATTATGGACATGCAAAAATGGTTGATGACACGGATGCTGACCGCTGACCTGCTGACACGGGCCGCAAAGTTAGGTTTCAGCGACACCATGATCAAAGCCGTTCGTGAAGTAAACGACCACGAGCTTGACCAGCTGCATAAAATGGCTGATCAAAAACTCGTGTATAAGATGGTTGATACCTGCGCCGCAGAATTCGACAGCGCCACCCCTTACTTCTATAGCACCATCGGCGATGAAAACGAAAGCGAGCCACTGGGCAACAGTATTGTGGTTATCGGTGCTGGGCCTATCAGAATTGGACAAGGTGTGGAATTTGACTACACCACTGTGCATTCTGTCAAAGCGATTCAAGCTGCTGGTTACAACGCCATCATCATCAACAACAATCCTGAAACGGTTTCAACCGATTTCTCCATTTCAGACAAACTGTACTTTGAACCACTAACCATTGATAGCGTCATGAACGTGATCAACCTAGAAAAGCCGATCGGCGTTATCGTCCAATTCGGTGGCCAAACTGCCATCAACCTGACGCAACAACTCGTTGACAAAGGCGTCAAGATTCTCGGGACTTCAATGAAGGGCATCGAGATGACGGAAAACCGTCACGACTTTGAACAACTGTTAATTGATAAAGGCATCGACCACCCGGCTGGTGATACCGCGTTAAGTTTGGACGATGCCCACGAAATTGCTGACAATTTGGGCTATCCCGTTTTAGTACGGCCAAGCTTCGTACTTGGCGGTAAGGGGATGGCCGTCGTTCACAACCAAGACGAGTTGGATGACTACCTTGTCCCCGCCCTGAAAAACAGTCACGGCGAACCGATCCTCGTCGATAAAGACATCCAGGGTATTGAATGTGAAGTGGATATTTTGAGTGATGGCAAAGACGTATTCATTCCTGGTATCATGGAGCACTTGGAAGGTGCGGGCGTCCATTCAGGTGATTCCATCGCCATGTATCCGCCACAGCACTTAACCGATGACCAAAAGTCCGAAATTGTCAAAATCGCCACAGAAATCGGCACCGCAGTCCACTGTGTCGGCATGATGAACATTCAATTTATTATGGCGGTTAAACCTTACGTCATCGACGTGAACCCACGGGCTTCTCGGACAGTACCGTTTATGAGTAAGATCACCCATCTGCACTTAGCCCAACTTGCCACCCACTTAATCGTTGGCAAATCACTGGCAGACTTGGATTTGGAACCGGGACTATACCCAGAACCCGACCAAGTTTACGTGAAGGCACCCGTCTTCTCATTTGCAAAACTGCCGGATGCACCGACGGCTTTGTGTCCTGAAATGAAGTCAACTGGTGAAGACCTCGGTCACGGAAAGACACTGGATGAAGCGTTGCACAAGGCCTTCTTTGACAGCTACCACTTCGACAGCAACGTTACCGGCCCGATTCTGGTCTGCGAACATGACGCTGAAAATACCGAACTCATGGCTGGTCTGGAAGACAGCGGCTACCCGCACACCGTCTACCAGCTCGACCAGAAATGGCCAGACAACTTGGCATTTGTGTTGGCAACGGAAGACGAAACGGCTGCCTCAAAGCAGTTGGCAGCCAAGGCATTGAGCCACCAGGTAACCCTGTTTACGGCTCAGGATACCGCAGCCTCGCTGGTGAAGGCACCGTTGACGAAACAGGCCTAGAGAGTGGAGCAAGGCGTTTTGAGGGTGGAGCGTAAGGTACTTTGACCCAAAAAGTCCGGGCCTGACTTTTTGGGTCAAAGTACCTTACGCAGGAGCCCTCAGCCTTGTGGAACTCGTTTCAGCTAACCAGCCAAGAACCACGTCGCAACCATAACAAAGGCAATACCAATAGCAAGCGCAGGGCCTGACTTTTTGGGTCAGAGTCACTTCTGTAGTAGCCCCCTGCCTTGCGGAACTCGTTTCAGCTAACTAGCCAAGAACCACGACCAAACCAATTTACCAAAAAGTATGTTAGATATTTAAACAACAAAACAAGCACATCAAATCCTCCCGGTTGGCGGATTCGATGTGCTTGTTTTATTGTGCTAAAAAGCCATTAATATGGTACCTCACCACTGCAATCCTACCCGCGTTTGACCAGATTCACAGTCAACCGCAACAGTTCTGGCACGCCGGCATCTTCAGGCTGATCGATTCTAGTCGTCAGCAGTTGCACTGCCCGGGTACCCATTTCAATAGTTGGTTGCTGAACAGCTGTTACCGGCGTGTTGAAGAAATCAAACCATGGTTCGTTATCAAATGCGCCCAGTTTAAAACCGGTCAATTTTCTGGCCGTGATCTCCTCCATCGCTGCCAGAAGGATGGCATTATCCGCTGTAAACAAGCCATCACAGGCCTGATTGATCAGTAAGTTGCTGGTATACTGGCGGACGTTTTTCATTTGAACATCGCTAAATTTGATAATACTTTCATCCAATGAGAGCCGGTTATCCTGTAACGCTGCTTTGTATCCCGCCAACCGTTCTTGACCGGCAGTTGAGACGCTGCTCGAAATGACCCCGATCCGGGTGGCGCCCTGGGCAATCAGTGCGTTGACCACCTGTTTAGCACCGTCGGCATTGTTCACTAACAATGTGTCGTAATCACCATCGTTATTGGGCATTCGGTCGATAAAGACAGCCGGTGTATTTCCAAGTATTGGCTTGTAGTCTAAACCCCGGCGTGTACTGGCAATGATGAACCCGCTGACCATGTACCCCTGCAACATTTCGATTGCGTTGCGCTCCGTCCCCGGGTTTTCATCCGTGTTGATCACAATTGTGCGGTAATTCAGCTTTGCTGCCTCGTCTTCAATTGCTCGGACCACCGAGGTAAAAAATGCGTTGGCAATGTTTGAAATAATCACGCCAATTGTTTTTGATTGGTTGGTGCGCATGCTTCTGGCCAGTATATTAGGATGGTAGCCCAATTCCTTGGCCAATTTTTGAATTTTATCCTTCGTTGTTTGTTTTACCCGCGGGCTGTCATTGAGCGCTCGGGATATTGTCGCCTCAGAAACACCCGTCCGCTTTGCTAACTCGCTGATTGTTATTTTATGACTGTCAGCCATGACAACACCTACTTTCTTCGTAAAACCGCTTTTCTAGATTATAAACGACTGCGTCTTCTTTCACCACCAGCAACGAGTAAACAATTTCGATGAAAATGACCGATAAATACAATCGATTACATTCGTTGTAAAGGCCAGTCTGATGCAAAACAGCTCATTTTCATAACTAAAAATGGTCCCAGAAATTCTAAAATTCCATGCTAAGATAAATGTCGAAAGCGCTTCCAGTTTAAACTATTTTAGAAGTGAAGCAAACAATATTAAGGGTGGTGAAGCCGATGCTACTAGGTAGTGTCGAAGCCGGCGGAACAAAGTTTGTCTGTGCCGTGGGCAATGAAGATTATCAGATTCAAGACAAGGTTCAATTTCCAACAACAACACCGGAAGAAACTTTACAAAAGACCGTTGACTATTTTAAAAAATTTCCAGAACTAAAAGCCATTTCGATTGCCTCCTTTGGCCCCATTGAGATTCGTAAAAACGCGCCAAAGTATGGATTCATTACGGATACACCGAAACCTCACTGGTCCAACGTGGACTTTCTGGGGCGTTTGAAACAGGACTTTGACCTGCCGATCGTTTGGACAACTGATGTGAACGGCTCAGCTTATGGCGAGTATGTGATGTCAGTTCTCTTTAACGAACGCATCAATTCACTGACCTACTATACAATTGGTACAGGCGTCGGTGCCGGCACAGTGATCGATGGTAATTTTGTCGGTGAACTCGGGCACCCGGAGATGGGGCATGTTCGTCTGAAACGCCATCCCGATGACCTGAATTTTGACGGTATTTGTCCCTATCATGGTGACTGTCTTGAAGGATTAGTTGCTGGTCCAACCTTTGAAGCCCGAACCGGCAAGAAAGGGGCGACCGTTCCACTCTCTGATCACGTGTGGGATATCATGGCCTACTACATCGCTCAGGCGGCGCTGCAAACCACGTTAGCCATCCGCCCTGCCAAAATTGTTTTTGGTGGTGGCGTGATGAGTGAGCCCTTTTTGGACAAAGTCCGTGCCCAGTTCAGAGATTTGATGAACGGTTACTTGGACGTTGGCGACTTAAAGGCTTACCTGACAATGCCGCTGGTTGAAAACAACGGCTCGGCCACCGTCGGCAACTTCGCGCTGGCGTTTAACGAACTGAACAACTGACGGCTAATGTGCTGGTAATCCTTCAGTAATCACATTTTATCGAACTGGTTTATGCCAGCGACTTATTTCTGGTCCTAACCTAAAAAGGTGGATAGCTTTCAACAGCTGGTGCTGAAATTGAGACCCAATTTCAGCACTTTTAATGAGACTTAGCCATGACTGAGGAGGTCATTTTAAATGACAACTGTTTCCTTTGATGCATCAAAACTTGATAAATTTGTTCACGACAATGAACTGGATGAAATGCAGGCGTTGGTAAATGCTGCCGACACTGAATTGCGTCAGGGCACTGGCGCGGGCAGTGCATTTCGCGACTGGCTCACCCTGCCTGACGATTATGACCAGGCTGAATTTACTCGAATCAAAGCCGCTGCGGCCAAGATTCGTTCCGATTCCAAGGTACTTGTGACCATCGGTATCGGCGGTTCCTACCTCGGTGCCAAAATGGCCGTGGATTTTCTGCACGACACCTTCTTTAATTACCTGCCGGACGAACAGCGCCAAGACCCGCAAGTTTTGTTTGCTGGTAATTCACTGAGTCCCTCGTACGTCTATGATTTAATTCACTTGATCGGTGACCGCGACTTCTCCATCAATGTTATCTCAAAATCCGGGACCACAACGGAACCGTCCATTGCTTTTAGGATCTTCAAGGCAAAGCTGATTGAAAAATATGGCAAAACAACTGCCAACCAGCGCATCTACGTCACCACGGACAAACAACGCGGTGCTTTAAAGCAGGAGGCTGCTTCTGAAGGCTATGAAACCTTTATCATTCCTGATGGTATCGGCGGTCGTTACTCCGTCTTGTCCGCGGTCGGCTTGCTGCCAATTGCCGTTTCCGGTGCCGATATCGACCAATTGATGGCCGGAGCACGCGATGCCATGAACGACTACACCAACCCTGACCTGACAAAAAACGAGGCCTATCAGTACGCCGCTTACCGCAACATTCTTTACCGCAAGGGCTTCACTACTGAACTATTGGAAAATTACGAACCCAACCTCCAGTACTTCGCCGAATGGTGGAAACAACTGATGGGCGAGTCTGAAGGAAAAGACCAAAAGGGTATCTACCCGTCATCCGCCAACTTCTCAACTGATTTGCATTCACTGGGTCAGTACATTCAGGAAGGTCTGCGAAACCTGATGGAAACTGTTATCTTCATCGACAAACCGAATCACGAGGTTGCCATTCCTAAAACGGACGGCAACCTCGATGGCCTGCAATACCTTGAAGACCGAACGATGCACTTCGCCAACACAAAGGCCTTTCAAGGCGTAACGCTCGCTCACACGGACGGCAACGTGCCGAACATGAGCGTCCACATTCCTGACCAGACCCCGCATACTTTGGGCTACCTGATCTATTTCTTTGAAGTGGCCGTCGGTATATCAGGTTACTTAAACGGCATCAATCCGTTTAACCAACCAGGTGTCGAAGCCTATAAGACCAATATGTTTGCGCTGCTTGGAAAGCCCGGGTTTGAAACTCTTGGTACTGAATTGAACAAACGCCTGTAATTATCCCGACCTGCCCGACTATGAGCAGGTTTTTTTGATGCCGTCATCTGGCTTAACTTGACGAAACCGTTTGAGACCGCTATATTTGGCATAAATCATAACCAAAGGAGCGATGAAATGAACGCCACCCCATTCAATCAACACACCCACGGCGGCCACACCGCTTATCCGGATGACCACACCTTCATTCTTGCACAACCGCTGATCATTCGGACCGCGCCGGAATGGACGGCGCTGACTGACCCGCCACAAACACTGCCAGCTGGCAGTCTGGTGCATTATACAAACCATATCCGTACAAAAATGCACAGCTACATTAAGCTCACGACCGGCTACTTACCGACCGCTGATTTGCGGACACACCTCCAATACGGCGCGGACAGCGATCCGACGACTTCGCTTGTACCGGCCATCGAACCGGTACTGGGTCACCGGTACCCGCTTAAAGGCCAGTTTCGCCTCACTCAGCAAAGGCTGGATGAGCATACCGCGCCAAGTCTCACGGCACCTGTCCTTCGCACCTTCAAACAAGGCGCAACCATCCCGTACACAGCAAAACTTCGGACAAGACATTATGGTTGGCTTGAAGTTCCCCATGCGGCCGGCAACGGCTACCTGCCTTTTTTGCGATACGTCGCCGGCATTGCAACGTACTACGGACGCGAAAAAGCCGGCTCAAAAATTGTCACCCGACTCATCGAGCCGTGGACGTATGACCATAATGACCGCATCCGCCGTCACGAAGACCCGCGTGTACCTTTACGTCCCACCACTGAAGAACGCAGCGATTTTGAGCATCTCGCTTCTCAAATCGCCAAGGTTGCGCAACCGGACGCTGTTTTGATTGGCCTCATCAACGATACCCACTTTGACAGTTACAATACAGAGGCATCGGCTGGCACACTGCGTGACCTTAAAGCAGTCAGTTATTTCGCTAAGAACTACGGGTTGGATGCCATTGTAGCTAACGGTGACCTCAACGATGGTGTTCAGACCCTTGACCGAACGATTTTGGACATCAGCCGGGCTGTAACCGCACTCAAGCTTAGTGAAACGCCTTTTTTTATCACCCAGGGCAACCACGATGACAACTCCGGCTTTGCGCGTTACGAAAACGGCTATCGTGTTGGTCAAGTACTCACCAGCCAAGCCGCCCTTAATTTACGGAACCAACACCACTCTGCACAACAAATAATGCCGAAAACGAGTGGACCTGCCTTCTATGGCAAATATCGCGTGTCTAACAGCCAGATAAGCTTAATTTTATTAGATACTTTCGATATCCCCGACTCGGCCGTAGACGGCTATTTTAAGCGTAATTACGACGAGGCACCAACCGGCCTGCAATGGACGGGTATTTTGCAAAACATCCGGCATAGCCGGTCCCGGATCCGGCAGGCACAGGCAGATTGGTTCAGCCAAACGATGGCGACATTAGCCCCTGAAGAACAGGTGATTGTGTTCACTCACGATAGTATCCGTTCAGCAGTCACTGACGACGCGGTCGGCGGTTTTTGGACCTATGACTGGTTTGCAAACAATCAGCAGGGGGCTTACGCTCAGGTCTCTAGCACCCTGGCAGCACACCGCAATCAGGTGATCAGTGTCATGAACGGCCACACTCATGTGGATGACTGGTCGCATGATGACGGTATTAATTGGATTACAACGACTTGTGACGCACCTGATCGTCGCAAAACGGGACACGGCCAACGTAAAACCGCCACCAATTCTGCTTGGGATGTTTTAGTCATTAACCCAACGCAGCGTCGCCTTTCCCGTTTCCGTTACGGTTGGCGCGACGCAGCCGGATCCGAAAGTCGGTTGCGATTCGCACTGTTCGGTGACGGCACTGATAACCGAGTGCCAGGCTTACATGAAAAGCTGAACAAACTGCGCCCGGCCGCCCTGACACGTAACGCGATCCTATACAACCAAAAATCCAAACAAACCCGCCAAAGGTGGCGTGGATTTCGCAGTAATTTCGATTACTGACCCTCTAAAGTTTAAGAACTTTTTCCTTGAAACGACTAGACAAAGTTCTCGAATCACCATATAATATAAACGATTTACCGAAACAAGGTAATTCATCAAGCTCGTGAATCTGCTCGGAAACCAGATTTACAACCGAACGTCCCGCCCCTTTCTTTGCATGGATTGGGGAGGGACGTTTTTTAGAGTGCAGAACAGAGGACGGTTTAGGAGTGGCGCACGTTTCAGCTCGAGGTCAGCAAAGCACGATGTTAGTACACCCGTAACAAACAAAAAAGCAACCAGCCCATCGAACAGACCGTTTGCTCGACCACAACAGCGCAGCAAATTCCATAATTAGTCTCACTTATATCCTCAATTAACCAAACAATACATACTTAACCACTGCTTAACGACCCGGTCCTCGCCACTCAAACAAAAATCCGCCAGCAGTTCCTGAAATGACCCCATTTTATTCAACGGAATCATCAGCAAACCAGCCCCTTGAGTCAGCAACAGATTATTAGCGGCAAACAGTGCTGTACGCTGATTTCCCGCCGTAAAATACTGCATCCGACAGATGTCTAAAAACAAATCTAACGCTTGACTCGTCACTGGTTTACGGCTGGTCAGCAGTGCAATTAAAAACGCTTCCCGATCACCCTTATCTGGAATCGGCGGAACCCATTTTTTCATCGTTGCCGCCGGGCTGACCATTTTTTTACGGACCAACCCCGCGCCCAACGCCCCCGTTCCCATGATTAACGCATTGATTCGCTGAATCGTTTGAAAAGTAAACTGGGTTGTATTGATCAAAATGTACCGAAACGCATCGACAAGCCTCATTATTAGTGCAACGTCATCCGGGTTAAACGATTCAGTGGCAGCGTAATCAATGACTCCTCGGGCTTGATCAAGGCTCATATCAATCCCCTTTAATTGACTCGCACTAAAAATGAGTTGTGCCTTGTGATCAAGCAACAGCTCCTGGTTATCACTAATGCTGAAGATTCCATTTTGTGCACTGCTCACGTGTCATCCACTCCCGTCAACACCCCATAAGCGTTACTAAACGGCCGTTCAAAATATTACAGTTATTATATCATGTCACATTCATCAATGGATAGTATAATACTTGTATTATATGGAATAGTACCCACACCATCAGTCTTTTCAAGACATCTGTGCACAAACTGACAGCGACCAGTCGCCTTATTAATTGTATTTCAATGCGCAGTTCGTTAGACTGTAATCAGTTTGATTCCAAATGGCTACCAACAATTCAAACAAACATCGTTTTCATAAACCTAAAATTTCGGAGGTTCCACAAACCCATGAAAATTGCAGTGGTTACCGATTCAGCAACGTACCTTGATCCAAAGGACGTCAAAAAATACAACATCCATGTTGTGCCAATCACCGTTATCTTCGGTAAGCAGACTTTCCGCGACAACGTGGACATCACAACTGAAGAATTTTATAAACGCATGGCGGCGGACGCAATCATGCCGTCCACTTCACAGATTACACTCGGCCAGATGCAGGACATGTTCGATCAACTCGCTGATGAAGGCTATGACGCCGTCATCAGTATTCATCTGTCATCAGGGATTACGACTTTCTTCAGCAATCTAGAACAGTTCGTGCCAAGCGTGACCAATATTAAGGTATACCCGTTTGATTCTTTAATCGCTTCTGCCGGCGAGGCCAATTTAGCGTTACTCGCGGCCCGATTGGTTGAAGCGGGCAAAACGCCTGAGGAAATCATCGCGGCCCTGACCAAATTCCGGGATACCATCGACGCCTATTTTGTGGTCGATGACTTGTCTCACTTAGTGCACACCGGTCGTCTGTCGAATGCCTCCAGTCTGGTCGGTAATTTATTGCGAGTCAAGCCGATCCTCACGTTCAACGATACGGGACAAATTGTGGCCATTGAACGTGAACACACCATGCATCGGGCATACAACGCCATCAAGAAGAAGGTCGCCAATGCGTACGAAACAAGCACTGTGCCGTTACGGTTTACGGTTATCAACGCAGATAACGCGCTCCGCCAAAAACAGTGGGTAACTGATCTGCACCAAAGTTTCCCAGACATGGTCATTGATGAAAGCATTCTTGGGCCCGTCTTAGGCGTCCACGTAGGTGCAGGCACCATGGCTATTTTATGGGCTTACGATTGGCAAAAATGGCCGGTATAATCCTATTTTAAAGAAAAGAGTCCTTACTCATGCAATTTTATTCGATTGGCGGTCATAGAGGCGACACGGACTTTATGGCGCGCAAAACATTTGTCACCAAACTGCGTGACGAGCTGCACACGCCGACCATCGACCTCACCCAGTTTCCAACACCAAAGAATCAGGAGCAGTATGACCAATTGGTGATTTTTCTAAAAAAATCGGTGCTGCCGAAACTAAAATAACCATTGGATTCATCATTCAATGATTCTATCCTGCTGATGTATAAATAAAGTAACAGCCTGTTGCGAGGGTGTTTCAAGCCCTTTAAAGCGCGGTTACAATTGGGTAAAAATATAGACAGGCCTGTTTTAATTTTATATAATGAAGTCCGAATTACTATTAAACTAGTAATTCATCAAGCATGTTGCTCGTCCAGAAAACGAGTGACCAGTATAGACACCCTCACCAGATTTTGCATGATTTGGTGGGGGTGTTTTGTTTGAATCGTGATCCAGATTGGGGGGAAATAATTCAAACGCTGCGTGTCACGCGCCGTGAATCACGACCACTTTTTGGGCAAGGATTCAAATCTCAGTCCTGAAAACTCGCTATTGATTTGCGTTTTTCAGTTTAATAGACCAGTAATGTCAGTCCTGGACTTATCGAAGTCATTGCAGGATTCGGCAGCGGTACATTGAGAGCTACGAAGCCGCCAATTTTTTCTTTGACTGACGGAAATAATGTAGCACCTTTTGCAAAAAAAACGTCCCAGCAAACGCTGAGACGTTTTTCAATCCTATAAATCAAGCACCCGGAGTCTAGTTATCAGACTTCAGTGCACTCTTAGCAATTTGCAGTGCGGTGTCAGAAGTTTGACTTGAAACCGAGGAAACCTTCTTGTTGTTCTGCCAAGTAATTTCGTTGGCTTGTGAGTCCTGCGCCGTATCGTAAACCGTAACAGCACCCTTGTCTACACTCTGGTTCGTAATGTTGTTGCTCTTGAGTTGTTTTGAAACCTTAGAAGCAACGGTTGATGGATCAGAGTGGGCAATTGTCGACGTATCCGTAACCGCAGTCACGGTCCAGTCGCCCTGTTTCCAGTTGACGAGGATATGACCCATGACACCCTGCTCTTCAGCTTTGGTGCCGTTCGTCAGTGTGATGGTCTGACCACCGTGCGTGGCAGCAGAAACATCTGAAGCTGCATTGCTGCTTGACGACTTGGTCTGCTGCTTATAAGTCGCGGTCGTATCGTTGTTATCCGTCGTCTTATAAGTGACCTTAGCGTTGGCGTTAGTCCCGCTTACGGAACTGGCCTCAGCCGTTGACCCATCAGAATCAACCTTAGTTGGTACTGATAACTGGGTGGTGCTGGTAGCAGAATCCCCCTGAACACTGATCAGTGAGGCAGCTTTATTCAAGCCGACACCGGCGCCGACACAGATTGCCAGAGTGGCAACCGCCGTGATTAACTTTTGTTTTCTTAACATTGATAGCCCTTCTTTCAATTAGTCCGTGACAGTAGCGGCGTTAGCGTTGATATAGCCAACCCACTTCCCGCTTGAATACAGTGAGTAATACTTGCGCCCATTGTAGTGATTATAATAATACTTTGCTGTGTAAGTCTTGCCAACAGTGGCAGTCCCGGCATTTGATGTGAACACGAGGCTCTTCCAAATGTCGTAACCGGACTTACTGATCTTCACCGTCTTGTTGTAAGTGATGGCCCGTGATGATAAGAACCAGCTCTTGTTCTTCTTGTGTTCCTTACTTGCGTCAACCTTTTGACCCAGGGCACTTGATGACCAAGTGTCGGTATATTGCCAGAGCACATGACTCGTCGTTGGTTCGGTTGATTGATAAGCGGCCAGCCAGTATCCATCATATTTTGTCATGGCCGTGTTCGCATATTCAGTTGCAAAACTGTTGTATGAATAGAACAGGATTCGTTTATGTGGGGCTAATGACCGTAATTCTGTGTACCAGGCAGCCGTGGCACTATTCGTGGTCCCGCTCGTTACCGTTTGGTCTTCGTAATCATTGACGTAGAAGTCGGCGTCAGGTGCGCGGTCGTACAAGTCCTTAGCTTCTGTCTTGGCGTTCGAGGTGCTGGAGTACTGGCTAAATGAATAGACCCCGTATTCCAACCCATATTTCTTACATAGTGCAGCCGTTGTTGCAAAGTCCTTATCCTTGTAGTCACTCCCATACTGGACCCGTAAGATGACGTATGGTACCGTCTTCTTCAAGTTCTGGACTTCAGTTGCAGTCAGTTTACCTTGCCACTCCGATAAGTCGGGAATCGAGGTTCCCACGGCAGCCTTGGCTGGCTTTGTTGCCATGCTCAGGCTCCCGAATACCACTAAAATTGCTGTAAACAGCCAGATGATCAATCGATGACCACCGAGACGTTTATATGTCTCACTCAAAAAATCATATCCTTCCTCTATTTAAACGGCTGCGCCAATGTTCATCACACCGCAATGCCGTTTACAATATATTCCGTATCCAAATGCGGTTATTCCTACTCCGCTAATGTTTCTGGTCGAGCGTACCCAACCACGTGCCACCATGGTGCCGATATTGCTTCCGTAATGACACCGTCATCCTGTGCGTCCAACATCTTACCATTGCCAATGTACATCCCAACGTGGGTGATGCTGCCCGTACTTGTTCCAAAGAACGCCAGATCACCCTTCTCAAGATTTGACTTTGAGACATGGGTGTAGGCGTTGTACTGCGATTGCGCGGTTCGCGGCAGCGTCTTATCAGCTGCCTTCTTATATACGTACTGGGTCAAGCCAGAACAGTCAAACGATGACGGGCCAGTGGCGCCGTAACTATATGACTTTCCCAGTTCACTTTTGGCCTGAGCGTACACGGTTGCGTACGTGGCACCTGTCTTGAGGTAGCCGTTCCAGATCCAACCACTGACCTTCCCAGACTTACTGGTCACGTAGTAGTACAGGTATGTAACGCCGTCTGATTTTTTCTCATAAAGTTTCTTTGTTGCTTCCCAGGTTGTATTGGGATAGTTCGACAAGTAGTGGGTCTTACTTGAAAATGTGACCTTTGAACTGCTGATCGATAAATTGTACATTGCGCCGGCGGTACTCTTTTTAACGTATGTCGTGGGCGTCATACTGCTTTCTTTCACATACGTGTCGGCGTGGGCCAAGGTGTGACCACTAGCGCCAAGTCCCAGCCCTAGTAGTCCTAATAGTCCTACCTTCATATAGAAATGATGTCCATGCTTTCGCTTCAAAACAATTCCTCCTCATTTGGTACGCTTACTAAGTTACACCTCTTGTGCTACAGCTCAGTTACCAAAAAATATCATGATAGTTAATATTTTGTGTCAAGAATCACGTTTGAAATATTCCTGTAATCTTTTGTGCTACAAACCGTGCTATATCAGCATTTAAGAGCGCTTTTATTTAAAGATTAGTCTTTTGATTAGACTGCAGCGAACCCAAATATGCCATGTGTGTATCAAACAAGTAAAAATCGTTGTTATGTGGTGTGAGGCCGTTCGTTGCGCTCTGAATGAAATAATTCAAAGCTTATCGTTGGTGGTAGTCTTGTCAATTTTACAGATTTACCTCAGAATTAATAAAACACTTATTGATTTATGTCACTTATAATTCCAGGCGAAGAACGTTCGACCAATGCCGATTTTTCCCAAAACAGTAAAAGGCCTCCTCTGAAATTCCATTCAGGATTTTCAGAGGAGGCCTTTTTTCATGGCTGGCAGACGGCCATCGTTAATACGTAAGTTTTTCCAATCTGTTTTTGGGTGATTTGCGGTAGGCCCTGCCTATCATCATGATCTCAATGACTAATCATTAACCCGTTTTCTGTTTGGCAAAATGACCCATAGCCCTTCGTGTGCAGCCTTGAAGCATGCCATTTCCGGCAAAAAAAGCATTTGTGATTGCCAAAACGTGTGCCCAAGCTACTTTATATACGCTGTCTTATAATTCCACTGGGTCCCGGCTGTATTGTGGACAATACCTTTAACGTCGCTGCGTTGCAGATAAGCAGTCACTTGTTGATACAGGGGTGTCATCCCCTGGTCAGCGTTGAGAAGCTTCGCGGCGTTGACCAAGTCTTGCCAACGTGTATCTGGGTTGTTTGCGTCCTGATTGTTGGCCCGTTTAACTAAAGCGTCGTACTGTTTATTGCTGTACCCGCCATAGTTGTAAGAGGTGCCTGTCATCGGTATCTGAAGGAAGGAAATCGGGTCGTTAAAGTCTGCACCCCAGCCGGAGACTAGCACATCAAAGTTTCCCTTGGCGCTTTGCTGGTAGGCAATCTGCTGAGTCGGCACCGCCTTCAAACTGACCGTTAGACCTGGTAATTCTTTTTGCCACTGGGCTTTCAGATACTGTGTCAATGGACTGGTGGCGGTTTGGTCGGCGCCTGCTAACAACGTAAAATTAAGCTTCGCTATCCCGGCTTCTCTTAGTCCCTTTGCCCAGTACTGTTTTGCCAGTTTGGGATTATAGTTGACGGTATTCTTCACTACTTGTTCCTTGGCAAAATCTTCGCCAGTCTTCGGATCACGCGCTAAGTCAGTCGCGACAAACCCGGTTGGTGTTTGCGACCCATCACCAAGGACTTTCTTGGTCAACGCTTGCCGGTCAATGCTGAGTGACAAGGCAAGCCGAATATGCTTGTTATTAAAGGCCGCGCGTCGTTGCGCGTTGGCATCCTTTTGGTTGTACTTCAGGAAGCTCACATACGAATATGGGTATTCTCTGAAGGCTTTGTCGGTTTTGTAATTCTTCACTTGCTGGTTTGCCAACGGTGTCAGGTCCAGCTTTTTTTGCTGATAAAGATCCAGGCCGGTCGTGGTATCGGAAACAACCGTGTAGTTGATTTTCTGTAATTTGACCACTTTTTTATCCCAGTACTGGTCATTTTTGACGAACTGCCACTTGTTGCCTGTCCCATTCCAATTTTGAATTTTAAAGGGTCCTGAATAGACCATGTACTGTGACTTCGTGGCGTATTTTTTACCATACTCATCAATCACTTTTTGGTTCTGCGGCGCAAATAATGGGTAGGCCATCAAGATTTTAAAGTAGGCAATTGGCTTATCCAATGTCACGACCACGGTGCGTTTACCCGCTGCTTTTATGCCGATAGTGCTAGCCTTAGCGTTCCCAGCGTTGATCTGATTCGCATTTTTGATACCGCTAAACAGGTATGCGTACTGGGATTTCGTTTTCGGGTCGATGGTTCGGCGCCATGAATAAACAAAATCCTGGGCAATGATCTTGTCACCATTGCTCCAGTTGGCGTTACGCAAGTTAAACGTCCAGGTCAATCCATCCTTTGACACACGTGAACTTTTAGCCAGCCCAGGCACCGTTTTGCCATTCTTTCCTAGGCGAAAGATGCTTTCATAGACGTTACCCGTTTGCCCATAGCCCATGGCTTTTGAGATATCGATCGTATCCAGCGGTGCGGCGGCACTCAAATTCAGTACCTGTTTCGGCGCACTAGACGACTTGCCGCAAGCTGTCAAAACGGCCACGAAGATGACCGCCATTACAGAAAGGAGCCATTTTTTGACTTTCATTATTCAATTCCCCCAATTGGTTGTGTATGTTGCGACTAGCAAACAGCTTCTTGACTAAACACCTGCCCACCATGCGGATCACCCCCTTGGTCACGAGTTAAGACACGAAAAAGCCACTGGCCGATAAACATCGACACGGTGGTTTCGTGGCCATAAATTCCCAGTTACTGCCATTCATGGTCCGCAAACAGTGTTGGGATATTATGACTTTTTAAAAACCACGGGCGACAATTCGAAATAGGGTGCACAACAACATGTATTTAATTGAGTCATCATCCGTGGTCCTCCTTCGTGAACTTAATTGCCAATTATCATATCGGCTGACCGATACTAAGTCAAGCAAGAACATTTGTGAAAAATGTTATCAAGACCATTTTATTTACATACGTTCATTAACTATAATTCTTGGCGATTTGCACGACTATACCATTTCGATGTTATGCAACTGAATAAAACTCTGAAAGCGTTTCAAAAATTCTTTCAAATCTATTGACACACTCGCCAAATATTGGGAAAATGAAGATGAACGTGAAATAACTCACGACTGGTTTTACCGATTAGGAGGGACTGTAAATGATTAGAGACATGAATCCTGAGCTTGTTGAACGGCAGACCCAGCTCGCCCTTTGGCTACTGGTGCATGCACCTCAACACAAAACCTTAACTGACTTAAAAGATTACATGGAAACAGACGAAGAGACTCTGCGTCACGATTTGAACTGGATTTCAAAATTCCTTCACCCTTATAAAATTGTGGTGGACCCGACCAACGACCAGAAAGTCGGTGCTGTAGGCCACGAATCAAACATCATCCGAGCGATTCTAGATCTATTGAAGACCGAAGTTGTCCCAGGCAAGTTCACCACGAGTTTCTCGGTTACGGACAGGGAACTGGAAACTTATCTGACCAAGCGTATCGATGCCCTGACCGATGTGATGACTTTGTCCGATGACGCAAAGCAAAAACTCTACCTGTATCTTTGGACGGTGGGTATGCGTTATCGCTTTGGAAACGTTAAACGACCAGGATTGGCCGCCTATTTCACCCCTGCACAATTAGCATTGATTGCTGAACAAAAAGAAAGCCATCCGTGGTCACAAAAGACCGTGGACGGTTTGGATAAACTATTGCCGGAAAACGTTGATTTACCCATTATTGAGGATTACTTATTGACGTTGCGGGTTTGGTTGTATACGCATTAAACCTGTTGAAAAAGCTTAAAGACCAAAATATAAGTCGCCTGAGCAGGAGCTGGTGTTTGTATTTGGCGCTATGATTGATTACGGCATCAATCGCTGATTTTTGACTAGGTTTTGGCATCAAACATGAAAATGCCAGACGGACTATTTTCGGCACAAAAAGCGCGTTTCGGAGGAGTGTTCCTCTGGAGCGCGTTTTCCGTGTTAGATAACTGTTAGACTATCAGCTTGTTTATCTATACATCAGCTATCAGAATTCTTGCTTTTACCTTGTTAGAGACATGCCTGATTTCGAATGGCAGAGAGGTTCCGCAGAAGCGACTCTGGGTCAAAAAATTCAAGTCCGGACTTTTCTGAGGTATTTGCCTTAGTTTTGCTTGCGACGTGCTCTTAGGTAACCGTGCTGAAACAATCCTCCGCAAGACAAGGGGCTACTGTAGAACGGACTCTGAGCCAAAAATTTAAGTCGGACTTTTTGGATTCGTCGTCTGAGTAGTGCTTGGGACGTGGGTTTTGGCCTCATAGCCACAACGGTTTCCGCAAGGCAGGTGGCGGAGCAGAGGCGACTCTCTACTCCTTTGTCACCAACACCGTTCCAATAATCATCAATACTAATGCCACGCCAAACAATGCAGTTGGGCGTTCACCCAGTATGAAAAACGACAGGATAACCGCCAGAAAAGGTGATACCGCATAATAGGCACTTGTTTTTGCCGCACCGATATACCGTTGTGATAAAATATAAAACACGATGCTGATGCCATACGCGAAGAATCCGAGAACCAATGCTGCGATAATCGTCCCGACTGTCGGCCAGTTTTCATGCAGAAAAAGCGAAACAATCAGGCTTCCGATACCAACGCCCATCCCTTTCACAATAACGACTTGTAACGGATCTCGGTCTGATAATACGCGTGTCAGGTTGTTTTCCAGCCCCCAGCATGCTGTTGCAAAAATGGCAAGGATTGCACCGATTGAAAGAGAAAAGTGTGTGACTCCGGTTGAGCTCAGTAGCATACTGGCTATGGTGATGACCGCGATGCCCAGCCCGAGGCCGTGAGAAATATGTTCATGGAAAAAGAGAAGCGCCAGCACAGAAGTGGCCACAATTTCAAAATTGCCCAGCAGTGAAACGGTTCCAGCATCACTTAATTTCAATGCTAAATTCATCATAATGCTGGCTACGATATTGAAGCCGATGACGGCAACCAGTGCTGGAATATCTGCGTGTTTCAACCCGTTCTTTGTATGTGCTGCATGGTGGACCACAGGGTAGATCAACAACGTGCCAAGCCCTGTTCCAAGGTAAAGCAGACTGGATAAAATAGCAACTGGTACAGAATGGATCAATAGTTTTGCTAACGGTGGATAGAATGCGTAGAGCAACGCAGAAATCAACGCATACCCAATCGCAAGCTGCGTGCCTTTTTTAGTTGATGATGTCAAAATCTGAGCTTCCTTCCCGACTGTTTAACATGCTGCCTTGAAAAACCGGTTCACAATCAGCACATTACTACCTTCTAGTTTACGCGAAATACCACGCCATTTTTGGAATAAAACAACTTTTTAAAAATACCACAATATTGTTTTGCTTTAAAAATCGTCGTGCCAATTTAACGGGGTTCATACCACACCGTATTCGAAGTACTATTATATTGTCTCAAAATTGTCAATATAGTCATATGAAACGATACTAATCTGCAACTACTTTAAAGTTCTGCCATGCTTGTTTTCTGAAAAATCCCCGATGGGCAATTCCTGTGTGTGTCCTTGTCAGTACACGCTTTTACAATTTTTGCCGACTACGAACTGAACAATATAAACGCTTGAATATGTGCAGTACATCACTTAAAATGAAAAGATAAGCAATAAATGAAAGCGGATACAGAGGTTCTATAATGCTAGCACTGATTATTACGGGGGTAGTGTCATTTATCAGCTCAGACCTAGACGATATTGTGGTCCTAACACTCCTCTTTACTCAAGAAGAAAAGTATAAAAAATATCAGATCGTTTTGGGGCAAATAATGGGAATTGGCAGTCTAGTCGTTTTCAGTTTGCTAATCGATTATGGGTTGAGTTTCTTAACCACCGGACTGTTGAAGTGGTTGGGAGTGCTGCCAATCTGTTTAGGAATTAAATACTGGTTTGATTATTACTTTCGAAGTAAGACCGACAACAGTCATTTACCCAAATCAATCAAATATAGCCGGTTTACCGTCATTAAAATTCTCAGTATTTGTCTCTTGACGATTTCAAACGGCGCCGATAATATTGGAATCTACGTACCGCTTTTTTCCCAATACAATCAAGCTGAAACGGTACTTACCATTGTGGTTTACGCGATGATGACGTTGCTTTGGTGCTTTACCGGTTATAAACTGGCGAACCTGCCAGTCCTTAAAGAAAAAATTGAAGAATATCGAAAATGGGTCATCCCGCTTGTTTTCATTGTGTTAGGAATCTATATCCTTATCAAAAACAATGCATTTTCCCGGAATGTCAACTCAAGTGCAACAACCATGGAGCCAGGCCGTGAGCTAGCT